>JAEULK010000005.1 GCA_016793775.1 Sphingopyxis sp. | reverse complement strand
CGATCAGAAACACGGCCGTTATCTGGCCCCAGAGAATCCTGTCGTTCACGCTCGCCTCCCATGATGGATGCCCGGCCTCACAGCCCGATGCCCCTGCCGCGCCCGAGCGCCCAGTCGACGGTGCCGCCGGGCGTCATCGTCCCGGTGACATGCTGGCCAAGATGCTTGTCGAGCGCCGGGCGCCAGGGAACGAGCTGGAAACCGAGCCCGTCGTCGATCATCGCGAAACGGCCCGAAGACAAAGTGACGCGTTCGCGGTAGATGCCGCTTACATGGTCATCGGCTCCCGAGGGCCTGTGCGCGAGGCCGGTGCGCTCGGCGATCGAGCGGAACGCCGCGTCGAGGTCGCGCGCGTTCAAGGTCTCGATGAGACCCTGCGCGAGAATGACGCGCTGACCCTGGCGGCTCGCCAGTCCCTGCTCGGCGAGGTGGCGCGACCGCGCATCCATCGCATCGCGAATTTCGCGTCCGAAGCCTTGATGGCTCGCCGCCGGCTCGCGGGCGACGAGTTGACGGTCGAGCCAGGTCGCACCGGGCGCGGTCACTTGCGCACCCAGCGGCAGGTCCGATCGCGTCACGAGCGACTGCCGCATCTGCCCCTTCGCGTCGGCCCAGGATCGAAGCTCGACAATGGCGCCGGGCCGCGCGTCGCCGGTCATCTCCATGTCACCGAACCGCAGATGGTGCGTGCGCCCGTCGGCGCCGTCGATAATCGCATAGGCGCTGCCGGCGAGTTCGTCGTGAAGCCCGCGATCGACGAGGCGGCCGATGACCGGATCGGTCGGCACATCGCAGTGGAGAGCAAGCACCGACGGGTCGAAGCGGCCGCCATCGCGGGTCAAGGCGCGGTGCATGGTCTTGATGATGTCGCCGCGAACCGAGAGGTCACGCAGCACGGCTTCGGCATCGCCGCGCATGACCCAGATGCCGGACTCGATCTGCTCGGCAAGACCGAGCGCCTCGAGCTTCGCCGCCCGGCCAAGCAGCTGCCGATGAAGATGCCCATCGGCCTGACCGTCCGGCCGGAGATCGATCTCGCCTGCCCCCTCGGCGGCTATCCGCTCGAGCGTCCGGTCGAGGCCCGTCCAGCGCTCGGCGTCGACCTCGCGCGCGAGCGCATCGGCGATGTCGCGCGCGCTGCGCGGCCCGAGCTCGAGCGTGGCGATGTCCTCGGCGCGCCAGCGCAGCCCTTCGCTCATATAGCCGCGGTCGACGACGAGATCTTTGCCGTCGTCCGCGACGCCGCGGACGAGGATATGGATGTGCGGATTGTCGGTGTTCCAATGATCGACCGCGATCCAGTCGAGCCGCGTCTCGAGATCCTTTGCCATGTCGGCCATGAGGTCGCGGGTGAAGCGCCTGAGGTCGTCGATCTCCCCGGCATCTTCCGGACTGACGATGAAACGGAAATGATGACGATCGTCCTCGCAGCGCGATGCGAAGCCGGCGCGGTCGGCTGCGTCCCCCTCCGCGTCGAACATCGATGCGTCGCGGCCGTCGCGGGTGACGCCGTCGCGTTCGAGATATTGGATATGACGCGCGAGCGGCGCCGAGCGGAAGCGCTGGCCCTTGTGGCGCACGATCCGCGCCTTGATGACGACGCGGCGGCCGTCGGCACGAAAGCGTGCCCGCGCGAGCGCGCGGCGGCCGCGGCCATGATGCCCGGTGCCGCCGCCGGACCCCGGCGGACGGCGCGCGAAACCCTTGCGCGCCATGGAGCGGCGCACCTGCCCGGCAAGGCTCCGCCCCCGGCGCGACACCCCGGCCCCGCGGTCCCGCCCCCTTCCCGGCCGGATCTTAAACTCACCGTCGTCACCGCTCACGACGGGCCTGCCATATCATAAGGCACTGAATTTTCTTCGGAATGTCCGACATCATATGGCCAGGCAATTGCGAGCCATATGAATTTTCCGCTGATTTGCGCCCCTCATCGACCAAGTGGCTGGCAGCCCTTTTATCTCGCCATACTTCCCTTCCATCCCGGCCAATCCCGCCCTTCCTTGCCGGCTTTACCCGACAAGGCGCGGACGAACGCGGCGGAGCGAGGAAGGTCTTCATCGACGGTCCTGACCGGAAAGCGGGACGAAGAGCTGGTGCCGCCCGGCACCGGTGGCTGGCGCAGCGGCCGTCGGACTCTCCGGCAGACTGCTCGAGTCCGGGACGGCCCGCGCGCGATCTTCGACGATGGAGGCGTTGTCGCCCCGCGCGGCAAAGAGTGTCGATCGCTGCCAGCCCAGCGCGACCGAAGGCGGCGCGGCGGCGCGCGAAGCAATGCCGGAAGCGCCAAGCTCGGGCGCGATCCGCGCGACATAGGCGCGCGTTTCGGCAGGCAGTCCGCGCCGTCCGGACGCGAAGGCGTCGGCGCGGCCCGGTCCCGCATTATAGGCGGCGAGCATCAGCGACACATCGCGGTAGCGATCCCACATGGCGCGCAAATAGGCGGCACCTGCAAGGATGTTCGAGCGCACATCGAACGGGTCGGCGCCAAGTCCGTGGCGCGCTGACAACATCGCCCAGGTCGCGGGCATGATCTGCATGAGCCCCATCGCGCCAGCGTGCGAGACGGCGCGCGCGTTGCCCCGGCTTTCGGCATGCATGACGCGCCAGATCCAGCGTTCGGGGATACCGAAACGCTGCGACGCCTCGGCGACCGATGCCGCATAGGGATGGACATCGGCATGCACCGCCGGCGCGGCGACGGCAGCGGATGCGCCGCCGAACGACGCGCCGAGTGCGCAGCCGATTGCCGCGCAGCGCAGCGCGAGCGCAATGGCGGTGCAGGACGATCGCGGCCCGTATGCCATGGTCTAGCTCCGCTCGCGCGCCGACTGGCGCGACCAGAGCAGATGATGTTCGCCATCCTTCTGCGACGCGCGGAGCAGGTTCGCGCGGAGCGGAACCGCGAAGGCGGGGTCGTCGATCTGTACCGCGATGAACGCACCGGCGCGCTCGCCGGTGCGGTTCCAACCGGCGCCGATTTCGATTCCACTTGCAGCGTCGCCGAGGAGCAGCCGCCATTCGGGGGCATTTTCAGCCGCCGACGGCTGCGCCCGAACGATGGTGATCGCGGCATCGCAGGTGAGGGTGCGCAGACGGCCAGCATAGCCGTCGCCGCACTTTTCGAAAGTTCCGATGAGCATCGATATCACTCCTTTTCGCTGCGGGGAAAAACAGGATCGCGTCCCGACGGGCGCCAGCGCAGCGGCGCGCACGGGGCGTCGCGGGTCAGGATCGGGTGCGCCGTTCCGAGCAGGCCGATGGTCGGAAGCGGCCCGAAGTACCGCCCGTCGAGGCTGTCCGGCGCCGCATTGATCAGGAAGATTTCGCGGGGCCGGACGATGCGGCAGCCGAGCCAGACCGGCAGCAGCCGATCGGCCCGGTCGCGCGCCAGCGCGCGGGCGACGGCCCGGCCGTCGACGGTCACGAAGACGCC
>JAEULK010000095.1 GCA_016793775.1 Sphingopyxis sp. | reverse complement strand
CACCACGCTCGATCACGAACGGCTCAAGACAGGCCCACTCCTCGTCGCTCATCAATCCCCGGATCACGGCAGCCTCCTCAAAAGCTACCGTGAATCAGAAACTACCACGCTTGGGAATCCCCTTTGTCAACGCCTCCTAAGTCTCTTGCCGTTCCGGTAGCCCGCAAAGGCATGCCCAGCCCGAAGCTGCGCAAGGCCGAGTTCCTCGCCCGCTATCTCGAGCAGTTTCGCGACGAAGGCTTCGACGCGGTTCGCGGCGAGCTCGAAGGCATCGCGGCGATCGCTTGGCAGGCCTATCGCGACGAGCGCAAGAGCCCGCAAACGCGCAAGGCCGGCAAGGGCTTCGCCGATCCCGACTATGACCTCTCGGTCGACTGGCTCGCGGCGCACGCGGCGGTCGAGGAAGCGCGGAAAGTGCACGCCCGGGCCGACGGCCCCAGCCGCATCCTGATCGTCAACGGATCGGCGCGCTCGGAGCACACATGTCCTGGGGAGATGTCGAAGAGCTGGCGCATCGGGCAGATCGCGAAGCGCGTCCTGGATCAGAAGGATACCGAGGTCGAGATACTCGACCTCAGCCGGCTCAATTCCGAATATGGCCGCAACATCCACCCCTGCAAGGCCTGCTACTCCACCGCCGCAGCGCTCTGCCATTTCCCGTGCAGCTGTTATCCCAATCATTCGCTCGGCCAGACGCAGGACTGGATGAACGACATTTACCCGATGTGGATGCGCGCGCATGGCGTCTTCCTGATCTCGCCCGTCAACTGGTTCATGGCGAGCTCCCCCATCAAGCTGATGATGGATCGGATGGTGTGCATGGACGGCGCAAACCCCGATCCTTCATCGACGCATGGCAAAGAAGTCGGGGAAGCCAAGGCGCTCGAACTCGCCGGCTGGGATTATCACCGCGAACTGGAAGGGCGGCTGTTCGCCGTCGTCGTGCACGGCGATGTCGAGGGCGCCGAGAATGTCCGGCGTTCCCTGTCGGACTGGATGACGTCGATCCATATGGTGCCCGCGGGACCGCGCGCCGAGCTCGATCGCTATATCGGCTATTTCGAACCCTATGCGACGAGCCACGAGGCCTTTGACAAGGACAAGGCGATGCAGGGTGAAGTCCGCAATGCCGCCCTGACGCTGCTCGAGGCGGTGCGCGCCAAGCGCGCCGGCACGCAGGTCGCTGCGGGAGCAAGCCTGAAGCAGCCGCGCGACAAGTAAGGTGTGGCACTGGCCACCTTCTTCCGCCTTCCCGCACCTTCGCGCCCCCGCGGCGCGCGATCGGCGTAAGAGGCGCGCTGGGCGGCGCTGATGGAGCGGGGACATAGCCAAGCGTCTCGGGAACGTGCCGCCCCGCCGGGCGTAGCTGTCCCATGACGCGTCCCATCCCCTGTCTATCGATATCGAGAGCCTGCGCGGCCCCTTGCGCCGCGATGGCGAAGGTAGCTCGGTGATAGACCAGTCTGATACGGGCCAGCCGCGCTCGAAGGCGCATCATATCAGGGCGAACATCGTGCTTTACGGTGCGCTCTTTGCCAATCTCGGCATCGCCGTCGCCAAATTTGTCGCCGCGGCGATCAGTGGTTCCTCGTCGATGCTATCGGAAGGGGTCCATTCGCTCGTCGACAGCGGCAATCAGATGCTGCTCCTCTACGGCCAGGCGAAGGCAAAGCGGCCGCCCGACAATCGTCACCCCTTCGGCTACGGCCGCGAACTTTATTTCTGGGCGTTCGTCGTCGCGATCCTCATCTTCGCCGTCGGAGCCGGCATTTCCATCTACGAAGGCTGGATTCACTACCGGGATCCCGAGCCGCTTCGCGATCCGACGATCAACTATGTCGTGCTCGCCATCGCCTTCCTGCTCGAGGGTGCGTCGTGGACGATCGCGGTGCGCGAGTTCAACGCCGGGCGGCGGGACCTCGGCTGGTGGACGGCGGTGCGGCGGTCGAAGGATCCGGCAGGTTTCATCGTCCTGTTCGAAGACAGCGCCGCGCTCGCCGGCCTCGCGATCGCCGCCGGCGGCATATGGCTGAGCCATGCGACAGGGGATCCGCGGATCGACGGCATCGCCTCGATGGCGATCGGCGCAATCCTAGCGGCGGTCGCGATCCTTCTAGCCCGCGAAGCGAAGGAGCTGTTGATCGGCGAGGCTGCGGACCCCGAACTGATCGCGCATATCTGGACCATCGTCGAAAGGCGCCCCGAAATTACCGCGGTCAATCATGTGCGCACGATCCACACCGCACCCAATTCGATTTTCGTCGCCGTAAGCGCCGACTTCGAGGATCGTCTCGCGATGGGCGAGGCCGAGACGCTGATCGAGGCGATCGAGGCCGAGCTCAAGGCTGCGTCGAGCGATATCAGCTCGATCTACATCCGCCCCGAAAAGCAGTGCGATGCGCTCGTCCAGCCTCGCCCGTCAGCGGCGGCCGAACCCGCGCGGCAGCCGCGCGGCGCAAACTAGGCTTTGAGCTCGCCCGGTCGCAACTGGATCCGGATGAGCGCGCTCGTGCCCGGCATATCGCGCGATGCATCGACCGCGCTGTAAGAGACAGCCGCCTTGTGGGTCCGCGCCAACGCTTCGATGAGGCGCGTTCCGAGACCCGTGCCGCGCGCCGTTCCGTCGGAGGGCATCCCTGCCCCGTCGTCGACAACCGCGAGTTCGAGCAATGTCTCGTCGGCCCGGCGAAGCGATATCCGAATCTCGCCATCGTGGCTGTCGCCATAGGCATATTTGCACGCGTTGCTCACCCATTCGTTGGCGATCATGCCGAGCGCCACGGCCTTGTCGGTGGCCACACGGATGGGCTCGACGTCGGCGATAACGCGCCGCGCGGCGACCCCCGTCGACCAGGTTGCCGAGAGATCCTCGGCAAGGCCGCCCAGATAATCGTCCATCGCCACATATTCGACGTCGTCGGTGGTGTAGAGGCGCCGGTTGACTTGCGCGACCGTCGCTATCCGTTGTTGCGTCTTCTGCAGCGCCTCGCGGGCCGCGGGATCGGCGATCGTCTTCGACTGGAGGGCGACGAAAGACATCACCATCTGGAGATTGTTCGCGACGCGGTGGTTCACTTCCTTGAGCAGCGCTTCCAGCCGCGCATTGGTCGCGCGCAGCTCGCTCTCCACCTCGGCGCGCGCGCGCCGAAGCTGGGCACGCTCGAGCACCTGTTCGAAGCTCGAGGCCAAAAGATCGAAGAAATCCTCGCCGACCGACTTTACCACATAATCGTCGGCACCCGACTTCAACGCCGCCACGGCGATGCGACTCTCCTCGGAGCCCGTCACATAGACGACGGGCGGGCAGTCGCGTAGTGCGCGAAGCGCCTCGAGCGTCGCGAGCCCGTCCTGCCCGGGCATATAATGATCGACGGCAACGAGATCGAAGGCAGTGACCTTCGCCATGTCGACGCCCTCGCCGCCGCTTGCCGCGAGGCTGACTTCATAACCTTTCCGGCCAAGCGCGCGCGACGCAAGCCGCCGCATGCCGTCATCGTCATCGATATAGAGAATGTGGGCCAGGGCGCGTCTCAAACCGGATCGGGATCGGGGACCTGGATCACCGAGAGGAAAAGACCGAGCTGGCGAATGGCGTCGGCGAAATTCTCATAGTTCACCGGCTTGGTGATATAGACGTTGCAGCCGAGGTCGTAGCAGCGCTGGATCTCGATCTTGTCGTCGGTGGTCGTGAGCACGACGACGGGCGTGCGGCGCAGCGGACTGCTGTCGGCCTTCAGCCTGGCGAGAATGTCGGTCCCGCTCATGTCGGGCAGATTGAGGTCGAGCAGCACGAGCGCCGGCCCGTTGCGCACCGGGCCCTCCGCCGCATCATACAGGAACTCGAGAGCCGAGGTGCCGTCGAGAAAATGATGGATCTTGTTGGAAATGCCGGCGCGCCGGATGTTCTTCTCGATAAGGCGCGCATGCCCCTCATCGTCCTCGATCATCACGATGTTTACGGGCAGTTGGTCAGGCATCTTCTTCTCCGCTTTGCCACACGAGGGGCAGGATCAGCCGAAAGGTGGAACCCGCACCGAGTTCGGACTGGATTTCGATATTACCGCCGAGGCGATAGGCAAGCGCGCGGGCGTGGGCAAGACCGATCCCCTCCCCCTGCTGGTCCTGGACGCCCGACCTTCGGAAGAGGTCGAACACGCGTTCGTGATCGCGCGGCTCGATGCCGCGACCATTGTCGGCGACCGCCACCCAAGCGCGCCCGAGATCGGCGCCCCCGGTTATGCGAATGATCCCCGCCCGCCCCGGCTGCAGATATTTGAGGGCATTTTCGATGAGATTCGAGAGGATCTGCTCGACCGCGACCCGGTCATTGATCACGGTCGGCAGGTCCGACACTTCGACCGTCGTGCCGGTCTCGTCGATGCGGTGCTGCAGGCTGCCGACGATCGCGCCCACGACGTCGCCGAGAGCAAGCGTTTCGGGCGCGAGCGTGCGGCGACCCTGGCGCGAGAGATTGAGGATGGCGTTGATCAGCCGGTCCATCTTCTGCGTGGAGGTGCGAATGAAGCCGATCGATTCCGGCAGATCCTCCTCGATCGCGAGCCGCGTCGCGGCGTCGGGCGCCTGCCAGCCCTGCGTGTCTCCCTGCTCGAGATAGCCCGAGATCGCCTTGCGCGCGGTCTCGAGTTCGGCCGTGAAACCCATCACATTGACGAGTGGCGAACGCAGATCGTGCGACACGATATAGGCGAAGCGCTGGATTTCGGCATTGGCGCGCTTGAGTTCGCCCGTGCGCGCATCGACCAGTTCCTCAAGCCCTTCGTTGAGACGGCGAAGTTCCGCGCGCGATGCGCGGAGCTCGACGAGATTGTTGCGAACGAGGAGCAGCGTGGCGGCGGCGACCACCAGCAGGAGGATTCCTGTCCCGATCAGCGTCAGGGTGAACAAAGACTGCGTGCGCTGCTGCCGCGCTTCGCGATCCTTGAGGAGCGCGAGTTCGCTCTCGAGCATCGCCTCGACGACCGCGCGCGCAGCGCGCACCTCGAGCACCCCCTTGTCGTTCGTAAAGTCGGCGATCAGCGCCGCGCGGTCCGTGCCGCGAAGGCCGAGCGTCGCGCGGTAATGACGGCCATAGGCGTCGAGGTGCGCGTGAAGCCTTGCGGCACGGCCGCGCTGCTTCGGATTGTCGCTGATCAGCGTCTCGAGCGATGCAAGCTGGGCGCGCGAGTCCTCCTCCGCCTCGTCCATGATCGTCGCGAAAGCCGGGCTTTGCGTGAGGATCAGCCCGCGGCGCGCAGTCTCCATCCGCTCTGTCGCGCTGGCGAAGGCCCCGAGATTGGCCTCGACCGCGAGCGTGTGCGCCACCTTTCGGGCGTCGGCCTCATTCTGGCGCTGGACATAAAAAGCAGTCAATGCCGCGGCGAGGAGCGCAACAAATCCGATCGTCAGGAGAAGGATGATGAGGCGACTCGCCCGCGTGTCGCGGCCGAGCGACGAGATCCTGGCCGATTCCATCGATATTCCCCTCGGCCCGGTCGAACAATTTGTGCCGTGCATGCACTGCCATGCCCTTCGTGGCAAGCAGCCTTGCTAGCCCTATCAGCCGAGATTGCAGGCGGTCTGGGCGGCGATTAACATGGATCAATATGATTTTGGATGAGGGTCGCCGATGCTCAGGCGTAGGCGCGGCACCGGGAGGACATTCACTCGGATGCCGCCGTAAGTCGAGCTTCGTGAGCGCGCCACGAGCGCCTCGCAGATAATGCAGGGAAAATATGCCCAAAAGGATATTGGTCGTCGAAGATGATCCACTTGTCGCCATGATGCTCGAAGATGCGCTGGGCGCGCTGGGGCATGATATTGTCGGGGACGCCGGCGATATCGCATCGGCGCTCAGACATATCGCGACAGGCGAATTCGATGCCGCGATTGTGGACGTCTATCTCGAATCCGGCTTGCCTTGCGATGCGGTAGCCGAGGCTCTCGCGGCACGCTCGATCCCTTTCCTTGTCGCGACGGGCGGTTTTGTCGGTCAGCCAGGCCCCTGCTGGAACGATCGGCCGATCCTTGCGAAGCCTTTCACCGTCGACAGCCTCGAAGCCGCGCTAGCCAGCCTCGCACAACAATAAAGCGAGCGCGCGCCGCCGATCAGAGTCCGGCTTTCTCAAGGGCGGCGGCGACCTCATCGCCGAGCCCATCGGACCCTTTTGGAGACGTGCGGTTGAGCAATGTCTGTATCCGCTTCTGGGCGACCTGCAGGGCCTTGTGGCGTACCTCGCGTTCGCGGTTCGTCCGCCAGGATCGGCTCTCACCAAGCAGCGCGGCCCATTTCGCTTCTTCAGCGGCAAGGACGGCGAGGGCAAGCCGCAGACCGTCGCGTTGTCCGCGCGTATGATCCTCATTCATCGAGGACTCCCCACGCTATTCGGCAATCGCATAGAAAGAGCCTGCGCCAGATGTCTTCCTGCTCGCCGCTCCAAGAGAGGAACCTTTGCCGCGCACGCGGACTGTTTTTCGGAAGGAGAGTGATGATGAAAGACGAACCCAAGAAAGGCGATGAGGTGACCTGGAAGAGCCACGGCGGACGCGCCGAGGGCAAGGTCGTGCGAAAAGTGACGAAAGCAATGGACATCAAAGGCCATCATGTCGCGGCGTCGCCGACGAACCCCGAATATCTGGTCGAAACGGCCGAAGGCAAGCGGGCGGCCCACAAGGACGGCGCCTTGAAGCGGAAAGCGCCGCGCTAAGGACGCCTGCCGAACTCGGCTCTGCTCCTGCTTCCGGTCCCGCCCGCCGGAGCGCCCGCGACCCTCGTTCACGATGCCGCATCGATCATGATCTGTAGCGCTGCGGCCACGGCCTGATCGAGCACATTGCGCCGCCCGATGTCGCCGAAATGAAAATCCATGACCCGCACCGCGTCGGCGTCGGCGGCGGCGATGTAGACAAGGCCCACCTCTTCGCGGCCTTCGCGAGGGCCGCAGAACCCCGTGATCGCAATTGCAATGTCGGCATGACTTGTCCGAAGAGCGCCAGTCGCCATCGCGGCGGCGACCTCGGGATTCACCGCTCCATCTCGCTCGGCGTCTTCTCGGGCGACGCCGAGCATCTCGCATTTGGCGTCGACCGAATAAACGATGAAGCCGCGCTCGAGATGTACTCCGAGCGCGGCATCGGCTGCGAGAACCGCTGAGAGCTGACCGCCGGTGCAGCTTTCGGCTGTCACGAAACGCAGCGTCTTTCCCGCCAGATACCGGGCCAGCTTACGCGTCCGCCGTTCGATCAGCGTTGCAGCGCTCACCCTACATCGTGGCGAGTTCGGCGGGGGGAAGGCCCGCGGTCTCGGCCTGACGCTTCAGCTCCTCTTTCCGTGCAAGCATCCTTTCGCCGAGCGCGTCGAGGTCGACGTCGGCGGCACGCGCCTGCTGAAACATATTGTCGTGCTGCTTTTCCTCTTCCTTCACATGATGCTTGATCTCTTCCGACAGCACCGTGACCTTCGCCTCGAAATATTCGTCGTCGGGTCCCGAGGCGACGATATCGTTGATCAGGATCTTGGCGCCATCATGCTCGACATAGGCTTCCTTGAGGAGATCGTCGTCGATCTTTCCCTTGAGCGCCGGATAGAAGACCTCCTCCTCGATCTGCGCATGGATCTTGAGCTCGGTGCAAATCCGGTCTGCGATCTTCGCCTTGCGGTCGGTGCCGCTGGCCTTCTCGAATTCCTCGAACAGGGCTTCGACCGCCCGGTGATCGGCTGCAAGGATATGGGTAGCGTCGGTGTCGATTTCGGTCGGTTTCATGGCAGTCTCCATCGTTTTGCCCCGCGCCTGTTCAGCGCGCGGCGGACCCGAAAGTTGCGATCGACTAATTCACACCGCGCCATCCTCGGCATCGCGCTGGCGGGCTGTGCCGTCCGACCGCTTGATGAAGCTGATCTTGCCCTGCGGCTCGAGGATCGCCCATTCGACGTCGGAAAGCTGGGCAATCCCTGCTAGCCGCATCTCGGACTCGATTTCGTCGACGGTGAGCCGGTCGCGGTGAAGATTGTCGCGGATGATCTCGCCCTGCTTCACCACGACGCGCGGATGGCCTTCAAGCAGATTCTTGAGCCGCGGAAAGAGATAGGTCGCCCAGCTGAGGGTGAGCGCCCAGAAGGCGAAGGTCACGATCGCGAGCAACGCGCCGGTCAGGCTGAAATCATTATGGGTGACGCCCTGCTGGATGAGGTCGCCCATCACCACAAGCAGAACCAGCTCGAAAGGCGTCATCTGCCCCAGTTCGCGTTTCCCCATGAGACGGAGGAGCGCATAGAGCAGGAAAAACATCGCACTCGCGCGAAGGACGATATCCATCAGGGCAGGACCTTGATCTCTAGCGGCATGCTGCCGAGCCGCTGCTCGCCGTCGAACAGCGCAATCTCGCCCTTGGTTCCTGCGAAGAGCGGCGGGTTGATCTGGCCATCGATCTTGACGACCAGCGTCTCGCCCGCGCGAAGCTCCCCATAGGAGAAACGATAGGCGCCGTCCTTGTAGCTTTCCTCGGCGGCGGCGGGGAGCATGGTGTTGATCGTCATGTCCGTCCAGAGCGACGGGGAGACCGCAAGCACCGCATCGGAAACATCGCGGATCGCCTCGACACGAATGCGGGTTTCGAAAAACTCGCCGTTGCGAATGACCGAGGGCGTCTTCACCTCGAGCCGCGCTGCTCCAAAATCCTCGGCGCGCAGCGGACTCGGCTGGCCACCGACGAGGCCCGATAGCGCGACGGCGACGATGGCAGCGAGCAGGACGAAGGAAACGGGGCTCGCGTGGCGGTGCCAGCGCTGCCCGGCGATCATCTTTTCGCTGATTCCGTCCGGGCGACGGCTGTTCGCTGCAGCCGCGTCGCCGCCCGTCCCCTCGGGGCCCTCCGTCAAGCGAGGGGCTCCGGCCACGGCCGCGCGAGATAGGTACGAACCGCGTCGGCGCGATCGCCGACTGCCGCGACCGCGATCAATATCTCGGACTGGCTGACGCCCAATATGCGCGCCCAGGCGAGCATCGCGTCGGGCGCGCTTCGATCGATGCGGTCAAGTTCGAACTGTTGGTGGATCACGCCCGTCTCCCGTTTATGATGACGGGCGAACGCCTGCAGGGTACAAAAGTTGCGGTTCGGCGACGATCGCCGAAGGGCGTTCGCAGGCGTCAGGGCAATGGCCAAGCCTCGCCGTCGTCACTCTTTCATGCGCGCAGCGAAACGCCGCGATGCGGCCAAAGTTGCGCACGGCGGCGAAGATAAATCCGGGCGATCGCAGGCAACTTTCGTCCGCGTCCAAGGGTTTCTCGCACCAGAACCCACAGCCAATGGAGAGTATCATGAGCGTCAAGGGACAGATCAAGGAAGCTGCCGGCTATGTGAAGGAAGAAGCCTTCGAAAACGGCGACAGCCCCGAGGCCAAGCGCAAGGCGCAGGAAGGCCGCGACCTTCGCAACGAAGGCCGCATCGAAGACGGCAAGCCGCCGAAGACGGGTACTCCCGGCACCGAAAACTAATCCTCCCGCCAAGTTGATGGCCCCCTTCGGGTCCGCGCATGCGGACCCTTTTTTTTGGCTGGGCGCCCCGGAGCAGCTGAGGAGAATTCGCATTGACCCAGAGCAAGTCGGCCGAACTTCTGCGCGCCCGGAGCATTGTCGCAACATGACATCCCGCATAGCCTTTGTCGGAGCCGGCCCGACCACGCTCTACACGCTGCATGCGCTTCTCTCCCACAACCCCCCGCCCTTCCGTCTTGCCGTGTATGAGGCGCAGGCGAGCGCGGGCTGCGGAACGCCCTATCGGCCCGGCTGGAACGACCCCGCCATGTTGGCGAATATCGCCAGCATCGAAATCCCGCCGCTTGCCGAGACGCTGTGCGACTGGCTGATACGTCAGCCGCCGGAGCGCCTCGCCGATCTCGGCATCGATCCTGATGCGATCGGCGAACGGACCTTCTATCCGCGCGTCGCGCTCGGCGAATATTTCCGCGACCAGTTCGACGCCGTTATCGACATGGCGCGCGCGCGCGGTATCGAGGTCGAGCTGCGCACGCGATGCCGCGTCGAGGACGCGGTCAGCACGTCGGGCGCGATGATACTCAAGGTTCGCACGAGGTCGGGCGAACTCGCCGACGAGGCTTTCGATCATGTCGTCCTCGCGACGGGCCACCAATGGCCCTCCGAGCCCGAGGTTCGGCCGGGCTATTTCCTCAGCCCCTGGCCCGCCTCGGCTCTGGCCACGGTACCGCCCTGCGATATCGGCATTCGGGGCAGCTCGCTCACGGCCATCGACGCCTGTATTGCGCTCGCCAACATCCATGGCTCGTTTGACGAAACCCGGGACGGCGAGACGCATTATCGTCCGGCATCCGCCACTGATGCATTCCACATGACGATGATGTCGAGGAAGGGCCTGCTCCCCGAAGCCGATTTCTATGCGCCGCTTCCCTATGAGCCGCTCGCCAGCTGTACCGAGGAGGCGATCACGCGTCTCGTTGCGAGCGAAGAAGACCAGCTGCTCGATGCCGCCTTCGCACTGTTCAAGGCGGAGCTTGCCGCTGCCGATCCCCCTTACGCCGCGGGCATCGGCCTGGAGAACCTCGACCTTGAGGGCTTCTGTGAAGCCTATTTTGCAAGGCGCGCAGCGAGCGACCCATTCGCGTGGGCCGAGGCCAATCTCGCCGAAGCGCAGCACGACTATGCCGCAAGGCACACCGTCGCCTGGCGCTACGCGATCCTGCGCATGCACGAAGTGCTCGCGCTTCTCGTGCCATATCTGGAGGGAACGGACTACCGTCGCTTCGTCCGTTACTTCAAGCCGGTGTTCGTCGACGATTATGCCACCGTTCCCCACAAATCGATCCGGCGGCTGATCGCGCTCCACCGCGCCGGGAAGCTCGATGTCATGGCGATCGGCGACGATTACCGCATCGACACGAGCGGCGAAGAGGCAGGCGCGTCCCTGATCCTGGGCGGCGAGCAGCGGCATTTTGATGTGTTTATCGAGGCGATGGGCCAGCGCCCGCTCGGCGCCGCAGCCTTTCCATTCCCCTCGCTGCGGCGACAGGGCATCGTGCGCGATGCAGCGCCTGGCGCCGGCAAGGCGGAGGCGCGGGGCATCGCGATCGACGATGCCTTCCACCCGATGGCAGACGATATCCCGGAATCCCGCCTCTTCTGCCTCAGCCTGCCCTTCCTGCTCGGCCGCCACCCTTTCATCCAGGGAATAACAAGCTCGCACGAAATGGGCCTGGTTGTCGGAGAACAGCTCGCAGCCGCGATCGGCCAGGCGACTACCGAGGAGAAGGCCGCGTGAAGCTCTTCGCCATTTATGTCGGCGGCGAGATGGCCGGCGCCAATATCGAGCTGCACGACATGCGCTTCGTCGCCGCGCCCACGATCACCGACACTTATGATGCGCTCCGCCGCCAATGGTGGGGCACGCCGGGCAGCCTCCATATCGACTGCTGGGCCGAGATCGATCACGCCGATGGCTATGACATAGTTTTGAAGACCGCGCCCTTCGAGGGTCCCGAACGGCTCTATTATGTCAATCTAGGCGGCTATGTCCGGGGCGAATTTCTCGAGCGCCACCGCAATCTTTTCATTGTGGCGGACACGCTCGCGCGTGCGAAGTCGCGCGCGCTCGCATCGGTGCGGCAGTGGGTGCAGCCGCACCGCGACGAGATGTACGAGGCCGAGCAGGCCTTTGCGCTCGACGCGGTCGCCGCCGAAGCCCGGCTCCACATCCATCTCCTGCCCGCCCCGCGGCGCGAGCTCGCGATCACCTGCGAATATCGCCCGATCCGCGCGCCGCGCCGGCAAAGCCGGACCGCCGCGACCGGTCCCTGACCCAAGCCGCGAGGCGCAGCCCCCCTCCGCAACTCCCGCCTTCGCGGCGCATTGATGCAGATACAGACGCTCCAGACAAAAGGCTCCTCCCATGACGATGACGATCGAACAGCTTTCCGAGAAGATGAAGGATATCGACTTCGCGATGCTCGCCACGCACACCGCGGGCGGCGCCATCGGGTCGCGGCCGATGAGCAACAATCGCGAAGTCGATTATGACGGCGATGCCTGGTTCTTCACCGACGAGACGTCCCTCATGGTCGCCGATATCGCGGCCAACCCGAACGTCAATCTGAGCTATCAGGGCAAATCGGGCCTGCTCGGCATGCGGCCCTTCTTCCTCGCCGTCGAGGGTCACGCGGCCCTGATCCGCGACAAGGCCGAATTCGCCGAACATTGGACGAAGGGCCTCGAACGCTGGTGGCCGGACGGCATCGATACGCCAGGGATCGTCCTCATCAAGGTGTCTGGCACCCGCGCGCATTATTGGGACGGGGAGGATGAGGGCGAAGTTCAGCTCTGACAAGGAAAGACATCCCGCCACGGTTCCCGGTCGGTGAAGGACAAAGAGAAGCCACCACCCCATCGGTCTGCCATTACCCTCTCCGATACCCGCGCCGCGAGAAAGGCGAGCTCCATGCCGAACGCTTCCGACAGCGACGCTGCAAGCGCCGGAGAGGTTGCGCTCGATGGGGGCTGCGCTTGCGGCGCGGTTCGGTACCGCCTTGAGGAAAAACCCTATGATAGCGGCTGGTGTCACTGCCGTGTCTGTCAGCATGTCTCGGGGTCGGGCGGCATGGTCTTTACGACGGTCCATCTCGACCGGTACCGCATCCTTGCGGGCGAAGAGCATATAGGACGCTTCGCATCGACCAGCTTCGGCACGCGCAGTTTTTGCCGGACGTGCGGCTCGCCGCTAACGATCCATGTGCGCCACCAGGCCGATGAGATCGATATTGCGGCGGGGACGCTGGACGATCCCGAAGAGATTGCACCAGCCTTCCATCTTTATACCGCCGAGGCGCCGAGCTGGATGCCGATGATGGCGTTCCTTCCGCGCTACAAGGCGCTGCGACCGAAGACGCGCGGGCTCGACGAGGGGGTCACGGAGGCGGGCTGAGGCGTAAATGAAGACCGCGCCCCAAGAGCCGCACGTCGCAAAATCGCAACCGCTTTTGCAGCGGGGCGTTTCCTGGTCAGGTCATGACGATTTCGAGTTTTGCCGCGTCGAACCGGAGCTCGATCCGCTACTGAAAGGACAAGACATGCGCATCCTCATCCTCAGTGCCGGCGCCGCACTTTTTCTCGCCGCTTGCGACAGCAAGCAGGAAGCTGCCGAGGATAGGATGGAACGTGCAGCCGAGACCAGCGCCACGGTCGCCGGCCCCCTCCCTGCGGCGCTCGGCCTCAGTGAGGCACAACTCCTCGATGCCGATATCGTCGGCGCGAACGGGAAGTATCTCGGAGACGTATCGCAGGTGCTGCGCGGCGCCGACGACAAGGTGGACCGTCTCCTCGTCGAGCTCGATGGCGTCGGTCCCGACCGCTATGTCCACGTACCTGTGCAGGGCCTCAAGCCCATCGTGCGCGGCGGCGACACCGATCTTCAGACGAGCATGACCAAGGCCGACCTCGATGCGCTGCCCGAAGTGGAACTGCCAGCCCCTTGAGATCGTGACGCGCGAGGAGCATCGACTGTGAACGGAGAAACTCTCCATCGGCGGATCGATGTCGGCGGAGTCGATATCGTTTACAGGGAGGCAGGACCGCCCGACGCTCCGGTGCTGCTGCTGCCGCATGGCTATCCCTGTTCGTCGTTCGAGTTTCGCAATCTCCTGCCGCGGCTTGGCGATCGGTGGCGGCTGCTCGCGCCGAGTATCCGGGCATGGGCTACAGCGATACGCCCGAGCATTTCGACTATAGCTTCGACGGCTATGCGCAGCTTCTCGACGGGTTCGTGCGTGCGCTCGGCGTCGAGCGCTTTGTGCTCTATCTTCACGATTTCGGATCGCCGATCGGCGCGCGTCTCGCGATCATGCAGCCTGAACGCATCCTCGCGCAGATCATCCAGAATGGGGACATTCCCTATGAGGATGCGCTGGGCGACAAATATGCCGAGATAGAGAAGAGCTGGTCGCTTCCCGAACCCGAGATGCGCGCCGAGATCGGCAAGGCAATCAGCGAGGATGTTTTTCGGGAGGAGTTTCTGAACGACGTGCGGCCCGATCTCGTGCCGCGCATTCCGCCGGACCTCTGGAAACTGCACTGGTCGCTGATCAACCCGCGGCGCCGCGAAATCGCGATCGACCTTATCGGGGGCCTCAAGGCCAATCGCTCCTGGTTCGGCGCGCATCGACGCTATCTGCGCGAGCACCACCCGCCGACGCTCATCGTCTGGGGTCCGCAGGATTTCTATATGCCCGAGAAGTCTGCGCGCGCCTATTTGCGCGATCTCCCCGCGGCCGAGCTGCATATGCTAGACGGCGGCCATTGGCTTCTCGAAACCAACCTCGACGAGGTTGTCCCGCTGATCAGGGACTTTCTCGATCGGACGCTGTGCTGAGAAGCGACGCCGAACCGCGTTCCCTTGCCTTGTCCCAGCGGCGCCAGCTGCCAGCAGCCTGAGCCGGGCCACCGCAACGATAAAGGGCGCCGGAGCCGGCGCCCTTCACCCTGCCCTTAGGGAAGGCAGTCTTATTTCTTCTGGGTGTCGCCGACGCCGGTTTCGGACGGAGCAATCTCGCCATTGTCGTCCATCGCGTTAGCCTTTTCTTCGCCTTGCTCTTCGACGACATCGGCCTTCTGCTCCATCGCCTCTTTGGCGGGACCTTCGGGCATCGCGTCGGCCTGATCGTCGATCGCCTCGGCCTTCGCTTCGGCCTGATCCTCGACCTTGTCGGCGGCAGGGCTCTGGCAGGCGCCGAGCGCGAGGGCCGAGGTTGCGGCGAGGGTTACAAACAGCTTTTTCATCGAGACTCTCCCTGTTGATGACTGCCCTGCTAACGCGGCGAAGCCCACAGGGTTCCGCGGGCCTGCGCGATGGGCATCGTCAGCGTCGCGCAGCCATGATCCGCGCGACCATGTCTTCATCGCGAAGCCGCCGCCAACGGGCCTCGACGAAGCTATGTACGCCGAACAGGAACAGCCCCGCGGCAACGAGCAGATAGAGCGGCGGATTGTCGGTGAGCGCCGAAAGCGCGTCGCCGAGGCCCTTGACCTCGCGGGCAGCGCCGAACCAGCCGCCGCGCACGAGCGAGGCGCCGATGGCCGCGAACACGACCGCGCGCGCAGCAAGACCCGCCCGCCCGACGGGCACGGCCCATGCAGGTGCTGCCGCATCGAGATCCTTTGTAAATTCGGTGGTCCAGGCCTTGACCGCCTGCTGCGCGGCCGCCGCGAGGAAGGCGGCGCCGACAACCCCAAGGAGCAGGCCGCCAAGCGGCAGGTCGAGCAGCATTCCCGCCGCCTCTTTCTCGCGGCCGTCTTCGGCGGCGCCGCCCGAGGCAAGGCGAAGCGCGGCCCAGGCGAGAATGAAATGGGCGATGCCGCTCGCGGCATAGCCTATCCGCACAGCGACGCCCTTCGCACCGGTTCCTTTGTTTTCGCTATCGAGCGCCGCCCCGTACAGGCGAT
The DNA here is from genome assembly GCA_016793775.1 of Sphingopyxis sp. Classification (GTDB taxonomy): domain Bacteria; phylum Pseudomonadota; class Alphaproteobacteria; order Sphingomonadales; family Sphingomonadaceae; genus Sphingopyxis. The sequence continues at coordinate 8,265 of JAEULK010000095.1, read as the reverse complement.
AGGCGCCGTAAAGCGCCAGACCCATCGCGAGAAGAGCAAGAAGGATCGAGCCAGCGGGCATATCGCGGACCGAGCGGAACACGGCTTGCGGACTCGCGTCGTCGGCCGACGAACCGGTGAGCGCTATCCATGCCAGCAAGCAATAGACGACGCCGCGCGCGAACCACCCCGTCCGCGCAAATGTCTCGAGCCGCCGCAACCTGTTCATAATGCCTGTCCCCGAATGTTGACCCATCAGGCCAACGCCCGCTGCACCCGGCAGTTCCGCGCGGATCCCACCCCCCCGCGGGTGCCCCCACCTCTCCCTTCCCGGCCACCCCGCGTCGCTCGCCGACACCGTGCGCCCGATGCCGCCGTGACGAAGCTGCGCGGTTCAGCCGCAGCTTTTCGCAAAGGCGCCGGTCACGAAGTCGCGGCCGGTCCGCAGTCCGACCGGGTCGACGCTGTGCGCGACACCGTAGGAGATATGCGTCTCGACCTCGACGCCGAGCCGCTTCAACTGGCTCTCGGACATGTGCAGCGCCGCGATCGGCACGACGGGGTCGGCCGTGCCGTGCACCAGCAGGACTGGCGGTTTCGACGGAACATGATGCGCGAGATCGGCCGCGCCCGCGAGCATGCCCGAATAGCCGACGATAGCGGCAACGGCGCGGGGGCGGCGAAGGCCGACATGAAGCGCCATCATCGTGCCCTGGCTGAAACCCACAAGGGCGAGATCGGCCTCGCTGAGGTCATATTGCGCGAGCTTGCGATCGATGAACGCGTCGATCGCCGGCGCTGCCGACGCAGCGCCTGCAGCCAACGCCGCCGGGGCGAAACCCGACAGCCCCCACCATTGGTAGCCCCCGCCCATTATCGAGCATCGCTGCGGTGCATGCGGCGCAAGAAACAGCGTGTCCGGCAAGGCCTCCTGCCACTGCGGCGCCAGCGAAATCATGTCGGAGCCGCTCGACCCGAAGCCGTGGAGCAGCAGCACGATGTTTTTGGGGGCGCCTCCGGAGCGAGGTTGCAGGCTGGCCCCGTTCACGATCTTGGACAAACTTCTTCTCTCAGCTTCGGCGGCGCAGGGCGCGCCCCCGGGCGGTAAGGATTGCAACGCTGTATAGGTAGAAAGTCGGCCGCGCATTTCCAGACCACCGCCGCAGCGCAGCTCGGCATGAGCCAAGTGCTCCGCAACCAAGTGTGGGACCCGCCGGTTTGTCGATGACAGGCAGAACAGGAGGAGTCGGCAATGACACGCAAATCAGAGGCCGGAAAGGTCGGAGAAACCGCGTCCGAGAAGCGCGGAAAACAGACGGCGGCAAGGAAACTGCGGAAGGAGGTCGGCGATACGAAGACGATCCGCACGCCGCCGAAAGACCGGGAATCCGATCTCGACCGCGCGCCGAAATGGGAGCCGCGCTATGCCGGTTCCGACCGGCTCAAGGACAAGGTCGCGATCGTGACCGGCGGCGACAGCGGGATCGGGCGCGCGGTAGCCGTATTGTTCGCCCGCGAAGGTGCGGATATCGCCATCGTTTACAAGAGCAACAAAGCCGATGCCGAGGAAACGGCTTCGCTCGTAGGCGCCGAAGGGCGCACCGCGATCCTCGTCAAGGCCGACGTGGGGAAAACCAGCGCCGGAAAGACTATCGTCGACAAGGTCGTGAGCAAGCTGAAGCGCATCGATGTTCTCGTCAACAATGCGGGCGAACAGCATCCGGCAGACGATATTCGCGACATCAGCCCGGAGCAGCTGCAGCGCACCTTCGCCACCAATATCTTCGGCATGTTCTATCTTGTGCAGGCTGCGCTGCCGCATCTCAAGAAAGGCGCGGCGATCATCAATTGCACGAGCGTGACCATGTATCAGGGGAGCGGTGGTCTGCTCGACTATAGTGCGACCAAGGGCGCCATTACCGCCTTCACGCGCTCGCTCAGCGAGAATCTGATCGAGAAGGGCATCAGGGTGAATGCGGTCGCGCCCGGCCCGATCTGGACCCCGCTCAATCCACGCGGCGGAGCGCCCGCCAAAAAAGTCGAAAGCTTTGGCGAGACGACGCCGATGAAGCGACCGGGAGAGCCCAACGAGGTCGCACCGAGCTTCCTCTTTCTTGCGTGCGACGATAGCAGCTACATGTCGGGCCAGGTGCTCCACCCGAACGGCGGAACGGTCGTCAACGGATAGACCGCGCCGAGCGGCAATCATATCTGGGCGCCGCCGCCGCTCGCAACGATTGTCACGCGGTGTCGACACGGCCAGCGTGCTCGTGTCCGTCTCCGGAAGCGAGGTCTTGCATGCCACGGATTAGCGTCTTTAGCGGAACCCCAAGATGTTCCGTTGGTTGACCAAAGGGGGCCGGATAGGGAGAATTGTCATGCCCCGTGGGGACAAATCGAGCTACACCGACAAGCAAAAGCGCAAGGCCGAGCATATCGAAGAAAGTTATGAGAAGCGCGGCGTCGGCAAGAAGGAAGCGGAGAGCCGCGCATGGGCAACGGTGAACAAGGAGTCGGGCGGCGGCAACAAGTCGGGTTCCGGGCGTGGCCAGCCCGATACCCATGAAGCCTCGAGAAAAGGTGGCCGCAAAAGCGGTGCGGGCAAGAGCAGCGAAAAGCGATCCGCGGCCGCGAAAAAGGGTTGGGAAACGCGCCGCCGAAATGCCAAGGGATAGCGGCGGACGAGATTAGCAAGGACCGACAAAGAGCCCCTATACGGGCGCTCCGGTCCAGGCAGCGCCGCCCTCACCCTCATAAGATTTCAGGCGATCGACTAGGCTTCGGCGCTCCGCCGCTACCTCGCGCAGGAGGAGGATCGCGGCCTCCCGGTCGAGGCAGACAGGATCAAGACGTCCTTGATCGATCCGCGCGATGAGGTCGGAGAGGAATTTCAGTTCTTGCCCGGCCAGCATTAGAAATATGTCGCTCTGGTTCATGCCTGTTCAACGCCCCGGCGCCCCGGCGGGCTGCATGCGGCGGGAGTGAAATCCGACCTGTAATGCTCCATGACGCTGCCTCGTTCGCGCATTCGCCACGCCGACTTCGCAATCTTCCGGCGCGACAGGACATGGGGCCGCGCTCAATCCGGACCACGCATGCGAGGAATCGGTATAACCTGCGTTAATCAGACCGGGATTTCGGGCCTTTTCGCGGAAGCAGGGGCAACTCGCTCGCTTGCGCGGCGTTCGGTCGGAGATGGTTCAGTCGGTCGCGAAATTTCGAAAACGGCGGAGAGTCTCGGCGCGCCGCGATCGGGTCGAGCTCGCGCGCCTCCGCCCCGACCCTGGAAGGTTGATCCTATGTCTGCGACGATCCAGCCCGTCATTCTTTGCGGCGGCGCGGGTACGCGCCTCTGGCCCGCTTCCCGCGGCGCGCGTGCCAAACAGTTTCTCGACATCATCGGAAAAGAGAGCCTGTTTGCCCGCACGCTCGATCGGGCAACCGGAGCCGGCTTTTCGGCGCCGCTCATCGTGTGCGGCGCCGAGCATGTCGCGATGGTGCGCGAACAATCCGAGGGTCGCGACGTTCGGCTGATCGTCGAGCCTGCGGCGCGCAACACCGCCGCCGCCATCGCGCTCGCGGTCGCTTCGTCGGCCGATGACGTTCTGCTGCTCGTCATGCCGAGCGATCATGTCATCGCCGATGTAGCCGCATTCCGGGGCGCCATCGCCAAAGCCGCCGATCTGGCGCGCGACGACTGGCTGGTCACATTCGGCATCGCTCCCGATCGGCCCGACACGGGCTTCGGCTACATCGCCAGCGGCGCACCGCTCGGCGGCGCGGGATTTGCCGTGGCCCGCTTCGTCGAGAAGCCGCCGCTCGCCGATGCCGAAGCGATGCTTCGCGAGGGCGGTTACAGCTGGAACGCCGGCATCTTCCTCTTCCGGGCCGGTCGGATGCGCGAGGCGATGCTCACGCATTGCCGGGCCATATATCGCGCGGCGGAAGCCGCGGTCGCCAATGCGCTGCACGATGGCGATGCCCTGCACGCGGCAAGCGCGCCGTTCGAACAGGCGCCCTCTGATTCGATCGATTATGCCGTGATGGAGAAAGACGCCCGCGTCGCGGTCGTCCCCGTGTCGATGGGCTGGTCGGACCTCGGCAGCTGGCAAGCGGTGCACGCGCTCGCAGGTGCCGACGCGGCCGGTAATGCTTGCAGCGACGATCTTTTCGCACACGACAGCCATGGTTGCCTCGTCCGCGCGCCCGGAAAACGCGTGTCGCTCGTCGGCATGGACAATGTCGGCGTCATCGTCGACGGCGACGATATCCTCGTTATCGCGCTCGACCGATCGCAGGAGGTCCGCGCCGCAGCCAAGGCGCGCGCCTGAAGTCGACGCCGCGGCCCGCTTTCCAAAGAGGTCAACGCAGCTGACTGTCCTTGCTTCCCCGGCGGTTGAAACCTGCCGGACGGCGTTCGGCGTCGCGAAGCGTCTGGCACCCGATGCAGGTACGGCTCGCAGGCAAGGCCTTTCGCCGCGCCTCCGGAATCCGCTCGCCGCAATCGTCGCAATAGTCCGCGCCCTTGCCGGACAGCAGCCGCAGGCGCGCCTCTTTGACGGCATCGCTCACCGTGTCGTCGATCTGATCCTGAACGGCGCCGTCGCGCGCCCAGCCATTCGCCATGTTGAAGCTCCATGTCTCGGGGACGAAAATGGGAACGCATGGCGGGGCGGGCAAGTTGCCCCGCCACCGGGAACGATCACGGCGCCGGATGGTCTTGAGTCCATGGCCAGAAAGACCGCCGCACCGAGCCCCGCAGACCGCGCCCCCTCTTCGAAGCGCGGCGAACGAAAGGCTGCGGCTCCCCCGCCCTTTCGTCCGGTCCAGCTGGCGACGCTCGTCGACAGCGTTCCCGCCGGCAGGGGCTGGGTTCACGAGATGAAATATGACGGCTACCGCCTGCTGATCGCGGTCGGCGGTGGCGAGGCCCGCGCCTATACGCGCTCGGGTCTCGACTGGTCGGCGCGCTTCGCGCCGCTCCTCGCCGAGGCCGCAAAGCTGAAGGTAGACAGCGCGCTGATCGACGGTGAAGCGGTCGTGCTCGATGCTGAAGGCCGCTCAAGCTTCCAGTCACTGCAAAATGCCCTGAAGTCCGCGCCCGATAGCATCGACTATTTCGCCTTCGATCTGCTCGCGCTGGACGGCGAGGATCTGACCGCCCTCCCCCTCCTCGACCGCAAGGCGCATCTTGCCAAAATTCTTCCCAAGGCCTCCAGGCATATCCGCTACTCGGATCATATCGCGGGCAGCGGCGATGCATTGCTCGAGAGTTTCTGCGCTGCGGGTCTCGAAGGGGTCATCTCGAAAAAGGGCGATGCGCGCTATGTCGGCGCGCGCGCGGGAAGCTGGCTCAAGGCCAAGTGCATCAAGCGGCAGGAGTTCGTCATCGTCGGCTGGACACCCTCGGACACGTCGCGCGCCTTCCGCTCGCTGATGCTTGGCGTCCATGAGAAGGGCGCGCTGCGCTACGCGGGCAAGGTCGGGACCGGTTTCGATACCGAGGAGCTCTTCCGCCTCCAGGCGATGATGAAGCCGCTCGAACGAAAGGAGCCGACGGTGAAGGCGCCCCGCACCGAGACGCGCGGCGCGCACTGGATCGAGCCGAAGCTCGTCGCCGAGATCGCCTTCACCGAGATGACGAACGATGGCACGCTCCGCCACCCGAGCTATCTCGGCCTTCGTGAGGACAAGAAGCCCGAAGCGGTCGTGATCGAAAGCGAAGCGGCGGTCGCCGAGGTGGCGCACGCCTCGCCAGTACCGATCAGCAACCCCGACCGCGTCATCTTTCCCGAGGCGGGGCTCACCAAGGGCGAGCTTGCAGAATATTATGCCGCGGTCGCGCCGATCATGCTGCCGTGGGCGGGTTCGCGCCCGATCAGCCTCGTGCGCTGTCCGCAGGGCCGCGCCAAGAAATGCTTCTTCCAGAAACATGATGCCGGAAGCTTCGGCGATGCGGTGAAGCAGGTCGCGATCGAGGAGAAGGATGGCGACAACCAGCCCTATCTCTATATGGACACGCCCGAGGGCCTGATGACCTGCGTCCAGATGGGCACGATCGAATTCCATGGCTGGGGCGCGCGCATCGAGGATGTCGAGAAGGCCGATCGGCTCGTCTTCGATCTCGATCCCGACGTCGGTCTCGATTTCGAGGCGGTCCGCAGCGCCGCCTTCCAGTTCCGCGACATCCTGAAGCAGATGGGCCTCGAGACCTTCCCGATGCTCACCGGCGGCAAGGGCGTCCATGTGATCGCCCCGCTCGTGCCGCGCGCCGAATGGCCCGAGGTCAAGGACTTCGCGCACCGGCTCGCCCGCGCCGTCGCCCAGATGGATTCCGACCGCTTCACCGCCGCCCTCCCCAAGGCGCAGCGCAAGGGCCGGATCTTCGTCGATTATCTCCGCAATCAGCGGGGCGCGACCGCGGTGATGCCCTATTCGGCGCGGGCCCGCGAAGGCGCGCCGGTCGCCGCGCCTCTCAGCTGGAAGGAAATGGAGACGATCGACAAGCCGTCGCATTTCCGCATCACCGACGCAAAGGAGCTTCTGAAGCGCGCCGGCCTCAAGGCGCTGCAAGGCTGGGGCCGCGCCGACCAGACGCTGCCCGACCTGTGAAGATCGCGACCTATAATGTGAACGGCATCGGCGGCCGCCTCGACATTCTGCTCGGCTGGCTCGCGCAGGCCGAGCCCGACATCGTTTGCCTGCAGGAATTGAAAGCCCCTCAGGAGAAATTCCCCGAGAAGGCGATCCGCGACGCGGGCTATGACGTGATCTGGCACGGCCAGAGCCGCTGGAACGGCGTCGCGATGCTGAGCCGCGTCGGCGAAATCCACGAAACGCGCCGCGGGCTCCCCGGCGATCCCGGCGACGAGCAGAGCCGCTATATCGAGGCCGCGGTCGGCGGCATCCTCGTCGCCGGCCTCTATCTTCCCAACGGCAACCCCTGGCCCGGTCCGAAATTCGATTACAAGATGCAGTGGATGGCGCGCCTCGACGCGCACCTGGCGACACTCTTCGACCTCGACGCACCCGTCGTCATCTGCGGCGACTTCAACGTCATTCCCACCGACCTCGATGTCTACAAGCCCGAGAACTGGAAGAAGGACGCGCTATTTGCGCCCGAAGCGAAGGCCGCCTATCAGCGCATCCTCGACAAGGGCTGGACCGACGCGATCCGTCATCTGCATCCCGAGGAGCGCATCTACAGCTTCTGGGCCTATTGGCGCCAATCGTTCGAGCGCAATGCCGGCATCCGCATTGACCATTTGCTGCTCAACAAGCCCGCGGCGAAGCGGCTCGCGGCCGCCGGCGTCGACACCCGCCCGCGGGCGCTCGACAAGACGAGCGACCATGCGCCTGCGTGGATCGAGCTCACGGAAAGCGCCGCAAAGCGAAAGCGAAATTCCCCGTGACCCGCACCATCGTCGGATGGAAGCTGCCGCCCGCCGAGCGCGACAGGCTGATCGGGCGGTTCGAACCGCACTATGCGGGCGTCGTGGCCGATCATGTGACGCTGCGCTTCGGGTCCGACGAGGACACGCCGCTTCCCGCCGCGCGGTCGGGCGAGATCGTCGGCGAGGTCGATGACGGCGCAGGCGTCCAGGCGCTTATCGTCCGCATCGGCGGAACCACCGATCGCGGCGACGGAAGCCATTATCATATCACCTGGTCGCTCGCGGCAGGCCCCGAGGCGAAGGAGAGCAACGACGTGCTCGCAGCGACGAAGTGGCAGCGGCTGCATTCTCCGATCCCCATCTCTCTAACGCCCGCGCGCTGGACCGTCTGACGGGCACCGGCAGGGGTGTCGCGGGCCCGAACGCGGCAGGCGCTCGCGTCGTCGAAGCCGATCGGCCATTCCGGAACCCGCCGCCTCGGTCCCGTTGCCGCCGATCCGGTCTCCGTCCAGATCGCTCGCGCGGAACGCTCGGCGACCGCGCGCATTGAAGGGAATAGGCAAAGGAGTGAGTGACGATGGCTGCGCGCCCTCATTGGAAAGGCCAGATCCGCCTGGCACTCGTGTCGATCCCGGTCGAGATTTATTCTGCGACGAAGAGCGGGGCAACGATCGCCTTCAACCAGATCCACGAACCGACGGGCAAACGCATCAAATATGAGAAGGTCGTCCCCGGCGTCGGCCCGGTCGATGTCGACGAGATCGTCAAGGGCTTCCAATATGCGAAGGACCAATATGTCCTGCTCGACGACGAGGAGATCGAGGGGGTCAAGCTCGAGAGCAAGAAGACGCTCGAGCTCACCCAGTTCGTCGAGGCCGAGGATATCGACGAG
>JAEULK010000073.1 GCA_016793775.1 Sphingopyxis sp. | reverse complement strand
GGTTGAAGTGTGCAAACTCCACCATAACGATGAACCCGGTGGCCACCAGCGACGCCGCATTCCGGGGTGGGGCATGCCCCACCCCGGAATACACCATCGCCTACACCGGAAATTACACCACGAGCGCGGACGCTAACGTTGATAGAAGATGCTGTAGTCACCGCGTTCACGGAAGATATCGTCAATGACGATCCGGGGCTTTTAGAGAAGATGTATGTGCGCACACCCGATAGGATGCGGTTCGATAACCGAGTTCGCATCCACATAGCGAAGCGAGAAGCTGTTTCTTCAAAGGCTCCGATACGGGCAATGCAGGACAAGGGCGGGCGACAAGTCGCTTCACTTATCGCAGAGGCGGGAAATCGAGCGCGACCCGTTGCAATGCTGGTACTGGGCCAGGTAGGATCGGGGAAAACCACCTTCCTCCACCACACGCGTAAAGTGTCGGCGGCCACCCTTTTTGAACCCCGAAATGATAAACCCTATCCTCATTGGTTCCACATCGACTTTCGAAATTACTCCAGCGAGGAATCGCCCTTAAAGTTTTTGACCGAAGAAATAAAAAAGGGCGTCAACGAAGATGGATTTCTCTCAGACTACGAGAGATGTATAAAGCATGCCTATAAGGATGACATTGACGCCCTTCTTCGTGGACCAATGTACCTTCTAAGTAACGATGAGCATGAACGAAAGAGCAAGATAACTGATATGCTTCTTCGGGATTACGGAGAAGCTCTTCCATATATTGAAAAGATTCTCGGATATGCGGCGAAGAATTCGGCAATTTTCATAGTTGTCGATAACATCGACCAGTTTGAAGACGAGCAAGTTCAATCACAGATATTTGCGGATTCGATGGCGCTCGCTCGAAAGATTGGCGCAAGTTTAATATGCACGATGCGAGAAAGCACATATGTAAAACATAGAAATGATCCAATTTTCAATGCTTTCGACTTCGAAGCACTCGCCATCGAGCCGCCTGTCATCGAAGCAGTTCTGGCGGGCCGTTTCTTTGTCGCAAAGCAGCTCTTAGATGGGAAATCAGGCTCTTTCACAGCGGAGAACGGGGCCGATGTTACTGTCGAAAATCTACCTACCGTTATTGATCTAGTTCAAAGTTCCGTTCTAGGAACAACGATTGGTCAGCTAATAGATGTACTTGCAACATCTGATATCCGCCTCGCACTGCGAATGACAAGGGAGTTTTTACAATCAGGGTGGACAGCGTCAGGAAAAGCCCTCCGGATATATGAGAGTACAGGCCACTACGTTATGCCGCAGCATGAAGCGCTACGTGCAATAATGATCGGAAATCAGCGACAATACTTTGAAGAATATTCTGTTGTAGGAAACCCCTTTGATAGTCGTTTAGCGAAGACAGAAGCTCAACTCTTGAGAATGTATGTTCTCTCAGCAATTGTGCATCTTAGCAGTGATTCTGGCTTTCGCCATTTAGAAGGAGCTGAGATTATCAAGAATCTGAGGTCGCTGGGTTTTGGCGATGCTGTTACGAAAAAGGTTCTAGAGGACCTTTGCAGACTCAGGTTCATCCACACTAAATCTCATTCATCTCCAAGCTTAGAATCCAATTTTATCGTAAGCCGGCTTGGTGCTCACATCGTAAGATATTTTATATGCGATATGATGTTTCTTGAGAACGTAATGATGGATACTTTCATACCTGATACGCAAACTTGGGAAAGCCTTCGGGACAGTACGGCCGCTATATATGCTCAGCGGAATATCATTGAGCGACTTCGCTTGAGGCGAGAACGGACGAAGCTCTTCTTCGACTATATGAGCAATTTATATACGCCTTTGCGTGATGAGAGCGTTAGACGTGGGTTGGCCGCGGCTTGGTGCGCGCATCCTTTTGAGGCTGTGAAGAACCAGTTGGAAACTAACCTTACTCGAGCGACCCGATCGGCTGAACGAAACTACGCGCCCACGGCAAATGACGGTCGCGGCTAACAGGCCGCCACCTCCTTGCATTTTCCTGCCCCGGCGTAAGGCGTCTCCAACGAAAACCGCGCGTGCTACTCCCGTTTGCCCCGCTCTCTCGGTCGGGCTTCGGTCGTCATTTCCCCGGAATTACGGTGGGAATTAGGGTGACAGGGAATTACGGTGACAGGGAATTACGGTGACAGGTGCAACAATCCCCAAACACGTCTCTCAACCGGCGACTTCGACCCTCACCCCGATTGCATCATTGGCGGCCACACCCCGGTCAAAAGTCACAAACGCCTCGACACCCTTCGCCGCGACCAGATGAATATGGTCGGCAAAATCACCGCTTTTGGCATAAGCCGATAGGGCCGCAAGCACCCCATCGACGTCATCCACCTGCACGTTGGGCAGCCCAACAAAAGTGGCGAGCATTTCGCAGATTTGCGTCCGGTCCAACCGGGCGTTCGATTTCAAAACCCAACCCGTTTCAAGCAGCACGGTCAGCGGAACGAATATCTCGCCTTGCAGGATGCGATGGGCGACGGGCGATTGCACCTCGTCGTCACCCAGCATCGCGCGCACCAATATGTTGGTGTCGACCGCCTTCAATTCGGCGGATCCCAGCTCTTGTCCTCTCGAAACATGCGATCGATCGCGGCATGCGCATCTTCGTCGCTGATCCGCGGACCCTTGTAATTGGCCGTCTTGCGAATTTTCGCCATCGCCTCGTCGAAGCTCAGCGCCCGCTTTGCCTTTGGCTTGGCGCGCAGCATCACGCCGGCGGGGCCGTCGACGACTTCCAGCACCGTGCCGACGTCCCAGTTCAGCCGGTCGCGCACATCCTTGGGGATGACGACCTGGCCCTTGGCGGAGACTCTGGTTTCCTTGGTCATACCGGTAAGATAGCATTTGCGGGGCTGGTTAACAAGCGGCCTGACTGTGTCGTCATCCCGGACTTGATCCAAGGTTCCGCTCGGGACCGTCGGAAAGCTGGACCCCCGCCTTCGCGGGGGTGACAGGGAGAGGGTTCGCGGGGGTGACGATGGGAAAGGGCCATCCCCTTTGTGGCTTCGTGGCTTCGTGCGAAAAAATCTTCGCGCCCTCGTCCCCCCCCAAACGCAGCCACCGCGCCAACCAACCTCCCCCACCCCCTTGCAATTCCCCTCCCCCGGCGTAAGGCGTCCCCAACAAAAACCGCGCGCGCGACTCCCGTTTGCCCCGCTCTCCCGATCGGGCTTCGGTCGTCATTTCCCCGCCGCGCCCAACAGGGGACTGCAAGCCTATGACCACCACCGGCCACGACACGCTGGGTACCCGCTCGACGCTCGACGTCGGCGGCAAGAGCTATGCCTATTATTCGCTCGACAAGGCCGCGGCACAGCTGGGCGACGTGTCGCGGCTGCCCTTCTCGATGAAGGTGCTGCTCGAGAATCTGCTGCGTTTCGAGGATGGCGGCTTCACCGTGTCGACCGACGATGTGAAGGCGCTGGTCGACTGGCAGAAGGACCCGCATTCGAACCAGGAAATCCAGTATCGCCCGGCGCGCGTGCTGCTGCAGGATTTCACCGGCGTTCCTTGTGTGGTCGACCTCGCCGCGATGCGCGACGCGATCGCGACGCTCGGCGGCGACACCAGCAAGATCAACCCGCTCGTCCCCGTCCACCTCGTCATCGACCACAGTGTCATGGTCGATGAATTCGGCCACCCCAAGGCGTTCGAGCAGAATGTCGAGATCGAATATTATCGCAACGGCGAACGTTACGACTTCCTGAAATGGGGATCGAAGTCGCTGTCGAACTTCAAGGCGGTTCCCCCGGGCACCGGCATCTGCCACCAGGTCAATCTCGAACATATCGCGCAGGCGGTGTGGTCGAGCGAGGATGCCGACGGCACCACCGTCGCCTATCCCGACACCTGCGTCGGCACCGACAGCCACACGACGATGATCAACGGCCTCGGCGTACTCGGCTGGGGCGTCGGCGGGATCGAAGCCGAGGCCGCGATGCTCGGCCAGCCCGTGTCGATGCTCATCCCCGAAGTCGTCGGCTTCAAATTCACCGGCGCGCTGAAGGAAGGCGTCACCGCGACCGACCTCGTACTCACCGCGACGCAGATGCTGCGCGCCAAGGGCGTCGTCGGCCGCTTCGTCGAATATTTCGGCCCCGGCCTCGCCTCGCTGTCGCTCGCCGACCGCGCGACGCTCGCCAATATGGCGCCCGAATATGGCGCGACCTGCGGCTTCTTCGGCGTCGACGACAAGACGCTCGATTATATGCGCCTGACCGGCCGCAGCGACGAAAATATCGCGCTGGTCGAGGCCTATGCCAAGGCGCAGGGGCTGTGGATCCACGAAGGAGCCGCGGACCCGGTGTTCACCGAAACGCTCGAACTCGACCTCGCCACTGTCGTGCCGTCGCTGGCGGGGCCCAAGCGCCCGCAGGACCGCGTCTCGCTCCCCGACGTCGACGATGTGTTCAACGCCGACATGGCGAACACCTATAAAAAGGCGCAGACGCGCGTGGCCGTAGAGGGCAAGGATTTCGACATCGGCGACGGCGACGTCACCATCGCCGCGATCACCAGCTGCACCAACACCTCGAACCCCGGGGTGCTGATCGCCGCGGGACTCGTCGCGAAAAAGGCCGACGCGTTCGGGCTGAAGCCCAAGCCGTGGGTCAAGACGTCGCTCGCCCCGGGGTCGCAGGTCGTCACCGACTATCTGGAAAAGGCCGGGCTACAGGCGCATCTCGACAATATCGGCTTCAATCTCGTCGGCTATGGCTGCACGACGTGCATCGGCAATTCGGGTCCGCTCGCCGAGCCGATCTCGAAGGCGATCAACGAAAATGGCCTGGTCGCCGCGGCCGTCATCTCGGGCAACCGCAACTTCGAGGGCCGCGTGTCGCCCGACGTGCGCGCCAACTTCCTCGCCTCGCCGCCGCTCGTCGTCGCCTATGCGCTGAAGGGCACGGTGATCGAGGATTTCACCACCACCCCGATCGGCCAGGATCAGTCGGGGGGCGACGTGTTCCTCGCCGACATCTGGCCGACCAACCAGGAAGTCGCCGAGACGATGGCGGGCGCGGTCGACCGCGATATGTTCGTCGCGCGCTACGCCCATGTCTACAAGGGCGACGAGCATTGGCAGAAGATCGAGGTCGAAGGGTCGGACACTTACCAGTGGCGCGCGGGCTCGACCTATGTCGCCAACCCGCCGTACTTCGAGGGCATGTCGATGACCCCCGCGCCGGTGTCGGATATCGTCGGGGCAAAGCCGCTCGCGATCCTCGGCGACAGCATCACGACCGACCACATCTCTCCGGCGGGCAGCATCAAGGCGGACTCGCCGGCCGGAAAATGGCTTATGGAACATCAGGTTAGCAAGGCCGACTTCAACAGCTACGGCGCCCGCCGCGGCCACCACGACGTCATGATGCGCGGCACCTTCGCCAACATCCGCATCAAGAACGAAATGGTCCCCGGCATCGAAGGCGGCATGTCGCGCTATGGCGCCGAGGTCATGCCGATCTACGACGCCGCGATGCGCCACAAGGCCGACGGCACCCCGCTCGTCGTCATCGCGGGCAAGGAATATGGCACCGGCTCGTCGCGCGACTGGGCGGCGAAGGGCACCAACCTGCTCGGCGTCCGCGCCGTGATCGTCGAGAGCTTCGAGCGTATCCACCGCTCGAACCTCGTCGGCATGGGCGTACTGCCGCTGCAGCTCCTCGACGGCCAGAGCCGCGAGACGCTGGGGCTGACCGGCGACGACCAGTTCACCATCACCGGGGTCGCGGACCTCAAGCCGCGCCAGACGGTCACGGTGACCGTCACCCGCCCCGACGGCTCGACCTTCGCCTTCGATACGCTCTGCCGCATCGATACCGCGAACGAGGTCGAATATTATATGAACGGCGGCATCCTGCACTATGTGCTGCGCAAGCTGGCGGCGTAAACGGTAGCAGGCGGCGGCGGCGATGATCGGCAAATTGCTCTTCCTCGCCGTCGGCCTGCTGATCGGGTTGCTGCTCGCGCGCTTCCTGCGCGGGGGCGGAGGATGGCGCGACCTCACCGCGCCGCCGTCACGGCCCGCACCGCGACCGATGGTGCGGATCCGCGACGAGCGGATCGGCGACGAGGAGATCCTCGACCTCATCCGCCAGAACCGCAAGATCGAGGCCATCAAGCTGGTGCGCGAAAAAACGGGGCTGGGCCTTGCGGAAGCCAAGGATGCGGTCGAAGCATTGGAACGGGGCATGCGCTAGATCGCCGTCCCCGCACATCGGCCGGACGGCCGGTCGCGAAGGGACAGGATATGGGCGCTTTCAACATCGGCATCGAGATCATCGGCTGGACCGCCGCGGCGATCATCCTCGCCAGCTATATCCTGCTCTCGCTCGGCAAGCTCGAGCCGCGCGGCTATGTCTATCAGTGGATGAACGTCGTCGGGGCCGGCGGCTTCGTGATCAATTCGGGTTATAATGGCGCGCTGCCGTCGGCGGGGCTCAATGTGATCTGGGCGATGATGGGGATCTTCACTCTGTGGAGCGTGTGGCGCGCCCGCGCCGCAAAGAAAGCCGCGACGCTGCACTGAGACCCTCGGCGCGGTCGCCCGGAACCTTGTCGGCAGCGCGGCGTTAACCACCCATCGATGCATGACAGATCCGCGATTTTGATCCGGCGCATGACGCGCGCGGACGGCAGCGAGGTCGTGCGTTCGGGAAGGAGACCGAGGATGTTCAGATATGCCATCATCTTTGCCGTCATCGCGCTGATCGCCGCGCTGCTCGGCTTTGGCGGAATCGCCGGCCTGTCGGCCGATTTCGCGAAGATCCTGCTGATCGTCGGCGTCGTACTGTTTGTCGTGGCCTTTGTTTTCGGCCGCGGCGGTCGCCGCGCGCTCTAGCCGAAACCGAATAAGCGAGAGGCGCGTTCGATCGCGCATTCCCTGGATGCCGGCGGCTTCCCCCTTGAGCCGCCGGCATTTTCGTGCCGGTCGCGGGTGGGTCGATGTATTGCGGGAGGTGGTGGTGGTGGCAGTCGAGGGCGAACCCGTCTGCCATCCATTTCCCTGCACTGCAGGGTATCTGCAGGGAAATTCGCCAGTTTTGCCGGATTTGTCAGCAGTTATGTGAGCCAAGGTCGCGGATCTCCTAGCTTGGCGGGAAGCAATTCCCTACGTTGCGATGCAGAGAAGCATATGGCTCGTTCCCGTCCAAAACAGCATAAGCCCGCAAAGGTCTCATTCGAGCCGCCGACCATTAGTGACGATCTGCTGGACGGGATTCTGCTGGAATTGGGTTTACCAGAGCCGGCTGATCAAGGACGCGCCAAGCGCAATCTGGTCGCGCATGTGAATGCATTTGCACTCGGCAGATATGTCGAAGCGAATACGCAGACGGTCCACGAGGACGTCCATCTTGCCCGCGAGATCGCAGCGCTCGTCGACAGCTTGAGAGATGAAGCCTCAAGATTCTTGCCGATGACGAGCTTAGCGATCAATGTGCGATTTTCAGAGCTCACGGGCGATAAGAACTCACTGCGTAAGTTGACCTCTGACTTGAATATATACCGCGGGATGCTTGCAACGTTCGGCGAGGCGTGATTTTCCAACAATCAGCGCGATGAAGTCCTGCGAAATGCGGTCGAGGTTTGATGCTGTATCTGGAGATACTGACCGGACAATAAAAGTACGTGAGAACAGGGCATATTATAACCCAAAGCGCTCAGGAACGATCCGGAACGCACGATATGCGGTCGGACGGACGGGCCGCCAATACGCAGACTATCCGCGCCTGGTCCAGTTACCCGCGGCAACCGGAATCGCAAATGTCAGCGAGAGTCCTGTGCGGTCGGGGCCATCGGGCAAGACCGACGCGCTCGCCAGGTCGTTCGCCTCGAATATCCGTATCTCCCGCCATCCGGCGGGTCCGGGTGTGGTCAGAATATCCAGCGATGACGCTGCCCTGCTTCCGCTGTGCCATTCGCCTCGGCGATCGAGGCTCATGGTGCGCGCGCCTTCGTCGCCAGCCGAATCGAGATGCATATACCAGCGCGTCGCGCGAGTCAGATCGACCATATGCCCGCCCGATGGCATGTGCGGCGACCCGCTCAACGCATAGAGATCGATCCGCGCCCAGACGCCGCCCGCGGCATAAGGATCGGCAAGCAGGGTCGCGACGATGTCGTCCCAATCATCGCCCTCCAATATGATGACGCTGCTCTCGATCCCTTCGCCGGTCACCAGCGCATCGTCGCGCCGCGCCAGCGGCGCGGAAAAGCGCAGCGCGTCCAGCGATCGCAGATAGGCACCATGCTCGGCGAGCAGCGAAGGGCGAAGGGCCGGCGCATCGACGCTGTCGGCGCAAAGCGCGAAGAGGATCATCTCAGTTCTTCCCCGCGCGCAGATCGGCCAGCATCGCGTTCAACAAGCGAAGCAGCGTCGGTGTGCGATCCGCACCGCCGAAATGATGGACATGGCCGAGGACGCGTTCGAGATAGACCGGTACGCCGGCGCGCCTCAGGCTTTCGCCGAAGCGCTCGCCATCGTCGCGCACCGGATCATATTCGGTGGTGATGATCGCGGCCGGAACACTGACCGAAAAATCTTCTTGCAGCACCGGCGATACGAGCGGCGAGCGGCGTTTCTCGCCCGGCGCATATTTCTCGTAACACCAGTCGAGCTGTGCTCTGGTCAGAAAATAGCCGGTCGCCAGTTCCTCGACCGACGGGCTCGACAGCGTCGCGTCGAGCAGCGGGTTGGCGAGCACCTGGAAGGCGAGCTTCGGTCCGCCGCGCGCGTGCGCGAGGAAGGGCAGCGCCGCCGCCGGACTGCCACCGCTGCTTTCGCCGCCGACGCCGAGCAGTTCAGGATCGCCCCCGAACTCGTCCATATGCGCGGCGGTCCAGACGAGCGCGGCATAAGCGTCCTCAAGGGGTGCCGGAAACTGCGCCTCGGGCGACAGGCGCTGGTCGACCGCGACGATCACGCACTTGCTCTGCTGCGCGAATTCGCGGCGACCGGCATCGAACATGTCGAGCGTGCCGCGCACGAACGAGCCGCCATGGACCCAGACGATCACCGGCAGCGGGCCGTCCTCGCGCGGGATATAGATACGCACGCCCATATCCTGGCCGTCGCCGCCGGCGATCGTCCGATCGACGACATCGCAGATGTCGGCACGCTCGCCACCCGCGATCAGCGTTGCCGCGCCGCCGCGAAACTGTTCGAGATTCGCGTCGGTCGGGTCGGGGACGCCCGCCATCTTGTCGAGGAAGGCCTGGGCTTCGGGATGGAGGGGCATGGCGGGCTCCTATGCTCTGGACGAACGGCTCAATAGAGCCGCTGGTAACGCGGCAGGTCGTGCATGATGACATGCTTGCCGCTCGACAGCGGGCGGTGCGGCTGGCGCGCCGGGCGATCCATGAGCGCAGGAATCTCCGCCGCGAGGGCGACCTGCCGCACCATCTTGCGCACCACGCGGCCGAGGTAGAGCGACAGATCGGCGGTCACTTCGGGCGTTTCGGGCGTGAAGGTCGAGGTCCAGCGCACGAGCGTGCGACCGTCGGCCTCGGGGGTGAATTCGGTCAGCCCTTCATAATGGGTCACGGGAAGCCCGCTCACCAGCTCATAGCGGATGCGCTGGCCCTCGACGACCTCGACGATGCGTTCGCGGATTTCGGCCCCGCTGCCCCCGACGATCTTGCGCACCGCCCCGACCCCGTTCGGGCCGGCTCCACCGGTACTTTCGATCTCGATCGATTGGATGTCGGTCCAGCGTAACCAGGTCGAATGGTCGCGGACCAGTTCGAACAATGTCGCGAGCGGCGCCGACGAAATCCAAGCCGCGGTGACCGATGTGCTCTTGTCGCTCAATTCTTCCTCCCAAAATGAAATTCAAACGCGGATATGCGCTTCGATCGGTTGATCGAGCAGAAAGGCGCCGTGCGGCTGGAAAATATCGGGGCCGGCGATGATATGCTGGCACGCCGATCGCATGTCGCGGAAGCGCCGCTGCATAGACGATCCTTCGTAGAGCACCGCCGTCCCGGCATCGGAAAAAATCTCATTGGCGATCGCCAGGCATTCCTGATGGACATGCGCGACCATCGCGCGGTGCCGGACGTTGATCGGCGTCGTGATCGCTTCGCCGCTGTTCGCCCGCTCCCACAGCCGAGCCGCTTCGTCGAGGACGAGCGCGCGCGCGGCTGCGAGCCGGATTTCCATCTCACCATAGCGCTTCTGGAACAGCGGGCTTTCGGCGAGAAACCGCGTCGGCGTATAGACCGGCTTGCGCAGTTTCGATGACGCCGCGAGTTCGTCGAGCATCCCGCGCGCGATGCCCAGCACGACGCCGAGGTGAAAGGTGCCGAGCGCCGCATTGAGCGCGATCTGGCCGAGCGGGCCCGAGTCCGGCTGAAGCGCGCTGGCATAAGCGGTGCGCTCCTCGGGGACGAAATAATTGTCCAGCCGGATGTCGTGGCTTTCGGTCGCGCGCAGCCCCATCGCGTGCCACGTGTCGAGGATCTCGATAGCCGCGGTCGGTACCGCCGCCAGCTTGGGTTCGATTACGCCTTCGGGATTGGCGACCGGGCGTCCATCGCCATCGGTCACAAGGCTGTTCACGAGAAACCATTGCGTCGGATAGGAGCCGCTCGCGAGCGGCCACTGCCCGTCGAGAACATAACCGCCCTCGACCTTGGTCATCCGACCGCGCGGGGTCAGCGCGGCGCGCGCCATCGGAAACTCGGGTACCGCATACATCGCATCCAGAAAGGCATGCGGGAAACGCGTCCAGGCGATGTGCACCTCGCTGCCCAGCATCAGGCTCCACGCCGCCGAACCATCGGCCCGACCGATTTCCTCGATGATCGGAACGGCGTCCTGCAACCGGTACCCTGCCCCGCCGTAACGCGGCGCGAGCGCCATCCGGAAAAAGCCCGTCTCCGCGATCTCGGCGAGCAGGTCGGCCGGGAAAGCGCGCGCCGCCTCGATCGCGTCGGCGCGCTCCGCGATGCGCGCCGTTATCTGGCGCAGCGCGTTCAGCAGGGCTCCGGGTCCTTCGAACACCGGCGCCAGTTTCGATACCGACATATTAGCCGCCAGCGACATTGCGCTTCTCCCATGATGCAAACCGCGCACGACTCTTATTGTACCATATGGAACAATTCTTCAAGCGCCGTGTCGAATTCTCGCCGCGTGTCATCGCCCCTCCTCTCCCCAGCGCGGATAGGCAGGCAGCGTTCCCATCAGGAGCGAACCCAAGAGAAAGAGCGGTATGACCGACAGGATAAGACTGTCGTAGCTGCCGAACAGGTCGAACATGACGCCCGACAGGAAAGGCCCGACCCCCGCGGCAAAGGTGATGAGGCCGACGAGCACGCCATAGATGGTGCTGATTTTTCGCAGGCCGAAATAGCGCGTCGCGCTATAGGCGACGACGTCGAGTTCGGAGCCGCTGGAAAAGCCGATCAGCATCCCGATCGCGATCGCGGCCGCCGGCCCCGGATCGGTGAGCAGCAGGGCGCAAGCGACGGCGGGCAAGCCGAAACAGATGATGGCGATGAAGCGCGCGTGCACGCGGTCCAGCAGCAGGCCTGCCGTGAGCCGTCCGGCGATCGCGGCGAGGCCGATCGCGCCCGCGGCAGCCGCCGCCGCGTGGGGCGTCATGCCGCCTCCGCGCAATATCGGCACGAAATGCACTATCAACGCCAGGGAGGCGATGGTGAAGGCGACCGCGCTGATCGCGATGCGTATATAGGTCGACGAGAAGATCGCGTCACGAACCGCCAGCCCGGGCTGGACGGTCGCACCGTCAGCCTCGCCGGACCCTGGTACCCCGGCCGGGCGATCGGTCAAAAGGATCGCGATCAGCGGGATGGTGATGACGGCGACAAAGGCCGAGCAGCCGACCAGCGCCCCGCGCCAGCCGAACTGCTCGAGCAGCAGCGTCGCGACCAGCGGCATCACGGTCATCGACAGGCCGGTGCCGCACAGCATCACCGCGATCGCCAAGCCCCGGCTCGCGTGGAACCGCCCCGCGACCGCAGGCGCCCAGATCGTCGTCGTCGTACCGCTGAACCCTACCCCGACGAGCAGCCACAACAGCCACCAGTTGAGGATCGACGGTCCGGTCGTCGCAAGCAGCGCGAAGGCGCCATGATAGAGAATGAGACCGGCGAGTCCGATCCGCCGCGAACCGAAGCGGTCGACCGCCGCACCCACAAAACCCGACGCGATGAGGCTGACCGTCGCAAGGATCAGCATTCCGGCGCTGATCTCGGACACCGACCACCCATATTCCCGCTGAATGGAGGGGAGAAGCACACCAAAGGTGGGAATATGGGTGATCGATGCCGCGGTACCGGCGAGGCAGGCGACCAGCGTGCGCCAATGCCGCTTCCATTCGCGCAGCGCCTCGCCGGGTTCGGCGGCCACGATCATATGCAGGACTTCTGGCGCGCGGCGGTCGCCCGCCCGCCGCTGTCCGTCCGATCGGGCGACCGCATCCGCTTAGCGGAACTTGGCGGTCAGGGTGACGCCATAGGTCCGCGGTGCCGCGGGCACCTGCGAATCGCCGAAGCGGACGCGCGACAGGCGCGCGACATAATAATATTTGTTCGTCAGATTCTTGGCCCATAGCCGTACGCCGAAGCGCTCGTCGTCCGAGGTCCAGCCGAGCTGGGCGTTGACCAAAGTATAGGCCGGGCTGCGCAGCCTGTTGTCGGCGAACCAGAAGAAGCCGTCATTGTACGACACGGTGGCCGAGGGACGGATCGTCCCGCCCGCCATCGGGAAGTTGAAGGTCACCGTTCCCGTCGCGGTATAGTCGGGCAGAACCAGCAGGTCGTTCCCCGATGCGTCGATCGTGCGCTGGACCGCGTCGGCGCCGATCGACGGCGCATTGGGATAGCGGTCATATTTTCCGCGCATCGCCGAAAAGGCGCCCGACAGCTCGACGAAATGCGCCGGCCGCGCCGAGAAGTCGATTTCGAGCCCGGTGGTATGCGCTTTCGCCGCGTTGAGCGTCACGACACCGCCGGGAATGACCAGCGCGGTCTGGATATCGTCGTAGAGATAATGGAAGGCGGCGATGTTCAGCCGCATCTTGCCCCCGAACAACTGGCTCTTCAGCCCGCCCTCGAACGACTGCAGCACCTCGGGCTGGAAATTGTTGACCGTCCCCGACAACAGGGTCGGCGAGATCAGATTATAGCCGCCGCTCTTGAAGCTGTTGTTGTAGGAGACATAGACCATCAGGTCATTGCTGAACTTGTGGTCGATCGCGAGGCGCCACGACGGCTTGGCAAAACTCTGCTTCGAGCTGAGGTCGCGCGCCGGATAATAGAATTTCTGCCATTCCTTGGTGTAGCGCGCGCCCGCCGTGATGCTGGTCCCGCCCCCGAGATCGAGCGTGCCCTGCGCGAAACCCGCAAGGCTATATCCTTCCTGCTGCGAACCGATTAGCGGCAGCGGCGCGACGACCGGCGCCACGCGATTGAACAGCAGGCCGCGGCCGAAGATGTCGAAATAATAGAGGCCGACCATCCAGTTCAGGCGGTCGGTCGAGCCAGCGAGCTGCAATTCCTGCGAAAAGGCACGGCCCTTCTCGCGCAGCTCGAGTTGGCTGAGCGACTGCGGGGTCGAGTCCGCGTCGCTGAAGAAGATACCGGTGAGTTCGCGGTACCCGCTGATCGCGGTGAAATCGAGGTCGCCGATTTCCTGGTTCAGCTTGAACGAGAAGCCATACATTTCGAGGGGGTTCCCCGTCGGCAAATTGTTCAGTGTGTTGAACTTGCCGGGGTAGGTCGACACGCCGTCGCCGCCGATGACGCCGGGCAGCAACTGGTACCCCGACGAGTTGAGCAGGTTCGAATAATCCGCTGTCAGCAGCATCTTCGTCGTGTCGCTCGGCGTGACGAGCAATTTGGCGCGCACCGAATAGCTGTCGATCGCGCGCTGGAATGCGGGGGTGCCCAGCGTCAGGTTGCGCCCGAATCCCTTGCCCTGGTTGTCATATTGCGCCGAAATACCGATCGCCGCCTGCTTGCCCAGCCCCGTCGTGCCATAGGCCTGCAGGCTGACCGTATCATAATTGCCGTAGGTGACCGCGGCGTCGAGTTCGGTGTCCTGCGACGGTTCGCGGGTGACGATCTGGACAACGCCGCCGGTCGCGTTGCGGCCAAACAGCGTTCCCTGCGGCCCCTTCAGCACCTCGATCCGCTCGACGTCATAGAAGGTGAAGAAATTGCCCTGCGGAAAGGGGATATAGACGCCGTCGATATAGGTCGCGGTCGGCTGTTCGTCGGTGGGGTTCGGCAGGTTCGATCCGACGCCGCGCAGATAGAGATTGCCGACATTGGCGTTGTAATTGACGACCAGCCCCGGCACCGCCGAGGTCAGGTCGATCGTGCTCGTCACGCCCTTTTCCAAGGCATCGCCGCCGCTGATCACGCTGACCGCGATCGGCACGTCCTGCAGTCTTTCGCTGCGCCGCTGCGCGGTGACGACGATGTCGCCGAGCCCGTCGCTTTCCTGCGCCGCGGCAGTCTCCGCCGGCGGATCGGCCGCGGTGGATTGAGCCATTGCCTGCGTCCCGCCCGACAGTGCGAGGACAAGCATCAACGAACGATGATACGCCATAGCCACTCTCTCCCCTCGCCCGTTTTCGTTTCTTTGGCCAGTTGGGCGATAACTTTTGGACCAGTTGGATAACAAATAGCCGGCGCGCGATGCTTGTCAAGCCGCAACCCGCCAGAAATCGGCGATATATAGGGATTTTCGATGATATTCGCGGTTAGATTCCGCGGCTTGGCCTTCTATGTTTTTGTTCATATATATGGACAGCTATTCCCGTTGATGGCAAATGTGCGCGCGAGGTGCGCATTTCGGTCCTTTCGCTGCGTCCCTTTCCGCCCACCCGAGCCGGGAGACCCCTGCCAATGACCCGTTCCTCGATTCGCATCGGCGTCGAACACCATGATCATGTCGCTATCGTGCGTTTCGCGCACGCCACGAACAATCACGTCAACCTGCCGCTGATTCGCGCGCTGGCCGAGGCGCTCGAAGCGCTCGATGCCGACGACAATTGCCGCGCGACGATATTATGTTCCGAAGGCCGCATATTTTGCGCCGGTGCCGACCTGACCGCCCCGAACACCCTTGGCGAGGAGCCGAGCGAGAGCTTCGCCGAATCGACGATCAAATTCTACCAGCAGGCGGTCCGGCTCTTCGCCCTGCGCAAGCCGATGATCGCCGCGGTCCAGGGCGCCGCGGTCGGCGCCGGTCTCGGCCTCGCGCTCGCCGCCGATTTCCGGCTCGCCGCGCCCGAGGCGCGCTTCGCGGCAAATTTCGTCACGCTCGGCTTCCATCCCGGTTTCGCGATCAGCCACACCCTGCCGCGCGCGATCGGCGAGCAGCGCGCCGCGACGATGCTGCTCACCGGACGGCGGATTTCGGGCGAGGTCGCGCGCGACTGGGGCCTCGCCGACGCGGTCGCGCCGCTGGACGGACTGCTCGACGCGGCGCTGGCGCTCGCGGGCGAAATCGCCGCG
The DNA here is from genome assembly GCA_016793775.1 of Sphingopyxis sp. Classification (GTDB taxonomy): domain Bacteria; phylum Pseudomonadota; class Alphaproteobacteria; order Sphingomonadales; family Sphingomonadaceae; genus Sphingopyxis. The sequence goes on along the minus strand of JAEULK010000073.1, from coordinate 123,408 downwards.
AACGGCCCGCTGGGAGTCGAGGCCACGCGCGCGACGCTGCGGCGGGATCTCGTCTCAGCGGTCCGCGCCGCGACGGCGATCGAGGCGGCGCGGCAGGCCGAAATCGGCGATACCCTCGATTTCGCCGAGGGCCGCCGTGCCGTCCAGGAACGCCGGCCGGGCCGGTTCGAGCGGCGCTGAAGCCCTCCGCCGCGTCAATCCTCGGCCGCGGCCATCGCGCGCAATTCCTTCTTCAGCACCTTGCTGAGCAGCCCCTTGGGCAGTTCGTCGAGCAGACGGACCTCCCACGGGCGTTTGAACTTCGCGAGCTTTTCGGTGCACTGCGCCTTGATCGCCGCGACGAGCCCGTCGCCATCCGCCTTCGCGACGACGAAAGCGACCGGGACTTCCTGATACAGGGGGTGCGGCTTGCCGACCACCGCCACCTCGCGCACGCCCGCGACGCCCATGATTACCGTCTCGATTTCCAGCGCGGCGACATTCTCGCCGCCGACGCGCAGCATGTCCTTCGCGCGCGATGCATAGAAGATCTCGCCGTCGGCGCGCGGCGTGACCTCATCGCCGGTATCGTAGAATCCCCGGACGTCGAACGCCGCCGCCGTCGCGGCTTCGTCGTGAAGATAGCTGGCGAACAGCGACAGGCCGCGCACGCCGCCTATGTACAGATGCCCGCATTCGCCGAAGCCGACCTCGCGCCCGGCGTCGTCGCGGATCGAGATTTCATATTCGTGCGCCGCGCGCCCCATGCTGCCCGGGGCTTCGGGCAAGCGCCAGTCGCTGTGGCAATTCTGCGATATGGTCTCGGTCGATCCGTACCAGCTGATCTGCGCGATGCCCCAATTGTCCTGACAGATGGTGCCGCCAGATCCGCTTGCGAAAAATCTGAAATGATGCGCCGCGGGGCGCGGCTGCGCGAGCAGCGCGGTGAGCGTGAACCCGATCTGCGAGGCCCAGGTGCAGCGGTTGCGCGCCGCGACATCCCAGAAACGGCTCGCCGAAAAGCCGGGGGTCAGCACGATCGTGCCGCCCGACCACAAGGTCGACATATGCGAATAGCCGAGCGCGTTGGTGTGGAAGAGCGGCAGGTGGATCAGCGTGACGTCCTCCGCCGTCAGATGCAGGTGCGCCGCAGTGGTGCGCCCGCTCCACAGCGCATTGGCGTGCGTCCACACGACCCCCTTCGGGCGCGATGTCGTGCCCGAGGTATATTGGACGCTGCCCGGGCGCAGGGGATCGGGCGCGCGGCGCGGGCAGCCGGCGGGGTCGCCGCGCAGCGCCGCGAAAGGCAGCAGGCGATACGCGCTCGCCGTCGCCGGCTCGCCGCCGTCGATGCATGCGATCCAGCGCAGCGCCGCCCCAGCCTCGGTGATCGCAGACAAGAAGCGCTGTTCGGTCAGGACGACCGATGCGCGGCTGTGCGTCAGGAAATAGCCGAGTTCGTCGGCCGACGAGCCGGTGTTCGTCGTGACGACGAGCGCGCCGAGCCGCGCGCAGGCGTGCCAGGCAAACAGGAATTCGGGACGATTGCCCATGTGGAGCACGACCGTATCGCCCGCCGTGACACCTTGCGCGACAAGGCCGGCGGCATAGGCGCGGCTTTCCTCTGCGAAGGCGGCATAGGTCCAGCTCTCGGTCGTGCCGTCGACGGGTTCCCAAACAAGGAATATCTTGTCGCCGCGCTGCGCCGCCTGCCAGTCGACCAGCCACGGAATGTCGCGCCCGGTGAATTCGTGAAACTTGCCTGCTTCGCTCATCCGTTCCTCCCGATCATCCGTGCGGCGGCGTCCATCACAGCGCGCCGCACGCTTCGAGCGCCGTAACCTCGGCGCGCGCCAGACCCCACTCCATCAGCCCGCTTACATTGTGCGCGCCGATCGCCGGATCGGTCTCCTGGATGCGCCCCGGCGTCACCGAAAAGCGCGGCGCGGGGGCTGGTTGCAGCACGCCGTCGATCGTCACGAAGCTCTGCCGCGCGACATTGTGCGGATGCTCGGGGGCGTCGGCCAGCCCGATCACCGCGGCGGCGCAGGCATCGCTGCCCTCCATGATCGCGGCCCATTCGGGCTGCGTTCGGCTGAGGAACGCGGTTGCAATCTTCGCGCGCAGGTCGGGCCATGCGGCGCGGTCCAGTTGCCATTCGAGCGGAAAGTCCTCGATACCGAGTTTGCTCAGCAGCAGTGCGAAGAATTGCGGCTCGATCGCGCCGACCGCCATCCAGCGCCCGTCCTTGCAGCGATAGGTATCATAATAGGGGGCGCCGCCGTCGAGCGTGTTGGCGCCGCGCTCGTCGCTCCACGCGCCGGCGGCGCGGTGGCCATAGAACATCGCGAGCAGCGATGCCGCGCCGTCAGTCATCGCCGCATCGACCACCTGCCCGGCGCCGCTGGTCCGTGCGTGGAGGAGCGCGGCGAGCAGGCCCATGACCAGATACATCGCGCCGCCGCCGAAATCGCCGACAAGATTCAGCGGCGGCACCGGCTTGTCGGGCAGCCCGATCGCATGCAGCGCGCCGGTGACCGCGATATAGTTGATATCGTGCCCCGCCGCCTGCGCGAGCGGTCCATATTGGCCCCAGCCCGTCATGCGGCCATAGACAAGCGCGGGATTGCGCGCGAGCGCGGCTTCGGGACCCAGCCCCAGCCGCTCCATCACCCCGGGGCGAAAACCCTCGAAGACGATCTCGGCGCGCTCGAACAGGCGCAGGCACAGGTCGACCGCTTCGGGCTTCTTGAGGTCGAGCGCGACCGACTTGCGGCCGCGCCGGGTGATATGGACCTTGGTCCCGCGGTCGTTCCCCTTGCGGTCGATGCGCAGCACATCGGCCCCCATGTCCGACAGCAGCATGCCGACGAAGGGTCCGGGGCCGATCCCCGAAAATTCGAAGACACGCACGCCCGCCAAAGGTCCCTCACCCATGCCGCTCTCCTCTTATCCTGTCATGCACGCGCTGTATCAGTCTCACCATAATTCACAAGAGAGGATAACTATTCTCTATATTGCATAATTTTGACAGTTGGCTACGAGCGGTTCACGCCGGGGCAAAAGGAACGGGTGCAATCCATGTGCGATGCTTGTGACATTCGGAAACGACCTCGCTGATGTCGGCGTCACCCTATTTTGACGCTGCGGAACGTGTCGTGCGCGAGCTATTCGATCGCGAAACGGTCCGCCGCGGCTCGTCGGGCGAATGGCTCGCGGAAAGCTGGCAAGCGATCGACGCGCTTGGCCTGACGCAGGCGCTGGTCAAAGAAGCTGACGGCGGACCGGGCATCGATCCCGCCGATGCTGCCGACATGCTCCGCTTGGTCGGCTATTGGGCGGTACCGCTGCCGCTCGCCGAGGCGATGCTCGGCGCCGGTCTCCTAGCGCAAAGCGGGATGGCTGTGGCCGGCGGGCCCATGACGCTCGCGCCGCCGCATCGCACGACCGTCGCGCTCGAGCACCGCGGAGACGGCTGGTTCGCCGACGGCCACGCGGCGCGAGTCCCGTGGGGACGGTGTGCAGCGACGTTGTTGCTTATCGCTGCCGCCGCGGACGGCCCGTGCCTTGTCGCCCTGCCCGCCGGGCTCTTTACCGTGAAGGAAGGCGCGAACCTCGCCGGCGAACCTCGCGACGATGTCCGGTTCAACACTTCGCTGCCCGCGACCGCGGTACAACCGATCGGCATGACAGCCGATGATGTTCATGCGGCCGGCGCAGCGCTGCGCACCGTCATGACCGCAGGCGGGGTGCAGCGCCTGCTCGACCTGACGCTCGGCTTCGCCGCCGAGCATCGGCAGTTCGGCCGGCCGATCGCGAAATTCCAGGCGGTTCAGCAAAATCTCGCAATGCTCGCCGGACAGGCGGCGCTGTGCCGTGCCGCGAGCGATATGGCGGCCCAGGCCCTGTTCGCCCGCGACGGCCGCGTTGCGATCGCGATGGCGAAGGCGCGCGCCGGCGAAGCCGCCGCCCTCGCCGCCCATCTGGCGCATCAGGTCCATGGCGCGATCGGCTTCACCGAGGAATATGATCTCCATCTCTACAGCCGGCGGCTGCTGGCGTGGCGCGAAGAATATGGGAACGAGGCCGAGTGGAACGCCATCGTCGGGCAGGCCTGCCTCGACAGCGCCGACGGCGCCTGGGCGCTGATCACCCGCCACGGAGGATTTGCCCGATGACCGCCTTCGACTTCCCGTACCCGGTGATGACGGCGGAGGCCGAAGCCCTCCGCAGCGAGGTGCGCGCGTTTCTGGACGAGGAACTCGGCGCGCTGCGCGCCGCCGGCCAATATATCGGCTGGACCCATGCCGACCCCGAATTCAGCCGCAAGCTGGGCGCGCGGGGGTGGATCGGGATGACTTGGCCCAAGGCCTATGGCGGCGGCGAGCGGAGCGCGACCGAGCGCTATGTCGCGATCGAGGAGATGCTCGCGGCGGGCGCCCCGGTCGGCGCGCACTGGACCGCCGACCGCCAGGTCGGCCCGTTGCTGCTCGGCCACGGAAGCGAGGAACAGCGACGATTGCTCCTGCCCGGCATCGCGGCCGGCACCTGCTATGTCGCGATCGGGCTCAGCGAGCCGGGCGTGGGCTCCGATCTTGCCTCGGTCAAGGCGCGCGCCACGCCGGTCGACGGCGGCTATCGCCTCAGCGGAACCAAGATCTGGACGACCAATGCACATCTCAGCCACTATGCCGTCGTGCTGTGCCGGACCGATGGCGAGCCCGCGGACCGGCATGCGGGGCTCAGCCAGTTGCTGGTCGATCTCAAGGCGCCGGGGATCGAAATCCGCCCGATCGTCGACATGACCGGCGCGCACAGCTTCAACGAGGTACATTTCGCCGATGTCTTCATTCCCGAGGCGATGCTGATCGGCACGCGCGGCAACGGCTGGGTGCAGGTATCGGGCGAGATGGGCAGCGAACGCAGCGGCCCCGACCGCTTTCTTTCTTCCTTCGCGGTGGTCGAGGCGCTCGTGCGGCGCACGCGCGAAGAACCGACCGACGAGCGACGTGCCGCGGTCGGCCGGCTTGTCGGGCATGTCGCGGTCCTCCGCCGCCTGTCGGCCTCGATCGCCGAAATGATCCGCAACGGCGAGGACCCGACGGTCCAGGGGGCACTGGTCAAGGATATCGGAACCGCGCTGGAACAGGAGATTCCCGAGGTTGCGCGGCGCCTGTTCGCGATCGAGCCGTCGCCGCTGGGCGAAGATCCATTGGCGGCGCTGGTCGGATCGACGCTGCTCGCGTCGCCATCGTTCACGCTGCGCGGCGGCACGCGCGAGATATTGCGCGGAATCATCGCGCGCGGCCTGGGCGTCAGATAAAAGAGGCCGGAACGACGGCGGCGCGTTCCGGCCCATCATGGGGTCCGCCGTGCCCCGTCGCATCGCCGGACGCGATCCCCCTGATCGCGCCCGACGGCGAAAGCCTCAGGACGCCCGCCGCTTCATTTCCAGGCGCCGCCGACGCGCCTCATCCTGGCCCTGCAGCATCCATTGCTTGGGCTGGATCGGCATCTGCGCCTGTGCCTGTGCGCGCCGATGGCTGAGCAGATCGCGGCCGCGCGTACTCATCTGGTCAGGCGACCAGTGGGTGTCCTTGTCGATCGCGATCGACACCGCCCCGATACCGGGGACAGCACCAAGCGCTTCCTCCATCGCGATCATGATGCTGGGAACGAGCGTGCAGCCGAGGTTCGTCGGCAGCAGCCGTATTTCGACCGTGTCGCCGGTGACGTCGAGCGCCGACACCATCCCCATGTCGATCACCGAAACCGGCGACTGCGACGCGACGCTGCACGGGTCATAGACGGTGTGCAGCGCGGCTTCGACCGCCTCGCGCAGCCCGGCCATCACGCCACCTCCAGCCGGGCGTCGGCCAGATGCTTGCGCCAGTTCGAGAAAGGCTCCTGGATCCCCGTGCGGGCGCGCTCGCGCGCGAATTCGTCGTCGGCGATCGCGGCCTTGGCCTCGTCGATGTCGACGCCAAGGATCTTCGCATAGTTGAGGCCCAGGATGTTCGCGATGTCCTGATCGGTGATCTGCGGGATGTTGAACCTCTCGAGCGTCTCGTCCTTCAGCCGATAGTTGCGGAAGCTTTCGAGGATTGGCTGCGAGTGGAGGACCATGCTGCCATCGGAATAGATGATCTTCTCGCTGCCGCCCTGGCGCAGGAAGGTGCCCATCACCAGCTCGAACTGCGCAGGATTGGTATTGATCAGAGCCGAGGTCACCTCGAAATTGGCATAGACGTTCGGGAAGAGCGCCAGCAGCATCGCGGTCTCTTCGGTAAAGGCGAGCCCCGCATGGATGATCTCGAACGCCATGTCGGGAAAGGCATCGGCGGCAAGGTCGATGTCGTCGACGCGGAACGGCGCGATCGGCACCGGGCCGAACGGTGCCGCCTTGTGCACCGCGACCGTCCGGATACCGCGCTTGCGCGCGCGTTCGAACAGCGGGAAGGCCAAGCTTTCGTCGTCCATCCGCCACGAGCGGTGCGGGTTGACCTGCGACGGATAGAGCTTCAGCCCGACCGCCGAGGGCATTTCATCGATCTGCTCGTCGAGATCGTCGAGGCACGCCTCCAGCCCGCGGGTCGGATCGACGCCGACATAGCCCACGAAACGCTGCGGCCAGCGGTTGACCGCCTCGACCGTCTTTTCGCGGCGGCACAGCCCGTCGTGAAACCAGGAATCGAGCCGTAGCGTGTGCGTCGCCGCCATGTCGCAGTCGCTTTCGAGAAACAGCGAGCGCGCCAGCACCTCGATCGGCCAGTCGGTGCACTGCCCGGCGCCGTCCATCGCGAAGTCGCCCTGCCGCATATGCAGGTGCACGAGGCCGTCGCGCAGGCGGTTCGCATAGTGCGAATTGGGGATATTATCGTCGCTCATATTATAGGCGTGCGCAACTGCGTTGAAGACAAACATGCCGTCGATCATCTCATTCTCTCCCGATCATCCTGTCCGCGGGCCGAAGCCCCGTCACGATCTGGCTAGCATTTTGTACCACATGGCACAAGTCTTGATGCAGACCACCCTGAACAGGGGCGTGGGACGCACAGCGCGGCGGGCTGCGCAACGCCGCCACTCATATTCGACATGGCAAAAAGCTGCGGCTCGCGCCCGCAGCCTCAGGCGTTGGCCGTCTCGGCGCCCATCGCGGCGAGCGCATGGTCGCGCCAGTCGAGGAAGTCCATCAGCGTTCGGCGGCATTCCTCGGGATTTTCGGTCGCGGCGAGCTGATAGAGGAGACCGCGCAAAACGATCCGCATCACGCGCACATCGGCCTCCGTCTTCGCGGGCGTCAGGTGCGAGAGATGGCTGATGCGTTCAAGCGGTTCGGACCAGACGCTTTCGGGCATGAGCTGCGTCATCGTGCCCTCGCGCCCTTTCCATGCGACGAGTTCGAAGCCGATCCGCGAATAGATGAAGACGTCGGGGTGCGAAATCCGGTCCCACAACAAGAGCAGCGCATCGCCCGACGTGCGGCAACTCTCGATGTCGGTGTCGGAGACGATCTCGAACCAGGAATTGAAAAAGGTTTCGATGACCGCGTCGATGAAGCCTTCCTTCGACCCGAAATGATAGGACAGGACGCGATGGCTCGTGCCGAGTTCGGCCGAAATCGAGCGCAGCGAATGGTCGCGAAGGCCGTTTGCAAGAATATAGTCGAGCGCCTTCAGGATCAGCGTCTCCTTCGTCTTGCTCCCCGCTACGTTCGACGTCCTCGTCAAAACCGGTCGATTCAATGGCCATCCCCGAAATAACAGCGTTGGTGCGAAAACTGCCTGCGCGCTTCTGTTCCGAAAGCACGCGATAGCAACCGTGGGTCAAGCTAGGTCGACAATATAGGATGGTCAACGTCGCCGCTGGGCCGGGCCCGCCGCGCAATCCCGTGCCCGACCGGCACGCCCGCGAGTTGGAAAGTCGCTTCGATCGCCATCGTCAGATCGGGTCCCAGGAGAAGACGTCGCCCGAACGCTGGAGCGGCTGGAAGCTCGGCCCGAACGACGGCAGCATGATGTCGCGAACGCTTTCCGGCGTCCAGCCATCGGCCTGGTGCGCCGAGCGGATCGGCTGCGGCCGGCTGAACAGGAAAATCTCGTTCTTGCGCACGCCGAAAATCTGCGCGGTCACCGCCCTGGCGGCATCCGAGCAGAGAAATACCGCGAGCGGCGCGATTTTTTCGGGCTTCATTTCCATGATCCGCGCGACGCGCTGCTGCTGTTCCTCGGTGTCGGTCGGGATGGTTTCGGTGAGGCGGCTCCAGGCGAAAGGCGCGATACAGTTGGAGGTGACGCCGAAGCGCTGCATGTCCAGCGCGATCGACGTCGACAGTCCGACCACCCCCGCTTTCGCGGCCGCATAATTGGCCTGCCCGAAATTGCCGATCAGTCCCGAGGTCGACGTCATATGGACGAACGCACCAGATCCCTGCTCCTTGAAATAAGGGGCAGCCGCCTTGGCGACGGCGAAATAGCCGTTGAGGTGGACGTCGATGATGGCGTCCCAATCGACCCGGCTCATCCGGTGGAAGATCGTATCGCGCAGGAATCCGGCGTTGTTCACGACGGCATCGATACGACCGAATGCAGCAACGGCCTCCTCGACGATCGATACCGCGCCCTGCGGGTCGGTGATGCTCGCGCCGTTGGCGATCGCGCGCCCCCCCGCCGCCTCGATCTCGGCAACGACTTCCGTGGCAAGGCCGTGGTCAGCGCCCTCGCCCGCGGTCCCGCTGCCGAGATCGTTGGCGAGCACCGCCGCGCCTTCGGCTGCGGCACAGAGCGCAATCGCGCGCCCCACCCCTCGCCCGGCGCCCGTGATTGCGACAACCTTTCCGTCGAGCATTCCCATATCCATCCCCCGCATCAATGTGAATTAATATTCATCTATAGGAATAAATACTTTGGATCAAGACGATGAATGGGACGCGCGGCATCGCTTTGCGGCGCGCGAGGCTGCGATGATCAGAAAGTCAGAAGCTGCGGCGGGTCACGGAGTCCGCAAGGTCGCGGAAACTCATGCCAATACGATCGAGCGCGGCATCGCTCTGCTCGCCCGCAAGCATCACGCCTGAGATGCAGAGCGAGATCGCTCCCCGTTCGTCGAAGATCGGGCTGGCGACCGAAAACACGCCGCTCTTGAATGTACCGCGGTCGATCGCCCAGCCGTTCGCGCGCACCGCGTCGAGTTCGCCGACATAGTCCTCGAAACTGACCGCCCTCTGGTTGCGGACACGATCGAACTCGGTGCGCATCTCGCTCTTGGGCATTTCGCTGAACGCGGCGATGCAGCGACCGACTCCGCCCGACAGCAGCGGGACGCGGTAACCGACCTTCACTGCGATCTGCATGTCGGCATTGCTCTCGACCACGCCGACGACGACGAGGCGCCGGCCGTGGCTGACGCGCCACAGGATCGCGGTCAGTTCATGCTCGTTGGCAATGCGTTCGAGCCGCTGGCGGACGAAGGGAAAGATGTCGTTGCGACTGAGCGCGCGCGAAGCCAGTTCGACCGTTCCCAGTCCGATGCTGTAGGTCTTGCGCCCGCTGTCGAATTCGAGCAGCCCCTCGGACACGAGCGTGCGCACGATATTGTAGCATGAGCTCGGGCTGATCTGCAGCGCCTTTGCAATAGCGGTGACACTCAGCGGCTCGTCGGCTTCGCTGAGATAGCGCAAGATGGCGATCGCATGCACGATCGACCCGACAAGCTGCTTTGGACCCGCCAGATCTTCGGCGCCTTTGCTCTTGCGCGGCATCGCCTTACCCCGCCCGGCCGCGAAGGCGCTCGCGTACGGCAACACCAATATTGATCGGGTTCGAAATATTCAATCCCCTGAACGCGCGCCATTCCTCGCGCGAATAGCCATTCCGAGTCGTGAATATGCTGCCGCACCTGCCGGCGCAAGCGCATTCGAGAAACGCGGGGACTTGCTTCCGGCGCCACCGAAATGCCCGGAAAAGCCCATCGAAAGCGACCAGATGGCGATCCAATGATTCAATAACGAGAATTTGTATGCATGATATTGAATATTGATCGGCGCCGATATAAGGCGGGATCGAGAGGACGAGATATGACATCGATCATCGCTTTCGGCGCTTATGTGCCCCGCCGCCGCCTGCAGCGCGAAGCCGCTGTCGCCTCCCTGTCGTGGTTCAATGCCGCGCTCGCCGCCCATGCGCGCGGCGAGCGCGCGATCGCCGGGTGGGACGAGGATGCCATCACGATGGCGGTCGAGGCGGCGCGCGATTGCGTCGGCGAAGGAGCGCGCCAGACGGTTCGAAAGTTGATCCTTGCCTCGACGAGCCTGCCCTACGCCGACCGGCAAAATGCCGGCATCGTCAAGGAGGCGTTGAACCTGCCCGATGCCGTCGGCGCGCTCGATGTCACCGGATCGCAGCGCGCGGGAACGTCGGCCCTGATCGCTGCGCTGGAAAGCGCGGGCAGCGGCAACGCAGTGCTCTGCGTCGCGGCCGAGCGGCGCCGCGCGAAGGTCGCTTCGGAGGCCGAGCTAAACTATGGCGACGGCGGGGCGGCCATACTCGTCGGGACGGGACCGGGGCTCGCCGACCTTATAGGTCATCACAGCCACACGATCGATTTCGCCGATCATTTCCGCGCCACCGACCAGCCGTTCGACTATGAATGGGAAGGTCGCTGGATTCGCGACGAGGGCTATGCCAAAATCGTTCCCGCGGCGATCGGCGCGGCACTCGAATCCTTTGGCGTCGGCGCAGACGCGATCGACCGCTTCGTCATGGCGGCGCCGATCCGCGGCATCGACAAGAGCGTCGCCAAGGCAGCCGGAATCAAGGCCGAAGCGGTGCAGGACAATCTGCAGGACCGGCTCGGCACCGCCGGCTGCGCGCAGCCGCTGATCCTGCTTGCGCACGCCCTCGAAACCGCGGCGCCGGGCGAACTGCTGCTAGTGGCGGCTTTCGGGCAGGGCTGCGACACCCTGTTGTTCCGTGTGACCGACGCGATCGGCACGCGCGCCGCGAACATGGGAGTCTCGGGCTGGCTCGATCGCCGCAAGGCGGAGGACAATTATATCCGCCACCTGTATTTTGCGGGCGCGCTGACGCTCGACGGCGGCATGCGCGCCGAGGCCGATCAGCGCACACCGCCATCGATGCTCTATCGGCATCGCCGCAGCCTGCTTGCACTGATAGGCGGGCGCTGCACCAAGACGGGCACGATCCAGTTCCCGCCCTCGCAGATCTCGGTCGCGCAGAATGAGCGCGCGATCGGCACGCAGGAAGAATATCCCCTCGCCGAGCGCCGGGCGCGGATCGCGACCTTCACCGCCGACAGCCTCGTTTACACCCCCGATCCGCCCGGTTGCTATGGGCTCGTCGAGTTCGAGGGCGGCGGACGGATGACGGTCGATTTCACCGACGTCGATGCCGAAACGCTCGAGGTCGGCCAGCCGATGCGGATGATGTTCCGGATCAAGCGGAACGACGTCGACCGCGGCTTCAAGCATTATTTCTGGAAAGCGGTGCCCGACTATCGGGCCGAAGCATAGGATGGACGATCATGGCAAGCGGCATCAAGGACAGGGTAGCGATCCTCGGCATGGGATGCTCGCGCTTCGGCGAGCGATGGGACATGGACGCGAACGGCCTGATGGTCGAGGCCTTCATGGAGGCGATCGAGGACGCAGGCATCGATGTCACCCAGATCGACGCGGCCTGGCTCGGCGTCGGGCTCGACACGACGAGCATCGGCCCGTCGGGCGTCCCGCTGTCGGTCGCGTTGCGGCTGCCCAACATCCCCTGCACCAAGGTCGAAAATTATTGCGCTTCGGGGACCGAATCCTTTCGCGGCGCAGTTTATGCGGTCGCGAGCGGTGCCGCCGATATCGCGCTGGCGATGGGCGTCGAGAAGTTGAAGGATACCGGATATGGCGGCCTGCCCGCGCGGCCGCGCGGTGCCTTTCCCGATGCGACGCTTGCCAACAGCACCGCACCCGGCCAGTTCGCCCAGATCGCTTCGGCGTACAGCGCAAAGCACGGCATCCCGCGCGACGACCTCAAGCGCGCGATCGCTCATGTCTCGGTCAAGAGCCACGCCAATGGCGCCAAGAACCCCAAGGCGCATCTGCGCAAGCCGATCACCGAGGAACAGGCGATCGGGGCGCCGATGATCGCGGAGCCGCTCGGGCTGTTCGACTGCTGCGGCGTTTCCGACGGCGCCGCCTGTGCGATCGTGACGACGCCCGAAATTGCGCGAAGGCTCGGCAAGACCGACCTCGTCACCGTCAAGGCGCTCCAGGTTGCCGCGTCGAACGGTTGGGAGGCAGAAGGCTCGGGCTGGGACGGCAGCTATTTCCACACCACCCGCATCGCCTCCGCGCGGGCCTATAAGGAAGCGGGGATCACCAACCCGCAGAAGGAAATCAGTCTTACCGAAGTGCACGACTGTTTCTCGATCACCGAGCTCGTCACGATGGAGGATCTCGGCCTCAGCGAAGAAGGACGTGCGGTCCATGACGTCATGGACGGCAAGTTCGATGCAGACGGCGCGATTCCGTGCCAGATCGACGGCGGGCTCAAATGCTTCGGTCATCCGATCGGGGCGTCGGGAATCCGCATGATCTATGAAAATTATCTGCAGCTGCTGGGCCGCGCGGGCGAGCGGCAGCGCGAGACGCCGCCGGTGAACGCGCTGTCGCACAATCTGGGCGGTTTCCCCAATCTCAACATCTGCGCCGTCGCGATCGTCGGCATGCACTGACGGACGGCGCGATGATCGAGCGGACGCTGTTCGGCGACGAACATAATATCTTTCGCGAATCGGTGCGGCGCTTCCTCGAAAAGGAGATCGCGCCGCATCATGCGCGCTGGGAAGAACAGGGCATCGTCGACCGCAGCGCATGGCTGGCGGCCGGGCGCGAGTCGCTACTGTGCATGACGATCCCCGAGCAATATGGCGGCGCCGGGCTCGACCGCCTCTATCCGACGATCCTGATCGAAGAGCTGACGCGCACGAACCTCAGCGGGCCCAATTTTCCGCTCCATTCAGAAATCGTCGCGCCCTATCTGCTCAATTACGGCACCGAGGAACAAAAGCGCGAATGGCTGCCGCGGATGGCGCGCGGCGAGGTGATCGGCGCCGTGGCGATGACCGAGCCAAGCGGCGGGTCGGACCTCGCCGCCCTCAGAACCTCCGCAGTGCGCGATGGCGATGAGTTCGTCATCAACGGCCAGAAGACCTTCATCTCGAACGGGCACCTCGCCGACCTCATCGTCGTCGCGGCACGCACCACACAAGGCGCCGGGGCAAAAGGCGTGACGCTCTTTCTCGTCGAGGGCGACCGCCCCGGTTTCGAGCGCGGACGCAAGCTCGACAAGATCGGGCTGCGCGCGCAGGACACGGCGGAACTCTTCTTCAACGACGTTCGCGTTCCGGCGTCGAACATGCTCGGCCAACTCGACCGCGGCTTCATCTGCCTGATGCAGGAACTCGCGTGGGAGCGTACGAGCATTGCGATCCGCGCCGCGGCGCTTTGCGAACATGCGATCCGATGGACGACCGACTATGTGCGTGAGCGTCAGGCGTTTGGCCAGGCGCTGTTCGACATGCAGCACACGCGCTTCAAACTCGCCGACTGGCATGCGCAGACGCAGGTAATGCGGGTGTTCGTCGACCGCTGTATCGAACTGGTGGTCGACGGACGGCTGGACGCGGCGACGGCGGCGGTCGCGAAATTCCAGTCGACCGAGTTGCTCATGCGCCTACTGGACGATTGCGTGCAGATGCATGGCGGTTACGGCTTCACGCGCGACTATCGGATCGGGCGCGCCTATTCGGATTCGCGCTACACCCGCATCGCGGGCGGGTCGAACGAGATCATGCGCGAACTCATCGCGCGCACGCTCTAGCTGGCGGTGGAGGAACTCCTTGATTGCTTCGCGCCTGGTCGGCGCGTCTATCTGCCCGGCGGCTCGGCGGAGATATTGCCGCTGGCCGCTGCGCTCGCTGCCGAACCGGAAAGGCTCGCCGGCGTCGAGATCACCGCCGCCCTGCTGCCGAGCATGAACCGCACCGACTATACCGCGCGCGCGACCGGCGCGCAGCTTACCGTGTTCATGATGTCGCCGGCCCTCGAAGCCTCCGCTGCTGCGGGCCGGCTCCGTCTGCTGCCGCTATGCTACAGCGCGACAGGGCGCTATCTCGCGCAGGATTTCGAGCCCGACGTCGCGATTGCCCATGTCGCGCCGGCGGGGGCGGGTGGCCGATGCTCGCTCGGCATTTCGGCCGATTTCGCCCCGCTCGTCTGGCCACGCGCCGCCTTTCGGATCCTCGTGGTCAACGCCCGCATGCCGGCCATCGCCCGCGCGCCGCATCTCGCGCTGGCCGATGCCGATCTTGTCGTCGAGATCGACGCGCCGCTGGTCGCCGAGGACGAACCCGTACCCGACGCGGTGACGCAAGCGATCGCCGCCTCGGTTGCCGCGCTGGTCCCCGATGGCGCGGCGGTGCAATGCGGGATCGGCGGTATTCCGGGCGCGACCTGGCGATGCCTGGCGGGTCACCGCGACCTCGTCATCGCATCGGGCATGGTCACACCGCCGCTGCGTACGATCGCCGAGGCGGGCGCGCTGCGCGAGGGCGGCGGGCATCGCGCCGGCATCGCGCTCGGCGGCCCCGAATTCTACGACTGGCTCGCCGAGACGAACTTCATCGAGATGGTGCCGGTTACCCAAAGCCACGACAGCGCGGCGCTCGCCCGGCTCGACGCTTTCACATCGATCAACTCGGCGCTCGAGCTTGATCTGTTCGGTCAGGTCAATCTCGAGTGGCGCGGAACGACGGCGGTCAGCGGCGTCGGCGGCGCACCCGACTTCGCGCGCGCGGCGTTCCAGTCGCGCGGCGGGCGGGCGATCACCGCCTTGCGCGCTACCGCGGGCAAGGGCGCGATTTCGCGAATCGTTCCGCGGCTCGTCGGGCCGACGGTCTCGCTTCCGCGCAGCGACGTCGATACCGTCGTCACCGAATATGGGATCGCGGACCTGCGCGGTCGCTCGACGGACGAGCGTGCGGCGGCGCTCATCGCGATCGCAGCGCCCGACCACCGCGACGCGCTGGAAAGGGCGTGGCGCCCCGTGCGCTAACGGTCGCGCAGCGCGGTCTTCAGCACCTTTCCATACGCATTCTTCGGCAGTTCGCTCAGAAAATGATAGGCGCGCGGCCGCTTGTAGCGCGCGAGCCGCGCGAGGACATGCGCATCGAGGTCCGCCGGGTCCGGGGCGGTACCCGCCGTGACGATGAAGGCGACCGCCGTCTCGCCCCATTCGGGGTCCGCCTGCCCAACGACCGCGCACTCGGCGACACCGGGATGCGTGAGCAGCGCCTCCTCTATCTCGCGCGGATAAACGTTCGAGCCGCCCGAGATGATCATGTCCTTCGACCGGTCGACGAGCGTCAGGAAACCCCGCGCGTCGAGGCGGCCGAGATCGCCGGTGCGCAGCCATCCGTCCTTCATCGCCGCTACGGTCGCCTCCGGGCGATTCCAATAACCCGCCATCAGCGTGTCGCCCTGCACCGCGACCTCGCCGACCTCGCCCGTCGCCGCCGCGGTGCCGTCGTCGCGCAGGATGCGCACGCTGACCCCGCTCCGCGCCACGCCGACGCTCGCCAGCCGGTCGGCATAATCGGGGTCGCCCGGCGCACCCAGCAGATGCGGCGGCAGGTGGGTGATCGTGTTCGGCGTCTCGCCCTGCCCATAGAGATGCCACAGCCGTCCGCTGCCGAAGCGTGCGATCGCGCGTTTCAGATCCTCGAGATACATGGGCGCCCCGCCGAAAAAGATGCGGTGGATCGACGCGATCGTCGTCTCGTCGAGACAGTCCGGCAGCGTCAGCCGGCGAACGATGGTGGGCACCGCGAAGAAGGACAGCGACCCAAAGGCGGCGGCGGCGCGCGCGATCAAGTCGGGATCGAACGCGCCGGTCGGCAGGACGATGTTGCCCCGGCCGCGCGCCAGATAGGACAGCCCCAGAAAGCCGCTGGCGTGCGACATCGGCGCGATGTGCAGGATATGATCCTCGACGACCGCGCCGCTGTCGGCAAGGAAGCTGACGAGCATCGCGTTCAGCGTCCGATGCGTATGGATCGCCGCCTTCGGCTTGCCCGTCGTGCCGCTGGTATAGAAGAGCAGCGCCGCATCGGTCGGCGCGCGGACCACGACCTCCGCCGCGCCATGACCGTGCAGCGCCGCGAAATCAGCGCCGTCGACGTCGAGCAGCGGGCACAGGCCGCCCAGCGCCGCCGCCAGCGGCGCGGCGAGGTCCGGCGTCGCGATGCAGAGCCGCGCGCCGCAATCCTGCGCCGCGAACGCGATCTCGGCCGCATGCAGGCGGCAATTTTGCGGCGCGGGCACCAGGCCCGCGATCCAGGCGCCGATCAGCACCTCATAATAAGCAGGCGCGTTCGACATCGCCATCACCACCCGGTCGCCCGGCTTCAGCCCGGCGGCGGCAAATCCCGCGGCCAGCGTCGCCGCGCGGTCCCAAAGCTGGGCATAGGTCCAGACCGGCCGGTCGATCCACGCGACGGCGGTGCGGCCGGCATGCAGGCGCGCCGCCGCGCCAAGGACGCCGGCGATATTCATGCGCCGGCCTCTCCAGGAAAGCGCGGCAGCGCGAGAAACAGCAGAGCGCTCAGCGCGAGCAGCGCCGCTGCCGCATAAAGCCCCGCAATATAGGACCCGCTGCGGTCGGCGATCAGTCCGTAGATCACCGGCGATGCCGCGCTGCCGGCCAAGACGATGGCATAGAGGATGCCATAGAGGCGGCCGAAGCGATCGAGGCCGAAATAGCGCGCGGTCATATAGCCGATCAGGTCGAGTTCGGCGCCGAGCGACACCCCGATCGCCACCGCACCCAGCACCGCCGCGTCGGGGCCGAGCAGTGCCATCCCGGCGATGGCCGCGGCGCTCAGCCCCATCATCGCAGCGGCGACATGCGGCGCGAAAATATGGTCGATCAGAAATCCGGTCAGGATGCGCGCCACCATCAGCGCCGCCCCGCCGACCCCGGCGATCGCGCCCGCGCGCGCCGGACCGATTCCCATGTCCACGAGATAGGAAAGAAAATGCAGGTGGAGCCCCGCGACGGCGAGCGGGATCAGCGCGAAGCAGGTCGCCATGATCCAGAAGGCGCGGCTGCGCAGCGCATCGCCCGGCGGGGCGGCGGCCGCGGCGGTGGTGGCCCCCTCGCGCCGCCCCCCGATCAGCAGCAGGACGAGCGGCAGCGCGAGCGCCACGACGAGCGCGAGCGTCACGAAACCCGCGCGCCATCCCGCCGCCGCGGCATAGGGCACGAGCAGCAGCGGGAGCAGGATTCCGGTCGCGCCGTTGCCAACCATCGCGAGCCCGAGCGCCGCGCCGCGATTGCGGTGGAAGGTTGCGCTGAGCAATTTCGCATAGACGATCGTTGCCGACCCGCTTGCAGCGACGGCGAGCAGCGCGAAGCCGGCATAATAAACGCCAAGATCGCCGTTCAGGCGGCTGAACAGGAACAACCCCGCGGCCAGCGCCGCGAGCGCCGCGCCGACGATCAGCCGCGGCGCGACGCGATCGGCGAGCCAGCCGAGCAGCGGCGCGATCGCAGCAAGCGTGACGATGAGGATCGTCGGACCCAGCGATATTTCGGCGCGCGTCCAGCCGAAGTCGGACTGCAGGCCGCGCATGAAGACCCCGATCGCCGGTGCCGGCAGCGCGATGATGCCGACGCCGATGCCGAGCGCTGCGCCCGCGAGTACCCGCCAGCCCGCGGCGAATTCCGAAAGCCCGCCGACACCCGGCACCGGGTCGTTCGCCGCCTGCACGCCGGCGTTACCGCAGCCGCCAGTTCAGGCTGACGCCGAAGCTCTGCGGATCGCCAGGCGTGCCGACGCCCGAGAGGCCCGAAATCGCGACATTGCGAAAATATTTCCGGTTGGTGAGGTTCTTCGCGAACAGCGCGACGCTCCATCGGCCATCGTCGGCTTCATAGCCGATCCGTCCGCCGAGCAGCCCATAGCCCGGCTGGTAAGCCCCCGGCCCGCTGCTGTTAGCGGCATCGAAGAAAACTTTCGTCTGATAGGAATATTCGCCCCGTAGCGTCATGTTGCCGGCATCGCCGCCCAGCGGGATCTTGAGGTCGGCCACGAACGACGTCTGGAAATCGGGCGAGCGAAGCTGACGGTTTCCGGCAAAGTCGGCGAGACACACCGGCGGCGTCCCCGAACAATTGCTGAAATATTCCCGGAACCGCGCATGCTGATAGGTCGTGTTCCAATCGATGTGCAGATAGTCGCCGATCGCCGCCTGCAGCGCGACATCGATGCCGCGCGTCCGGGTCCGCCCGGCGTTGTCGATGATCGAGGTACCCGGGGTCGGGATACGCAAGATTTGCTGGTTGGTGATCCGCGTGTCGAACAGCGCGACATTCAGGCGCAGGCGATTGTCGAACCATTGCGTCTTCGCGCCGAGTTCGAAGGATTTGACGTCCTCGGGCGCATAGACGGTCGAGGCGAGCGCGAGATTCCCCGGCAGCGACTGAAAGCCCCCGCTCTTGAACCCTTGGCGAAACGAGCCATAGAGCATGACGTCGCGCGAGGGTTCATATTGCACGATCACCGCCGGGTCGAAGCTGCTCCATTCGGGGGTCAGTTCGACGGTGAAAGGCGCGACCGGCCCGATCGGATCGGTGGCCTGGTTCGATCGTTTCTTGTCCTTGCTGTAGCGCGCGCCGAGCGTAAGCTTCAGCGCCGGCAGGATTTCATAGGTTGCCTGGCCGAACGCGGCATAGCTGATCGCCTTGATGTTCTGGCCATAGATGCCCAGCGAGTTGCGCAGCGGTGCCGGCGCGAAGTCCGGGCCCGATGCGAGCCGGTCGGCGCGTTCGGTCTTGCCATTGTAATAATAGAGGCCCGCGATCCATTCGAAGCGGTCGCTCTCGCCCGACAGGCGCAATTCCTGGCTGAACGTCTTGTCGCTGGCATCGGTGGCGAGCGCATAGGCATCGGCGATCGATCCGTCCTGGTCCTGCAGCCGCTTGAAATGATTGTCGCGCCACGCCGAGATCGAGGTGAGCAGTACCGGCCCCAGGTCCCATTCGATGCGGCCCGTCGCGGCATAGAGATTCTGCTTTTCGAAGCCGTCGACGTCATAATAGCGGCGATAGAAGCTCTGGTCGGCGGGCTGCGCGGCGGCGGCCGCCGGCGTCAGCAGGCTCGCTGTATTGGCGGTCGAAATAAACTGGTTCGTCATGCCGTTGTCGGACGTGAAGAATTCGCCGGTCAGCAGCACCGTCAGATCGTCGCCGTCATACATGATCTGGCCGCGGCCGGTATAATTGTCGATCGAGCCGGGGTCGCGTCCCGCCGGATTGTCGGTGAAGGCCTTGCGCTGGCGATGCGCCGCCGACAGGCGATACGCCCAGCGGTCGCCGAGCGGGCCGGTGATGCCGCCGCGCACCGCGAACAGCCCATATTCGCCCGCATCCGCCGCCGCCCAGGCATCGAAGTCGTGGCTCGGCCGCTTGGTGATGATCGAGATCGCGCCCCCAGCGGCATTGCGCCCGAACAGCGTGCCCTGCGGACCCTTGAGCACCTCGACGCGCTCGACATCGAGCAGGTCGAACTGCAGGCCCGCGGTACCCGCGAGATAGACTTCGTCCTGGAAGAAGGCGACGCTGGGATCGGACCCCGCGTCGATCACATTCGTGCCCGCGCCGCGGATATAGGTGTAGCTGACGAAGCCGCTGCCGATCGCCGACATGTTCATGCCGGGCGCCAGCGTCTGCACCGCCTCGATCGTGTTGACACCCGATTTCTCCAGCGTCGAAGAAGTGACCGCGGTGACCGACAGCGGCACGTCCTGGATGTCGCTCGCGCGCTTCTGCGCCGTGACGATGATGATATTCTCGGCAGGCGCGTCTTCGGTCTCCTGCGCGCGAGCCGGGCCGGCCATCACGATGGCGCCGATCAGCGAGCCCAGACCAATAGCTGACATCCAGCGATGCGATTTCATGCGCTCTCTCCCCATGCCGTGCCGCCACCGATCGGGGGCGGCGCCGCTTTGTGCGGCTTTGCGGGGGGCATCGTCGAAGCTGGGACGCATGCGCGCAAGTCCGATCGTCGGACGCTTGTCCGGTGCAAATTTACGTTATGATTTCAGTCGGATGGACTGGCACGCCGGCGACCGATCGCCTCGATCCCGCTGCAACAGAAAGCGATGATGTCCTGGGTGACGTCGTCGATCGAGCGGTCGTCGTCGGGCCCGATCATCTCGTCATAGCGATGGTCGATCAGCTGCCACGAATAGATCGCCCCGACCACGAAGGAAAAGGCCCAGATCATGTCGGGGCGCCGCATGCCGGGACAGCAGGCCATCATCGCATCGATCCAGCGAACCATCGACCGGTCGGCGGTGCGAATCATCGGCCCCACGAGCCCCGGTTCGGAATGCGCCAGATGCGCGCGGACGATGAAGATCATCGCGCGATCGCGCTCGTCGCGGCTGAGCGCACGGCGAACGATCGGATAGGCCAGCGCGTGGACCAGTTGTTCCAGCTGTGGCGGACCGGAACGCGCCAGCGCCGCTTCGAGCAGATCGCTGCGCTCCTGATCGATTTCGGCCCATGCCGCGCGGCGAACCGCGAGGAACAGTTCGGATTTCGACCCGAAGTAAAAGTGGATCGTGCTCAAAGGCACATGGGCATGGGTCGCAATATCGCGCAGCGACGCGCCTTCATATCCATGCTTCGAAAAGCCGTGGATCGCGCTTTCCATCAGCGCGTCGAGCGTTTCCGCCTTGGACATAGGGCCGACCTCTCGCCACTCGGCGCGCCCTTGTCTTGCGCGCATCATTGCCGACCGGGATGCGGCACCGCGCCCCGCTTGGCAAGGGTGCGACGCGCAGTGCCGCCCGTCAGCCCCGCTGGGCGGTAGCCGCGGTCGGAATATCCTCGAACGCGACATCCTTGTCGGCGCGAATGTCGGCGGGAAGCCCCAGCACGCGCTCGGCGATGATGTTGCGCAAAATTTCGTCGCTGCCGCCCGCGATACGCATCGACGGCGAGCGCAGCAAGATCGACTGGAAACGCCCGCGGTCGGAGGCGAGCGCGGGATCGGCGAGCAGGCCCGCCTCACCCTCCAAGTCGAGCGCGAATTGCGCCATATCCTGTTCCACCACGGCCGACACGAGCTTGCCGATCGAATTTTCGGGACCCGGCTGCGCGCCGCGCGACAGCGCCGAAATGCTGCGGAAAGCAGTGAAGCGCAGCCCGCTGTCGCGGATCGCGAACTGCGCAAGGCGCGACCGCACCCGCGCATCGTCGATCGCGCGACGGTTCGACCCGGTCTCCAGCCTTTCGCAGAAATCCAGCAGCTCGTCGAAGCCGGTATCGACCCGCCCCGCCAGCGTCGCGCGCTCGTTCATCAAGGTGGTGAGCGCGACCTCCCATCCCTGCCCCGGTGCGCCGAGCCGCTGCGCGTCGGGGATGCGGACATCGGTGAAGAAGACTTCGTTGAACGACGCCTCGTTGTTCATCTGCCGGATCGGGCGCACCTCGACGCCGGGACTGCGCATGTCGAGGAAGAACATCGTCAGCCCGCTATGCTTGGCGACGGTCGGATCGGTGCGGGTGATCAGCAGGCCCCATCTCGCCTCGCGCGCATAGCTCGTCCAGATCTTCTGGCCGTTGATCACCCAGTCGTCGCCGTCGCGCACGGCGCGCGTCCGGATGCCGGCCAAGTCGGAACCCGCGGCCGGCTCCGAGAAAAGCTGGCACCAGATTTCCTCGCCCGAGCTGAGCTTCGGCAGCCGCTCTCGCTTCTGCCCCTCGCTCGCCCACGCCATCATCGTGGGGCCGCACATGCCGACCCCGATCAGGAAATGCTGCGACAGCTTGGCGTAGAGGCCTTCCTCTTCGGACCAGATGACACGCTGGATCGAATTCAGCCCGCCGCCGCCATATTCGACCGGCCAGTGCGGCGTCGCCCAGCCTGCCTCACTCTTCCGGCGCTGCCAGTCGCGCGCCGCGACGAGCGGATCGACGCTGGTCAGACGCAGCTTGCCCTCGGTCGAGGCGCGCAGTTCGGCGTCGAGTTCGTGCGGCGCGTTGTCGGCGATCCACTGCCGCGCCTTGGCGCGGAACACGGCTTCCTCGGGCGTGTCGTCGAAGTTCACCGGTGCATCCCCTTGGTCAGGCCGCGGCCGCGCGGCGGAATTCGATCAAGCGGTCTTCCCACAAGGAGGGGCCGCCGAGCGCCAGCGCGAGATAGGCCGAGCGGCGATAATAGAGGTGGCAATCATATTCCCAGGTGAAGCCCATGCCGCCATGGACCTGAATATTCGACGCCGACGCGCGCTGGAACGCCGCGGTCGCCGCGACGCGCGCGCTGGCCGCAGCGAGCGACAGCTTATCGCTGCCCGCCGACAGCGCCCAAGCGCCATAATATGCGTTCGAGCGCGCCAACTCGTTCGCGACATAGACGTCGGCCAGCATATGCTTGATCGCCTGGAACGAGGCGATCGGCCGCCCGAAGGCATAGCGCCCGAGCGCATAGTCGCGCGCATCGGCGAGCGCGCGGTCGGCGCCGCCGACCTGTTCGAACGCCGCCGGCACCGCGGCCCGGTCGCGTATTTCCTCAACGAGCGTCCAGCCGCGGTCGCCTTTGCCCAACGGCTCGGCCTCGGCGCCCGAAAAGACGATCCGCGCATGGCCCCGCGACGGATCGAGGGTCTCGACCGCTTCGCGCGCGACGCCGGGGGCGTCGAGCTCGACAAGATAGAAGCCCAGCGTCTCCGCCTCGTCGCGCGCCGCGACGATCGCAAAATCGGCGGCCATGCCGTCGGCGACCGGCAGTTTCTCGCCGATCAGCCTTCCGCCGCTGACCCGCGCCGCGACGCGGTCGGCACGCATCTCGCCCACGCCCTCATTGAGCGCCAGCGCGCCGATCGCTTCGGCCGCCGCGATCCTGGGCAGCCAGCGGCGCTTCTGCGCCTCGCTGCCCGCGATCATCAGATATTCGGCGACCTGATAGATCGCGGACAGGGTCGGCAGCGGCGCGAGCACGCGCCCGCACTCCTCGGCGACGACGCAAAGCTCGAGATAGCCCGCGCCGATGCCGCCATATTCCTCGGGGATCGCGGTCGCGAGAAAGGCTCCGTCGCCGACTTTGCGCCACAACGCTGGGTCATATCCCGTGCCCGCATCGATGACGGCGCGCACCGCCGTCACCGGACATTCGCGCTCGAAGAAACGGCGGACGCTGTCGCGCAACTCCTGCTGTTCGTCGGAAAATTCGAATTGCATCGCGATGATCCCTATCGGCCGGCGAAGCGGGCGGGGCGCTTCTCGATGAACGCCGCCACGCCTTCGCGGCAGTCGTCGGTTTCGAAGGACTGGATTTGCCGCGCCGCTTCAAGGTCGAGCTGGTCGGCAAAGCCATTGCTTTCGCTCTTGCGGAGCATTTCCTTGATCCGGCCATAGGCGAGCGTTGGCCCGTGCGCGAGCTGCCCGGCGATTTCGCGCGCGACGCGCGGCAGGTCGGCATCGGAAATCATGCGCCAGGCAAGACCCCAGTCGACCGCCTGCGCGGCCTCGATCCGCTCGCCGAGCAGCATCATCCCTGCGGCGCGGCCGCGTCCGGCGAGCCGCGGGATTGTCCACGAGCTGCCACCGTCGGGCACGACGCCGAGCCGGATGAAGGACTGAAGGAAATAGCCGGACTCGCCAACCAGCACGATATCGGCGGCGAGCGCTATGCCGCAGCCGACGCCGACCGCCGCGCCGTTGACCGCACTCACCACGGGTTTTTCCGACTCGGCCATCCGCACGAGCAACGGGTTGATATATTTGCGCAGGCGTTCGTCCACATTGGGCACGACGCCGCGTGCCTGGTCGCCCGAAACCTCCTTGAGATTCGCACCGGCGCAAAAGCCCCTCCCCGCGCCCGTAATCAGGATCGCGCGCACGTCGGGATCGTCGAGCGCGGCGTTCGCCGCCGCTACGAATTCTACGCGAAGCTCCGAGTCGATCGCGTTCAGATGCGCAGGGTCGTTGAAGGTCAGGATTGCGAGCGGCCCGTCGCGCTCCACCAGCATTTTACGATAGGCCATTGCCGTCTCCTTGCCAGCCTTCAGGAACCGCCCCCGCAGCGCACGATCTGTCCCGAGACATAGTCGGATTCGGGGATGCAAAAGAGATAGACCGACCCCGCCGCTTCCTCGGCCGTCCCGGCGCGGCCGAGCGGTACGGTCTTGTCGATCGCGGCGAGGCGGGCGGGCTGCAGCCCGACGTTGAGCGTCCGCCCGTCGACGTCGATCGTCGCCTGTTCCTCGCCGAGCGGCTGGGTCAGCCGCGTCTGGATAACGCCGAAGGACACGCAGTTGACGGTGACGTTATAGCGCCCCCATTCCTTCGACAGCGTCTTGGTCAGCCCCGTTATCCCGGCTTTGGCCGACGAATAATTGGCCTGCCCCGCATTGCCGTTCGTTCCCGACCCCGAGGCAATGTTGACGATCTTGCGCACGACGCGTTCGCCGCGCGCCGTTTCCTCGTTCACGAGGCGGCGGATCGGTTCGGCCGCCGCGCGCAGGATGCGGAAAGGCGCGCGCAGATGGACGTCGAGGATCGCGTCCCATTGCTCGTCGGTCATCTTCTGGATGACGCTGTCCCAAGTATAGCCCGCATTGTTCACGATGATATGGATGTCACCCCAGCGATCGAGCGCGGCGCCGATGAAACGGTCGGGAAAATCATCCACGGTTACCGAACCCGGCACGGCGAGCGCTTCGCCGCCCATCGCCGCGATCTCGGCAACGACGGCGTCCGCCGGCTCGGCGTCGAGATCATTGACGACGACGCGCGCGCCGTCGCTCGCCAGCTTCAGCGCGATGGCGCGGCCGATTCCGCGCCCCGCGCCGGTCACGAGCGCGACCCTGCCTTCCAGCTTGCGCGTCATGTCAGGTCTTCTGCGGCGCGAGTTCGACACGGCCGCCCAGGCGCTCCTCCATCCCCGACTTCGATTCGCTGAGCCGCTCGGCATGGCGCGCATTTTCGAAGCTCGTCGCTTCGCCCCAACGCGCGAGCAGGTCGTCGGCGGTGAAATCGTCCTGGAAGAAAACGCCCTGCGTCTGTTCCCAGCGCGTCTGCGACACCCAGCCGCCGCCGACCTCGAACAGCTTGCCGGTGACCGGGCAGCTTTCGTGGCTGAGCAGCACCACCGCGGGCGTCACATATTCGGGCTTCAGCGCGTCGGTTACCTCCTTGGGCAGCACCGTTGCGGTGAGGCGCGAACCCGCGGTCGGCGCCACGGTGTTGCAGAGGATGTTGCGCGGCCCACCCTCGATCGCAAGCGTCTGCGCCAAGCCGAACAGCCCAAGCTTTGCCGCCGCATAATTCGCCTGCCCGAAATTGCCGTACACGCCGGCGACCGAGGTGGTCATGATGATCCGGCCGTAATTCGCCTCGCGCATGTGCGGCCACGCCGCCTTGGACACGCTGTACCCGCCATAGAGGTGGACGCGGTAAATCGTGTCCCAATCCTCCTCGGTCATCTTAGCGAAGGAGGCATCGCGCAGCACGCCGGCGTTGTTCACGACGACGTCGATCGCGCCATAGCTGTCCATCGCGGTCTGGACGATCTTGTCGCCATGCTCGACGCTGTCGGTGTTGGCGACGGCTTCGCCGCCCGCGGCCTTGATCTCGTCGACGACGCCCTGCGCGACCGATCGGCTTGCGCCGCCGCCATGGATGCCGCCGCCCAGGTCGTTGACCACCACCTTGGCCCCGCGGCGCGCGAATTCCAGCGCATGACTGCGGCCGAGGCCGTTGCCTGCGCCGGTGACGATCACCACGCGCTCGTCAAATCGAAGCGACATTCCTTACACTCCCGTTCTGTGTGAATCGGCCAATCGGGGTCAGGCGAGCGCGACCACCGCGTCGCCGTTCAAGGTTTCGCGGCCATCCTGCGCCGTCGCGACGACCGCAAGGCGAAGCCGCGTCTCGCCGCCGGCCTCGAAGCGCTCGATGATCGTCGCCTTGCAACTGATCTTGTCGTGGACCTGCGTGATCGAAACGAACCGCGCGCCGAATTCGCGCAGCGCCGCGACGCCCGCCCATTGGGTGACGACGCGCGCGAGCACGCCGAACGACAGCATGCCATGCGCGAACACATCGGGCAGGCCGGCGTTGCGCGCAAAATCGATATCGATATGCGCCGGATTATGATCGCCCGACGCGCCGGCATAAAGCGCCAGCGTCGTGCGCGAGATCGGGCCGAAGATCACTTCGGGAAGCGGCGAGCCGATGTCTGCGGTCTTGAGGTCGATGGCGCCCATGGGATCAGCTCCGCGGTTCAGGAAGGCGGTGCAGCAGGCTGCGCTGCGAACGGACGAGCAACCCGCGTTCGGGGTGGACGATCCGCGATTCGAAGGTGACGAACTCCATCGCCCCGCCCTTCTTGTCGTAGAAGTCGGTAACGACGATGCCGATCTCGACCTCATCCCCGGCATAGATCGGCGCTTCGTAGAAATAGCGTTCCTCGCCGTGCAGCAGATAGCGATAGTCGACCTGGACCAGCTCCTGCACCGTGGAAATCCCGCGGCGCCGCCGTTCCTCGTTGGCCGATGCCTCGATCACCATGAAGAAGGATGGCGGTGCGACAAGATCGGGGTGGCCGGCCGCCCGCGCCGCGTCGAGATCGAAATGCACGGGGTCTGTCTGGCCCAGCACCTGCGAAAAGAAGCGAATCCGGCCGCGCTCGACCAGTATCTTCACGGGATCGACTTGCACGCCCTTTGTGCTGCGATCGAAAATGCCCTTGCGGGCGGTGGTCGCGTCCACGCTCAAACCCCTCTTCCCATAGCCGCGCCCCGCCTGACCGGCGGACCTGTCGTGGGGACAATGGGAGGGCGGCGTGCCAGCGGTCCAATTCATTTTGGAGCCCGGCCATGCATCGGGCGTATGGGCACTCCCATCAACGGCGGGAATGGCTGCGGCCCGGAATGTATTGGACCCATTATCCCATGCACCGCACCATTGCAGCCGGAGAGGCGATTAGCGACATGACGGCGCCCAACGACGAGGCAGCGTGCCGACTGGCGGCGGCGCTGCAGGATTATCTGGCCGAAAACGGCACTGTTCGCGATGTTCGCATCATGCCCGACGGGCATGCCGGAACGACTTTCGGCTTCGAGCTCGCACGTGCCGACGGCGGCGTAGGGAGCTATATCTTCAAAAAGGCGCCGGACGGCGTCCCGCGCCGCGGCAGCACCGACATCTTCCGCCAGGCAAGGCTGCTCCGCGCGCTTCACGCCGCTGGCCTGCCGGTACCCGACGTACCGTGGGCCGGGCCGGGCGACGCGCCGTTCGGCGCGCCCTATATCGTGATGAACCGGTTACCAGGGCGCAGTCTGATCGTCTGGGATCCGGCCCCCAGCCTGCTCGCGGCCTTCGCCGACCGGGCGGCGATCTGGACCGAAACCGCGCGGCTGATGGGCGAATTGCACGGCTTCGACTGGCGCGCATCGCTCGGCGACTGGGAGACTGCGACTAGCCTCGCCGCCGAGCTCGATCGCTGGACGCGCCTGCTGCGGCACATGAAAGACGAGGCCCGGCAGGCACAGGCGCTTGTGCTCGCCGGCCGGCTGCGCGCGGCGATGCCCGCCGACGAGCCGGTCGGGCTGGTGCATGGCGACCTGCAACCGGGCAACCTGTTGTTCGACCGCGGCCGCGCGACCGGGCTTATCGACTGGGATCTGGCGGCCATCGCGCCGCTCGGTCTCGATGTCGGCTGGCTGCTGATGGTCGCCGATCCACGCTGCTGGGCGCCCGACTGGACCCCGGTGGCGCCGCCGCCTCGCGCCCAGCTGCTGGAGGCGTATCGCGAGGCCGGGGGCCACGCGCTTGCCGACCTCGACTGGCATCAGGCCTTCGCCGCGTTCCGCATGGCCGCGATCACCGGCCTCAACCTGAAGCTGCACCGCGACGGCCGCCGCCACGACCCCGTGTGGGAGCGGTTCGGGGCATCGCTGCCCTTCCTGCTCGGCGCCGGCGCGGCGCTACTCAACGACATGGAGCAAGGCCAATGATCGAATTTTCGTTGCCCCCCGAAATCGCCGCTCTGCGCAAACGGGTCGAGGATTTCATCGCGACCGAGGTCGTGCCGCTGGAGGATGATCCGCGTTGCGGCCAATATAGCGTCGAGGAATCGCTGCGCGAGGAACTGGTGGCAAAGGGGCGCGCCGCTGGCCTGCTGTCGCCGCACGCGCCGCGCGACTATGGCGGGCTGGGGCTGAACCACTGCGATTGCGCGGTGATCTTCGAGGCAGCGAGCTGGTCGACGCTCGGAGCGCTCGCACTCAACATCCAGGCGCCCGACGAGGGCAATGTCAATCTGATCCACAAGGTCGGGACCGCCGAACAGAAAGCGCGCTGGCTGCCCGCGATCGCGTCGGGCGACGTGCGCACGGTGTTTTCGATGACCGAAACCAATACCGGCGGCGCGGGCGCCGATGCCTCACAGCTGAAGACCGAGGCGCGCGAAGTCGCTGGCGGCTATCGGATCAACGGCCGCAAATACATGATCAGCGGCCTGATCGGCGCTAGGCTCAACATCGTCATGGCGCGCACCTTCGACCGCGCCGGCACTGATCTGGGCGCAACGATGTTCCTGATCGACATCGACGAGCCCGGTTTCCGCATCGACCGCATGCTCGAGACAATCGACGCCAACACGCCCGGCGGCCATGGCGAGGTCAGTTTCGACGACGTCTTCGTGCCGCACGACCGCATCCTCGGCGAGGTCGGGCGGGGGTTCCGCAACGCGCAGGTACGCCTGGGCCCGGCCCGCCTGACGCATTGCATGCGCTGGCTGGGACTCGCGCGCCGTGCACATGCGATCGCGGCCGAGCATGCCGGCAAGCGCCACGCGTTCGGCAAGCCGATCGGCGAGCATCAGGGCGTCGGCTTCATGCTCGCCGACAACGAGATCGATCTGCACCACGCGCGCCTTGCGATCTGGCACGCCGCCTGGCTGCTCGACCAAGGCGACTTCGCGCGCAACGAAACGAGCATGTGCAAGGTCTTCTGTTCCGAAGCCTTCGGACGCGTCGTTGATAGGGCGATGCAGATATTGGGATCGATCGGCATCACGCGCGACACTGTGGTTGAGCGCATCTATCGCGACATCCGGCCCTTCCGCATCTACGACGGGCCGTCGGAGGTCCATCGCCATGTCCTCGCCGGCCGCGTGGTCAAGGGCGGGCCGCTGCCGATTCATTAAGGCGCACGTCCGGCGGCGAAATCGGCGGCGATGTCGTCGCGCAGCTTATGCTTCGCCATCTTTCCGGTCGGCAGGCGCGGCAGGTCGCGGCGGAACAGGATATGCTTCGGCACCTTCACGCCCGACAATTCCTGCCGCATCCATCGCCGGAGCTCGTCGGCGAACGCCGGGCCGGCGTCGGCGAGGTCGACCGGCTGCACCACCGCAGTGACGACTTCGCCCAGATCGTCGTCGGGCGCGCCGATCACCGCGACGTCGGCGACGCCCGGATGGGTGATCAGCCGGTTCTCGATCTCCTGCGGATAGACATTCACGCCGCCGGTGATGATCATGAAGCTCTTGCGATCGGTCAGGTAGAGATAGCCCTCTTCGTCGATGCGGCCGATGTCGCCCACCGTCGTCCAGCCCTCGGGGCTGCGCGACTCGGCCGTCTTTGCCGCGTCATTGTGATAGGAGAAGGGGGTTCCCCCTTCTGAATAGATCACGCCGACCTCGCCCTGCGGCAACGGCCTTCGCTGCTCGTCGCAGATATGCAGCTTGCCGAGCACGCAGCGGCCGACCGACCCCGGATGCGCGAGCCATTCCTCCGACGTGATGAAGGTGAGCGCCGTCTGTTCGCTCGATCCGAAATATTCGAGCAATATCGGCCCCCACCAGTCGATCATAGCCTGTTTGACCGGCACCGGGCACGGGGCCGCGGCGTGGATCGCGATGCGCAGCGACGACATATCATATCGGCGGCGAACCGCGTCCGGGAGCTTCAGCATCCGCACGAAATGCGTCGGCACCCACTGGGTGACCGTGATGCGGTGCGCGTCGATCAGCGCCAATGCCTGCTCGGCGTCGAAATGCTCCATGACGATCGTCGTGCCGCCCATTTCGATGACCCCGATCGCCCAGGCGAACGGCGCCGAATGATAGAGCGGCGCGGGCGAGAGATAGACGGTCTCGTCGTCGAGGCCGAGCCGGTCGAACATCCGCCGCGCCGACGAGGTTGCGTCGCGCCCCTGTGGCCCGTCCGAATAATCCTCATACACGATGCCCTTGGGCCGGCCGGTCGTGCCCGACGAATAGAGCATCTCGCGGCCGCGTGCTTCGTCCGCGATCGGCGTGTCGGGCTGCGCCGCGCAGGCGGCTTCCCACGACCCCGGCCCGCCGCCGGCGCCGGTCATCAGGATCGGGACGCCGCCGCACAGAGACGCCGCCTCGTCCGCCGAAGCCTCGATCCCCGGCGACAGGATCAGCGCGCGCGCGCCACTATCCCCCACGATGAAACCGAGTTCGCCGGCGGTCAGCCGCGTCGAGATCGGCACTATAGTCAGCCCGCTACGCCGCGCTGCACAGACGACATGGAAGAATTCGGGCGAATTGGCAATGCAGATCGCGAGCTTGTCGCCGGTGCGAAGACCGAGTGCCCGCAGCGCATGCGCACCCTTATTGGCGTGGGTTTCCAATTCGCCGAACCGGACGGTACGTCCATCCGACGCCATGACGATCGCCGCCTTGTCGGGCGGAAAGGAACGGAAGCTGGGCACGTCCGACACGCTGTCTCTCCCCGATGCGCGGGGTCTCACGCCCCGTCGCATCCTTTCTAGGCCGCTCAGTTCATCTTTTCATAGAGGGTGACGACGCAGGCACCGCCAAGCCCCAGATTATGCTGCAACGCGTGCCGCACGCCGTCGACCTGCCGGTCGCCCGCGGTGCCGCGCAGCTGGTGCGACAGCTCGAAACATTGCGCGAGTCCGGTCGCACCGAGCGGATGCCCCTTCGACAGCAGGCCGCCGGACGGGTTGGTCACGACGCGGCCGCCATAGGTGTTGTCGCCGTCCGCGATGAACTTCTGCGCGCCGCCCTCGGGACAGAGACCCAGGCTTTCGTAGGTGATCACCTCATTGTGCGCGAAACAGTCGTGCAGCTCGACGACCCGGATATCCTCGGGGCCGACGCCCGCCTTTTCATAAACCTGCTGCGACGCGCGGACCGCCATGTCGCGTCCGACCAGTTCGATCATGTCGCGCGCCTCCAGCGCCACCGGCCGATCGGTCGTCATCGCCTGTGCGGCAACACGGACCTGCGGCGTAAGGCCGTGCTTCTTCGCGAACGCGTCCGAGCAGAGGATCGCCGCCGCCGCGCCGCAGGTCGGCGGGCACGCCATCGGGCGCGTCATCACGCCGGGCCAGATGACCTGCGAGCCGAGCACCTCTTCCTCGGTCATCACATTGCGAAAGACCGAGAGCGGATTCTTCGACGCATGGCGGCTTGCCTTGGCGCGAACCTTGGCGAAGTCGGCGAGCGTGGTGCCATAGCGCTCCATATGCGCCTGCCCGGCACCGCCGAAATAGCGCAGCGCGAGCGGCAGATCGACATCGACCAGCTCGTCGCAGGTGCGATCGAAATCGACGAAGGGACTGACCCGATCGGTGAAGACCGCGGCGATCGCGCCCGGATTCATCTGTTCGAAGCCGACCGCGAGCGCGCATTCGACCGCGCCGCTCTCGACCGCCTGCCGCGCCAGGAACAGCGCCGACGATCCGGTCGAGCAATTGTTGTTGACGTTGATCACCGGGATGCCCGTCATTCCAGCCTTGTAAACGGTGCGCTGCCCGGCGCAGCTCGCCCCGAAGACATAGCCCGCATAGGCCTGTTCGACGAGATCGTACGTAATCCCGGCATCGACGAGCGCGTTGCCGATCGCCTCGGCGCCCATGTCGTCATAGGAGGCGCTTTGCCCCGGTTTGGTAAAGGGGATCATGCCGACCCCGGCGACAAGCACTTCGCGTCCATTGGAACTCATAATCTGCCTCCTTGAAATCGATTCGATCAGGCCACGACGCCGTCGCGGCGAAGTTCGTCGAGCGCCGGCGGCGCGACGCCGATGGCGGCGAGCACCGCTTCGGTCACTCCGGCGCCATGCTCGAGCGGCCGCGGCGGGCGCGAAGGCGTGTCGGAATAGCGGGGTGCCGGGGCGGGGTGCCAGGTTCCACCCACGTCGACGAATGTGCCCCGCGCACGATTATGCGCGTGGCGCGGGGCCTCGTCGAGCGACAGAACGGGTGCGAAGCAGGCGTCGGTGCCTTCGAGGATCGCGCACCATTCATCCCGGGTCTTGCCGCGGAACACTTCGGCGATCCGCACCTTCTGCGCCGGCCAGGCGCTTCGGTCCATCTGGCTGGAAAAGGCCGGATCATCAGCGACTCCGATCAGATCGAGCAACAGGCGATAGAATTGCGGCTCCACCGGGCCGACCGAGATATATTTGCCGTCGGCCGTTTCATAGGCATCGTAGAAATGCGTCCCGCCGTCGATCAGATTGCGCTCGCGATCATCCTCCCAGCGCCCGGTCGCACGCAGCGAATACATCATCGTCATCAGCACCGCGGCGCCGTCCGACATCGCGGCATCGACGACCTGCCCCGCGCCGCTGCGCTGGGCATGGAGCAGCGCGGCGACCATGCCGAAGGCGAGCATCATGCCCCCGCCGCCATAGTCGCCGACGAGATTGAGCGGCGGCACGGGCCGGCCGTCCTTGCGGCCGACGGCATGCAGCGCACCCGATATCGCGATATAATTGATGTCGTGCCCGGCGGCGTGCGCATAGGGGCCGTCCTGCCCCCACCCGGTCATCCGGCCGTAAACAAGGCGTGGATTCGCGGCGCGCAATATGTCGGGGCCGAGCCCGAGGCGTTCCATCACGCCCGGGCGAAATCCTTCGATTACGCCATCCGCCGCTGCGCATAATTCGCGCGCCAGCCCGATGCCGCGCGGATCCTTGAGATTGAGCGAGATGCTGCGGCGCGACCGGTTCAGGATATCGCGCGCCGGCTCCTGACCATCCGCGTCGCTGTTCGCGCGGTCTATCCGGATGACCTCCGCGCCATGGTCGGCGAGCATCATGGCGCAGAAGGGACCGGGTCCGATTCCTGCAAATTCGATGATGCGCAAGCCTTCGAGCGGCCCTGCCACTGTCGCCTCTCCTTACCTTGTTTGGCGGTAGAAGACATCGGCGGCCGAGAAGCGTCCAATTCATTGCGGTTCGTACATATGCGCCGAATGAATGGATCGGCACAAGCAGGGGTCATTGTGGGGCGCTTATATGCGTGTTACGCATAACGAATGTTGGACAGCCGCTTGAGCCATGTCGTTGCCGTTTCCCGAGCGGGATCCTTTACCGCTGCGGCGGGAATCGCCGGGGTCACCCAGTCAGCCATCACCCGCAGCATCGCCGACCTTGAACGCCAAATCGGCTATGCGATCTTCATCCGCACATCGCGCGGCGCAATTCTGACCGAGCAGGGACGCGATTTCGCCGAACGCGCGCGCAAACTGCTCGACGATACCGAGGAACTTCTCCAGCGCCCGAAGGGCCGCGAGGACGCTTATGCCGGGGTGCTGCGCATCGGCATCTGCCCGGCATCGATGGAGTTCCACCTGATCGAGCCGCTCGCCGAATTGTTGCGGCGCCACCCCGCTATCCGGCTCGACGTCAGCGGCGCGACCTTCGAGCGTACGGTCGAAAAACTGCGCAACGGCAGCATCGACATCGCGGTCGGCTTCGAAGCGGCCTTTCTCGACTGGCCCGATCTGCGCCGCCAGCCGGTCGCCAGTGCATTCCGCACGGCCTTGTTCGTACGGCGTGGACATCCGCTGCTCGATATCGAAAATCCCGGGGCCAGCGACATTGCCAAATATGATTTCGTCAGCCCCTCGGCCTCGCGGCCCTATGCCGTACAGATCCGTGCGCTGTACGAAGACCGCGGCATCGACTGGCGCAAGCATATTCATGTCATCGACTTTTTCCCCATGGTGAAACGTATCGTGGCGACGACCGACGCGATCGGCGTGGCGGTGGTCGAGACCGCCGAACATTCGGAATCCTTCCAGTCGCGGTTTGAGATGATCGATGCCAAACTGGTCTTTCCGACCGGGTCCGAGATGTGCTGCGCCATCCGCGCGCGCTGGGAAGCGCGGCCCGCCGTGCGGGCGCTGATGTCTATCCTGCGTGCCGGGGGAGCCGCCGACTTCCGGTTCGACTGACCATCGCCATGCCTCACGCGGAAAGGTAAAACGCGCGTCCAAGCTTTTGGCTGGACGCCCCGCGCCGCGCCGCCGCACCCTCTCCACAACCAAGAGAGGAGGATGCGGACGATGCGGCTGATCACCTATGAACTACAGGGTCAGGAGAGGCTTGGCGCGTGGATCGACGGCGACCGCCAGATCGTCGACCTGGCGCGCGCCGCCGAGATCGCCAACGCCGACGCGGCGCCCTTTGCCTCGATGCTGGCGCTGATCGAGGCAGGCCCGGCAAGCTGGGACCAGGCCCGTCTGCTCATCGCCGATTCACCTGCGTCCGCGCTTCGCGCCACCGCCGACGTCCGGCTGCTTGCGCCGCTGCCGCGCCCGACGCAGATTCGCGACTGCCTGTGTTTTCCGGACCATCTGCGCGGAGCCGCGGCAGCGCAGGCGGAGCGGATGATCGCGGCCTCGGCCGATCCCGACGCCACGCGCGCCGAGATCGAGGCGTCGGGCATGCTTGAGGTGCCGCCCGCATATTTCGACTTTCCGGTCTATTATATCTCCAACCGCATGGCGGTGGCCGGTCCCGACGCCGACGTCGAATGGCCGACCTATTCGCACGGCATAGACTATGAAATGGAATGGGCCGCGGTCATCGGGACGGCGTGCCGCGGCGTCGACGCCGGTGCAGCGCGCGCGCATATCTTCGGCTATACCGTCTTCAACGACTGGTCGGCACGCGACGAACAGATGCGCGCGATGCGCGCGAGCGGGGCCAATCTGGGCCCCGCGCGCGGCAAGGATTTCTGCAACGGCCTCGGCCCCTGCATCGTCACCGCCGACGAAATCGCCGATCCCTATGCACTCACGATGACGGTCCGCATCAATGGTGAAGAAGTTTCGCGCGGCAGTTCCTCGACAATGCATTACAAGTTCGAGGATCTGATCGCCTTCCTCTCGGCCGGCACCACCCTCTATCCGGGCGAGATATTGGGCTCGGGAACCGTCGGCGGCGGATGTGCCTTCGAAACGGGGCAGGTCATCCGTTCGGGCGACATCATCGAACTGAGGGTCGAATCGATCGGTACGCTGCGCAATCGCGTCGTCGCGACGCATATCGGCTGACAGCAAAATGAAAGGCCGGGCTGCGGTCGCGGCAGCCCGGCCCTTCCGCATCACCCCGCCGTCAGGCGGGATCGGCGTCGATCAGCACCGCGGCAAGCACCGCGCGCTTGTCGCTGTCGTTGCGCCAGCCATGCATGCAGCCGCGCTGGATCATCACATCGCCGGCCTTCAGCAGCACATCCTTGCCTTCGGACAGCGACCAGATCTCGCCCTCGGTCAGCACGAAGTAATTGAGCGTGTCGGTCTTGTGCATCGTCGGATGCTTGGCAGTGCGCAGATATTCAATGCTGGGAATATGGACGCTGTGGATCGACTTGTGCATCTCGATCATCTGTTCGGGCGAGATGTCGGGCGTATGCTGTTTCGGCGGAAAGACGAGGAGGCGGAACACGGCACCGCCGTCGGGTGGTTCGTGGAACATCTTCTGGTCTGCGACCGGGTCGGCCGGGTTCGCCTGATCGGCTGGCGTTTCGGTGTTGAGCCACAACTCGCGTATCCGGTTCTCGGCGAAATGGGGCTCCAGTTCGTCCTCGAACAGGATATCGGCCAAGCCGTCCTCGCGATTGCCCATGACGTAGCGCTTCATCGAAAATCTCCTCTCTCCGGCTCGTGAGGCCTGCCCCGCCAATGGGCCAGCGGGGCCGGATCGGAGCAAGCGATAACGCCGGACGCTCGTCCAATCCCGGCTCGCCGTTTTCTGCCTAGGACGTCATCCGCGACCGATAGTCGGCGAGTTCGGCGACAGAGCCGATGCCGACCCAGCGACCGATCGCGATCGGCATCGCGACCACCCGTTCGGCGCCCGGCGCCAGGGCCTCTGCCGCCCCCATGTCGCTGGCCTTGAACACGGCAGCCGACGCGACCGGAGCGTCGACCTGCCCGGTCGAATCGAGCAGTACGGCAGGCCCGGCCATCAGCGCCTCCCCCGCCGGGTCCACTGAAAAGGCGATGTAGCAACGATAGTCGGCGCCAAGACCGAAGGGACGCGTCGCCGGATCGTCCCAAGCCCCCGCCGCAGCGTCCCAGTCATAATAGTCGATACGACTCCACGCGCCCTGCATGAAGGGGTCCGCCTCCATGATCGCGCGCGCTTCGGCGAGCGCCGCCACATCGAGGCAATAAATCGATCCGCAAAGCCGCGGATCGTCGCCGACGCCGCTCGATCCGTCGGCGCTCGCGATCGGCCCGGTCAGGCAGAAGGCGGCGAGATTCGCGATATTGTGCACTGTATGCGCTTCGAACAATTCGGAACGTTTCGAAGCGCCGGCCGCATCATGACACAGGCATAAAATCTGCATGGCATCCTCCCTGTCGCATCGGCCGCTTCATCCGTCGCGAGTCGCCGGATCATCCGACGCTCGCTGCGTCCAAACAGTCGATTATCTCCCTAAAAAGTATCGCAGTTTTTTATTTAAAGAAAATGACTTGCATATCGATTTTTCCGGATGGTACATTTGACGTCAGGGATTGGCAATAACATCAAGGAAATGATGATGCCGGGGATTGCACAACGGGCTGAATTGGCCGCCGACACGCTGTCGGAGCTGACGCCAGGCGGGATCGAGGCGGCGATCCGCGCCTTGTCGGGCGAATTTACGGCGACCGCCGAAGAGACCGAGCGCGACCGCCGACCGCCAGCGCCCCTGTTCGACGCGCTCGCCGCGACCGGCGTCTTCCGCATGTTGTGGCCGCACGAATATGGCGGCGGCGAATTCCGCCTGCCCGACGCACTGCCCGTGATCGAAACGCTCGCCTCGCTCGACGGCTCGGCGGGCTGGAGCACGATGATCGGGGTCGAATCGGCGGCGCTGTGGACGCGCTTCGATCTAACGATCGCGACCGCGCGCGCACCCGAACATGGGGTGCTGACCCGCGCTTCGCTGATCCCGCGCGGGGTCGCGGTCGAAACCGAAGGCGGCTGGCATCTGAAGGGGCATTGGCCGCTTGCGAGCGGTGCCTATGACGCCGACTGGTTCATCGCCGCAGCGATGGTCAAGGACGGCGATGCGATCCGCATGCTGCCGAACGGCCTGCCCGACGCGCGAATCTTTGCCGTGCCGCCCGATCGCGTCGAAATCCGCGATACCTGGCACGCGCTCGGCCTGCGCTCGACGATGAGCCACGACATATTGATCGACACCGTCCTGCCGGCACAGCATGCCGCCCCCGCGGCGGGAACCGGCCTTCCCGAATGCCCTTGGCCCCTCGGCCGTCTGCCGACCTGGATGGCGCTGGGACCGTTCCATTGCGCCGTCATTATCGGGATCGTGCGCGGGGCGCTGGCTGACGTGATCGACCTGTTGCCGACCAAGCGCCCGGTGCTCAATCCGACCATCCGCACCTGCGAAGACCCGCTCGTCCAGCACAGCGTCGGCGCTGCCGCAACGCGGCTCGACGCGGCGCGCGCGTTCGTGATGGCGGAAGCGAATGCGTCATGGGCGATGGCGGAGGCCGGCGATATCTTCGCCCCGCGCGACCGCATCCGCTTTCGCTCGATGCTTTCGCACGTCCACGCCGAATGCGTCGCGATCATGGATGTGCTGTTCTCGCTGGCCGGCGCCAACCCGCTCTACGACGGATCGGCGCTGCAGCGGCGCTATCGCGACCTGCGCGCCGCGTGCCAGCATGTGACCGCCAGTCCCGAGGTCTTCCGCCCCTATGGCGCGATGCTGATGGACGTTCCCGTTCCCAACGAGGCGGCGCTGTGAGCGCGCGGCGCATCACCGTCCGCCATGCCTGCGACAGCGCCGCGCCGCCGGCGGCGGTGTTCGCGCTGCTCGCCGATTCCTCGACCTACCCGGAGTGGAGCCAGGTTCACGGCTATCGCATGGAACGCCCCGGCTTCGACGCGCCGCACGGGGTCGGCGAAATTCGCGTGCTGTCGTCGCGCTGGGGCCTCGACGTGCGCGAGGAGATCGTCGAGATCATCCCCGACCGCCTGATGGCCTATACGCTGCTGAGCGGCCTGCCGATGCGCGACTATCGCGGCGAGACACTGCTCGACCCGCTGCCGGGTGGCGGCACCCGCATCGTCTGGACGTCGTCGTTCCGCCCCGTCCCGGGTCTTGGCTGGGTGATGCGGCGCTTCATGAAATGGGTGCTCGCGACGCTCAGCGGATCGCTCGCCCGCGCCGCCGAAATCCGCTCAACGCCCGCCGCGGCCCCGGCAGCCGCGGCAGCGCAGACATAAAGCCGAAGGGAGCAAGGGCCGCATGGCACATAAACATCTGATCATCGATGCGGTCGCGCATGC
This sequence comes from Sphingopyxis sp., assembly GCA_016793775.1. Lineage (GTDB taxonomy): Bacteria > Pseudomonadota > Alphaproteobacteria > Sphingomonadales > Sphingomonadaceae > Sphingopyxis. The sequence continues at coordinate 84,749 of JAEULK010000073.1, read as the reverse complement.
CTATGACATGAGTGACGAAAATACCGAGGACAACCGCTTCGCCCAGACGATGCGCATGCAGCTATGCGGACTGCACGAGCTGTGGCAGCCCGGCATCGGCCTTTCGGCCGCCGAGCAATGCACCGACTGGCCGATCGAGGTCCTGGCGCGCACGCTTTTCCTCGAAAGCGAAGTCGATATGGCGGCAACCCATACGCTCCGCCTCAACAGCTATTTCAAGGACGGCCTTTGCGCCCGGCACAAGACGGTGGAAGCCCTCCGCCGCTGGCCGCAGCGCTTTTTCGGTTATGTCGGGCTCGATCCGACGCTCGGTCTCGACACCTGCCTGCGCGAATTCGACGAGCAGATGGACGAACTGCCGCAGGCGGTGGGGCTGAAGCTCTATCCGGCACAGGTTAATCCGTTCCGATCGTGGCGGATGGACGACGACAAACTCGCCTATCCGCTGTTCCAGGCGGCGCAGGACCGCGGGATCAAGATCGTCGCGATCCACAAGGCGGCGCCGCTCGGCCCGGTGCCGATCAATCCGTTCAAGCTCGACGACGTCGGCGGCGCCGCGGCGGCTTTTCCCGACCTAGCGTTCGAGATCGTCCATGCGGGCTGGTCGTTCATGGACGAAACCTTGCTCCAGCTCGCCTCGATGCCGAACATCTATGCCAACCTCGAATGCACCTCGGCCTTCGCAACGAAGCAGCCGGGACATTTCGAGGAGATGATGGCGAACTTCATGGCGTGGGGCGGACCGCAGAAGGTTATCTTCTCGTCGGGCAACATGGTGCTCCACTCGCAACCGATCCTCGAGAAGTTCCACGACTTCCAGCTCAGCGAACAGTCGATGGAGCGCTTCGGCATCCCGCAGATTACCGACGAGGATAAGGCCCTTATTCTTGGTGGCAATTTCGCCCGCATCGTCGGGCTGGACGAGGATAAGGCGCGCGCGGCGCTGGAAAACGACGAATTCGCCCAGGAAAAGCGCGAGACCGGCCAGCAGGCGCCCTATTCGAACTGGCGCCGCTATCTGAAGGACGGCAAGATCGGGCTCGCGGCATGAGCGTGCGCGACCGGATCGATGCGGCGCTCGCGACCGTGTACGACCCGTGCAGCGTGCGCTGCAACGCCGGCATGAGCATCGTCGACATGGGCCTTGTTACCGGGCTCGATGTCGAGGCCGACGGGACCGTGCGCCTTGCGCTCCGCCCGACCTCGCCCTGGTGCACGATGATCGGCAGCATCATGATGGGGATCGAGGAGCGGCTGGCCGAAATCGACGAGATCGGAGAAGTCGTCATCACCATCGACAACGTCCGGCCGTGGAGCGAGGCCGAGATGACGCCCGCCGGGCGTGGCATCCTTCATGGCGCGCGCACCAGATCGCGCGCGATCGCGCCGGTGCGTCCGCGACAATGGCAGGAACGTCCTGCTGTGACGGAGCCTGCAACCGAGGAGGTCTGAACGATGCCGCTTCATCCCGACGCCGCCGCTTTCCTGCAAGCGATGGCAGATATCGCCCAGCCGCCCGAGGCGACGGTGCAGGAATTTCGAGACGCCGCGGCGAAGCTCGTCCGCACCGACCCGCCGCTCGATATCGGCAAGGTCGAGGATGTCGCGATCGCGGGCGGCGATGGCCAGCCGCTGACGTTGCGCATCTATACCCCCGAGGGCGAAGGCCCCTTCGCAGCGGCGGTGTGGACGCGCGGCGGGTCCTTCACGCGCACGACGCTCGACCAGATGGATCCGCTGCGCCGCGCGACGGCCAAGATCGTCGGCTGCGTTGTCGTGGCCGTGGACCAGCGCCTGTCGCCCGAGGCAAGCTATCCGGACCCCTTGAACGATGGCGACGCGGCGCTGCAATGGACCTTTGCGCATGCCGCCGAACTGAACGTCGATCCCGGACGGATCGGCATCGCGGGCGAAAGCAGCGGCGGCAACCTCGCGGCCTCGCTCGCGGTGCGCTCGCATCGCCGCGGCTCGCCGAAGCTCGCTTTCCAATTGTTGTTCGCGCCGCTCGTCGATGCCAGCCTGTCATCCCCGTCGATCGAGGAATTCGCTGACGGCTATGTCCTGACCAAACGCCAGCTCGTCTGGGCCTATGACCAATATGCGCCCGGCGTCGACCGGCAGAACCCCGAAATCTCGCCTTTGCTCGCCGGCGATTTCACCGACTTACCGCCCGCGGTGGTCATCACGATCGAGAACGACCCGGTACGCGACGAGGGCGAGCTCTATGCGCAGCGCCTCGCCGCCGCGGGCGTCAAGGTGAAGCAGCAGCGGATCGAGGGGATGGTCCATCATTTCCCCGGCCCGCAGGCGATGCCCGTTTTCTTCGGCCTCTGCCGCGAACTGCTCGCCGAAATCGACTGACAATCGCACGAGAGGATCTGCATGCCCGCCCCGACCGCCCTGCCGCTACCCGCGCTTCACCCTTTCATCGGCCGCGACGTGTCGTGGCTCGTCGATGAGCAGGCGCGCCGGCACGGAGAGCGCCCCTATCTGATCTGGGAATCCTTCGAGGCGCCGACCGAGACTTGGACCTATGCCGCCTTTGCCGAAGAAACCCGCGCTTATGCGGCGGGGCTTGCCGCGCGCGGGGTCGAGGCAGGCGAGTTCGTGCTGCTCCACACCGACAATTGCCCCGAATTCCTCTTCCTATGGTTCGCTTGTTCGCGGCTCGGCGCGGTGGTGGTCACCACCAATACCCATTCGACCGAGGACGAGCTCGCCTATTTCGCCGCGCGCAGCGGCGCGGTGGCGGCAATCACCCAGCCGCAATATCTGCCGCTGTTCGCCGCGATCGACCATGATTTTCGCTGGATCGCCTGCACTGCGACGGACTCGGGCAGCGCGCCCGAACCGGCGCCCGGCGGCGCCATCGTCGCGCTTGCCGACCTCCGCGGCGACCCCGTCACGCTCCCCGCCCGCGCAGTCGCCGAACCGCTTGCGCCGAACAGCATTCAGTTCACCTCGGGTACCACCTCGCGCCCCAAGGGAGTCGTGTGGACGCAGGCGAACGCCTTATGGGCAGCGCGGACGATGGCATCGGTCCTCGAACTCGGTAGCGACGATCGCGCCATCGTCCATTTCCCGCTCTTCCACACCAACGCGCTCGCCTATTCGATGCTTTCGACGATGTGGGCGGGCGCCTCGGCGGTCCTGACCCCGCGCTTCTCCGCGCGCCGATTCTGGGACCTGTCGGTGCGGCACGGCTGTACTTGGGCCAGCATGTCGCCCTTCCCACTCCGCGCGCTGCTGCCGCTGGACGATCCGGAGCAGCACCGGTTCCGCGTCTGGGCTTTTGCAGGCGATGTGGGCATCGCGCAAACGCGTTGGGGCATAAGGACGACCGGCTGGTACGGGATGACCGAGACCGTGTCGGCCTGCATTGCCAGCGAGCAGGGCTTTGCCGGCCCCGAAGGCGCGATGGGCCGGCTGCGCCCCGAATATCAGGCCTCGATCCGCCGCGACGACGGCAGCGAAGCCGGACACGGCGAAATCGGACGGCTGTTTGTCCGCGGCGTTCCGGGGCTCTCGCTCTTCTATGAATATCTACACGATCCCGATGCGACTGCCGACGCCTTCGACGCCGACGGCTGGTTCGACACCGGCGACGAGACCAGTATGGCGCCCGGCGGCGAGCTGTTCTTCGCCGGTCGCGCCAAGGATATGCTCAAGGTCGGCGGCGAGAATGTCGCGGCGCTCGAGATCGAGACGGTAATCGCTGCGGTGCCGGGGGTGGTCGAATGCGCCGTCGTCGGCAAGCCCGATCCGATGCGCGACGAGGTTCCCGTCGCCTTCATCGTCGCCGCGGCGCCAAGTGGCGACCTTGAGGCCGCGATCGTCGAAACCTGCGAATCCAAGCTGTCGGCCTTCAAGCGCCCGCGCGAGATCCGCTTCATCGACGCGATGCCGACCGGACTGCTCGGCAAGATATTGAAGCGCGATTTGCGCGACATGCTGACCGACGCTAAGTGAGCGCCGGCCCCGTCGAACATCGGCGGGCGAGCAGGATGGGGGCATGGCCGAGCGGCAAAAGCGCAGGACGATCCGCAAGCGGAAGCTGAAACCCGCGGCAGAGCTTCCCGAGGTGATGCAGGGGCCGCGCTCCGAAACGCGCCAGCGCATGCTCACCGCGACGCTCAACTATCTGCGCGCGCACGGCATCGCCGACCTGTCGCTGCGCCAGCTCGCCGACCAGCTCGGCACCAGCCACCGCCTGCTCAGCTATCATTTCGGGACCAAGGAGGGGCTTCTCGTCGCCGTGGTCGAAGAGATCGAGCGCGAGAACCGCCTCTGGGCCCAGTCGCTCGCCGAACGCAAGATGTCGCCCATGGAGGTGTTCCGCCTCAGCTGGGAGCGCACGTGCGATCCCGCGCTCGACGGCGCGCTGCGGCTGTTCGTCGAGGTCTATGGCCATGCGCTGCAAGGCCGGGCGCACACCGCGCCGCTGCTCGATACGCTCGTCCACGACTGGCAGGCGACGATCTCGGCGCGATTTGAACAAATGGGAATGACACCCGCCTCTGCGCGCGTTCATGGCCGGCTCTATATAGCGACACTGCGCGGCCTGATGCTCGACCTGCTGACGACGCGAGACCTCGAGACGACCACTGCCGCGTGGCATGAATATATATCGCAATATGAGGATCTGCCCGGGGCGCATGACAGCGACGCTGCCGAGATACCTGCCTGAAAAAGACGGTACGCGGGCCGTGCCCTGGCCCGCGTACCGTGCCCCCTGTCAGAACTCGACTCGCCCTTCGATGCCCCACATCCGCGGCGGACCATAGGAATAGGTCGAAGCGAAACTGGGTCCATTGAGCAGGTTCGCGCTCGCGATGGGATAGGTCTTGTCGGTGAGGTTGGTCACGAACAGACCCAGGCTGAAATTCGACCGCATGATATGGTTCCAGTCGAGCCGGAAGTTGATCAGCGCTCGCCCTGCTACCACCGTGGTCGGGACCGCGAGGTCGTTGGCGGCATTGCCATTGAGCGTGTTGGTCACACCAAAGGCGGTCTTGCTTTGGTATGACAGGTTGGTGCGCGCCGAAATCTCGCCGATGCTGTCATCAACGGGCGCGTGCAGCGTCAGGTCGACGTTGAACTGGTGCTTCGGCGTCAGCGGGAACATGCTGTTCGACAGGTCGCCGTACAGCGGTTCGGTATAGGTGCCATATTCGGCATCGATATAGCTATAAGCAAACCCCAGATCGACGATGTCGGCAGGTGCGACGCGGAACTGGACGTCGAAGCCCTTGACCTTCGCCGAGGCGGCGTTGCGCGTTTCGGTTGACACGACCGCGCCCGGCAGCACCACGTTGCGCTGGATATTGGTATAATCGTCATAAAAGGCATCGAAATTGGCCATCAGGCGGACGCCGCCGACCAGACCGCTATATTTGATGCCTGCTTCGTAATCGTCGACATATTCGGGCTTGAACAGCAGGCCGCCGGTCGAGGTGGTATTGACCCCGCCCGCCTTGTAGCCGCGGCGATAGGTCGCATAGAGGTTGAGGTCGTCGGTCGCCTTGTACACCACACTGGCGTTCCAGGTCGTCGCGTTGAAGGTGGCCTCGCCCGAATTGACCGCGACGGTGATCGGGACCCCCGATATCTTTTCGACGATCGCCGTCGAATTGCCGCCCGACCGATCATCGTGCGTCCGCCTGATGCCCAGCGTCAGTTCGAGCGCATCGGCGATCGTGTAGGAAGCCTCGGCATAGAAGGCGCGGCTCTTCGATCGCGCATACACGTCGAAGCTGATCGCATGATAGACGCCCTGCTGCGGCAGCGGGCCGAAGGCACCGTCCGGATAGGGCCAGAAGGTCGTGAAGTCGAACTGCACATAGGGCGGCGTCTTGCGGTCCTCGTAATAGAAGCCGGCGGTCGCCTCGAATGCTCCCTTCTGATATTGCAGCTGCGCTTCCTCGGTAATCTGGCGCGTGCCGAAGATCGGATTGAAGGTGTTCGCGATCGGCAGCGGCGATCCGTCGAAATCGAAAGTCTGGCCGTCCCGGTATTTCCGGTAGCTGAAGATGTTTTTCAGCGTCAAGCTGTCAGTCGCCGCGATCGTCGTCGTGTTGATCACACCGGTCGATTTCGAATAATGGAAGGCCCCGCCGTCAACGTTGATCCGCCGCGGACCGCGCGCCAACTGGTCCGCCACCGCTTGCGGCCCCTCGACCGAAAAGTCGATCGTCCCCGGCGGCGCGAGCGCAGGATTGAACGGGCTCGCGATCGCCGGATTGGTGTTGATATAGACGATCTGGGTGTCGCTGCCGCGTTCCTTGACACGCGAATATTGGAAAATCGTATAGTTCTCGAACCCTTCGACCGGGTTGATCTTCAGGGCGCCGCGGAACGAGAATTTATTCTCGTTCACCACGTCGCGCCCGTCGAAGATGTTGATCGCATAGCCGTCGCGCGACAGATATTGCCCGCTGAGGCGGACCTGCACACCTTCGGCGACCGGCCCGGTTACCGCGAACTCGACGTCGCGCCGCTCATAGTTGCCCAAGCGGCCAACCAGATAACCGCCCCATTCAGCTTCGGGCGCCGCGGGGGTCAGCAGCACCGCGCCCCCCGTCGTATTGCGGCCGAACAGCGTGCCCTGCGGCCCCTTGAGCACCGCGACGTTAGAAAGATCGTAAATCGCCGTCCCGAAATCGGGAACATCGGCGAAATAGGTCGCCACGCCGGGCGCGCTGCCGCCGAACGCCTGTCCTTGACCGCGCTGCGAAAAGACGAGTTCGCCGCGGCGGCCTGCCTGGTAGCTGGTGGTGAGGCCGGGCGCGACGCTCGGCAGGTCGGCGATTGTCCGGACGCCGCGCTCGGTCAGATCCTGCTGGCCGACGACCGTGATCGACATCGGCACATCCTGCTCGGCTTCGTCGCGCCGGCGCGCCGTTACGATGATTTCCGGGTCGGAGGGCGTGCTCGCGCCCGCCGCCGTGTCGTCGGGTTCGGCCTGGGCATAGGCCGGTTCGGCGATCAACAGGGTAGAGATCAGTGCCAGGCTGGCAACTGAGCCAGCCCAACGGCGGATATTGACATGTTTCGGTTGCCACACGTCTTGCGTGGGGTACACCCGCACCTTTTGCATACATCCCTCCTCCGACACGCCCCGTTTTCCGGGTACGTTAAGCGTCGTCATCTCTGGCTGACCAGAGGCTCCGCGCCGATCTCAACATACAAGCGCAGCAAGGTATGACCCCATTCGTTCAGGGGGGCCAACATTCCCTGAGGTCATGCCTGACCGCGACTATTCGCCTGTCGCGAACAGCTTGGGATATAATTTCCTACGGTCGGGGAAGCGGGTCGGTTGGCCCTATGCCATGCTCGGCAGGAATATCGGAGACGCTCTAGTCATTGGGGCAATTCTGGTGCGCATGACATGCCTGCTCTCGAAGCTTGGCGAACAACGAGGAAGCCGCATGCCGATGGCCAGCGAATGGATGGACGAAGAAACCAAGCTGCTGCAGGACGCCGCAGCGCGCTTCGTGGCCAAGGAAATGACCCCCCATGCCGACCGCTGGGACCGGCAGCGGCAGATCGACCGGGATGTCTGGCTGAGGGCGGGCGAGGCCGGTCTGCTGCTCGCCTCAATCCCCGCGGAATATGGCGGCGGCGGCGGGACATTCGCGCATGACGCCACCATTTACCAGGAGATCTGCCGCGCGGGGCTAAGCAGTGGCGCCGGGGTTTGCTACAGCATAAGCGCCTGCCTTATCCCGCACTATATCCTTGCTTATGGGACCGAAGGCCAGAAGCGCCAATGGTTGCCGCGCATGGCCAAGGGTGAGATCATCGGCGCGATCGCGATGACCGAGCCGGGCGCCGGCTCCGATCTCCAGAACATCCGGACGGCGGCGCAAGCAGTCGACGATGGTTACCGGCTGAACGGATCCAAAACCTATATAAGCAACGGCCAGACGGCCGACCTGATCCTGGTGGTCGCCAAAACCGATCCGGCCGCAGGCGCCAAAGGCATCTCGCTGATCGCGATTGAGCCCGCCAACGCCGAGGGCTTCCGCCGCGGCCGCAATCTCGAGAAGATGGGCATGCACGCTCAGGATACGTCCGAGCTGTTCTTCGACGACTGTTTTGTCCCGGCCGCGAATATATTGGGCGGCGTGCCCGGCCAGGGATTTGGGCAGCTGATGCAGCAGCTTGCGGTCGAGCGGATGATCGTGGCGCTGTCGGCGACGGTCAATATGGAATTGGCCATCGCCTGGACCACGGCCTACGCGCGCGAGCGGCCGCTGTTCGGCAAGCGGCTCTGGGATTTCCAGAACACCCAGTTCAAGCTCGCCGAGTGTCAGACGCTCGCCTTCGTGTCCCGGACCTTTGTCGACGCGCTCATGACGCGGCTGCTGACAGGAAATCTCGACGCGGCGACCGCGGCGGCGGCGAAGTTGTGGACGACGGAAAATCTGGGCAAGATCGCCGACGAGTGCCTGCAACTGTTCGGCGGGGCCGGATATATGAGCGAATATCCCATTTCGCGATTGTTCGCGGACGCCCGGGTGTCGCGCATCTACGGCGGATCGAGCGAAGTGATGAAACTGATCGTGGCACGTACACTCTGATCGGTCGTTCAAACCAAGCCAGCGAATGGGTCAACGCGATGCCGCTCCAGCGCCGGCGAAAGATATCCATCCGCCGTCGACGGGAAGGACGGCCCCCGTAATGTATCGCGCAAGATCGGACACCAGAAAAGCAACCGCATTCCCGATGTCGGTCGGCGCGCCTATGCGGCCCATGGGAATCCTGCCTACCACTGCCGAAAGAAACTTACCTTCGGCGGTGATCTTGTCGAGCAAAGGCGCTTCGATCGCCCCGGGCGCGATAGCGTTGGCACGGATGCCGTAGCGCGCCAATTCTGTTGCCAGCGTCTTGGTCAGCATAACGAGGCCGGCTTTGGACACGCCGTAGGCATGCGACGCGGGCATTCCGCCCATTCCGGCAATCGAGGCGATGTTGACGATCACCCCACGCCGCCGCGGCTTCATCACCCTCGCGAATTCGCGGCTCATCAGATAGCTAGCGCGCAGATTGACGGCCATGACGCGGTCCCATTCGGCCACGTCTTGGCGGTCGATGGGCGTCGGCATTTCCGAAATGCCGGCATTATTGACCAGAATATCGAACCCTTCGGCATCGACTTGCCCGACGACGGCCCTCGCGATTTGTTCGTCGCTGACGTCGCCCGGAACCGCGAAGGCCTGCCCGCCCAAGCGCGCGGCGGCGGTGCCGGCCGCCTCGGTATCGAGATCGTTGATCGCAACACGGGCGCCCGCCGAAACAAGGATCTCCGCGATCCCGAAACCGATACCGCCGGCGCCCCCCGTGACGAGCGCCGTCCGGCCACTGAGATCGATCATGGCCTATTCCCGCATTGCCGTCGGCCGACTTTCACCTCAACTGTCCGCTGGCGCCTTTTGCGCCGCTATCATTTTTTCGAACGTCGCGCGAATTCCATCGGGCAGGCTCTCGACATCGATCGGCGTGCCGTTCGTCATCATCGCCTGCATGTGGCCGATCTGGTGCAGGTGAAAGGCGAAGTCCATCGACGCTTTCCGACCCATCTGGTCCTGCGCGAAATTGACCGCCTGTTTGACCAGTTTCATCGTGAAGGGATTTCGGGCCGCGATAGTTTGCGCAATTTCCAGCGTCCGGGCACCGAGTTCATCGCGCGGTACGACATGGTTGACCATTCCTCGCCGCTGCGCGTCCTCGGCGCTTACCCACGTCCCTGTCATGAGCCATTCCTTGGCCTGCCGGACGCTCATTTCATAGGGATGTTGCCAGAACTCGACGCCGGCAATACCCATCTCGGCCGCCGTGGCGTCACGAAAGCGGGCGTCGTCGGAGCAGACGATCAGATCGCACATCCAGGCTAGCATGAGACCGCCTGAGATCACGGCGCCCTGGATTTCGGCAATTATCGGCTTGGGCGCGTTTCTCCATCGTTCTGTCAACTCAAGATAGATTTCCCGTTCGCGGGCGTAAGGGCCGTCCCAGCCCTTCGAATCATAGCCGCCGCCCCATAATCCGACGATCTGGTCGGCAGACGGATGTCGCGGCCCGTCGCTGCTGATATCGTGGCCGGCGTTCCAATGGTCGCCGGCTGCGGCCAGAATGATCGCATTCACCGCCGGATCGTGGCTCGCGCGCCGAATGGCGTCGTCGAGTTCGTACGTCAGGGTGATGCCTTGGGCATTCCGGCGTTTCGGCCGGTTCATGACGATGCGTGCGACCTTGGGCGCAGGCATCTCGTAAATCAGCTGCTCATAAGCCCGGGGTTCGCTGGACATTTTGCCTCTCCTGCAAATCAGCGACACTTCGGTGGCGGCGCTTTCGCTCAAGGGGTCGGAAAAAAGTGCCGGGCGGTCCAATTCCTACCGAGAGACGTGCATGAGCGGGACGCATACTTCATAATCGCGTTCGACGGTCGCTGCGCGATCACTATCGGAAAGCTCTTCGAGGAAGGCCTCGAACTCAACGCGGCGCGCGCTCCAGCTCAGCGTCTCGAAGAACTTGCCGACGTTCTCGAAGTCGTCCGCGGACTTGCTGTCACGAGCGGGGTTGAATGGAACGATCTCATGAGGGCAGCGTCTGAAACGCGACCTTCGGCCATCTTTTCCATAGCCTTCCTCCTGTCCCCGCCCCAAAAACCAGCAGCCAAGACAGGTCCCGACCCGTTGTGGCTGGGCGGGGATCAAAGATAGTTGATATGGCCTGAGATCAGCGTCTGCAGGGCGACGCGATTATGGTGTGACTTGAAGCGATCCACATAGCCTGCGGTGTCACCGTCGGGAACAGGATCGAGGAGACCTTGCTCGGTCAGGAAAAAGGTGAAGAGCGCGATGTCCTTGGGCGTGAGGCTCGCATTGGCCTTGAGCGTAATAAGCCGGCGCACATGCCGATCACCCGTCGACCTAGCAAGCGCAGCCGCAGAGAAGATCGGGGTGCGTCGCTCGGCGGCCTTGGCGATCAGGATCGTGCGGACACACCAAGCGATGCGCTTCGTTGCAAGATGCCCGGGCAAATCGTCGACATTGCGAAGGATGAACCAGCCGAGATCTGCAGCATTCCGAATTTCCAGGGCATAGCTATCCTTGAACCGGAATGCCTTGCGAAGCGCCGGAACCAGATCCTTGGGATCGTGAAGGGGCCTCGCTTCATACACGATGTGACAGACGAACAGATCGCCGTCCCGTGCATCGCGTAACAATTTCTCCCACGGGTACAGGTAGAGCGACATATTGCCCATGGCCGCGTGACGCACGCGCGGCTCGGTCGTGACCAGCATCAGGTCGACGTCCGAACCGGGTGCCGCGTCGCCGCGTGCGCAGCTACCGAACAAGGCGAGCGCCAGAATCGTCAATGCGGGTGCCGGGTCATGAAGAGGCGCGCTGGAGAGCCTGGGTTGCCAGCTTCCTTGCGACTTCGCGCGCCTGAACCACCTCGTCCAGATTGGAGAGGACGAGAGGCTGCTCGAGCGGCGTAAGCTTTCCGGGTGTAACCGCTAGCTTGTGCTCGGCCATCAGATAGAAGGCCATGCTGAGCCGGCAGCTGATCGCGAGCTTGCCGTCCTCCATCCTGTGTTCGATTTCCTGCGCCCGCCGCCGGTCGTCCTCCAGTTCCGGATTGGGCACGAGAATCAGGTCGATCTTGTGATGCCATTCAAGATCGCCGGCAGGATCGATCGTGCGCGGCTTTGCGGCATGAACCTTTACGATGCGCGCCATTGCATAGTCCCTAAAATCATTATGGTCGCGCGACCAGGAGCGGACGTACCAGCGCCCCCAGGCAAAACCCATCGCGTGAGGGGCAATGCTTCGCGGTGTCGCGGGCGATCCGGTCATCGAGCAATAGTCGATTTCGATTTCGCTTGCGTCCCGAATGGCGTCAAGCACTGCCATCACAACCTCAGGATCGTTCGACACCCGCTCGAGCGAAACCACCTCGACCGGGGGAAGGCTGGTGAGCCATGTGTCGCTCGGGCGCAGCCAGCCACGCTCGATACCCACAATCTGCATCATGTAACGATCGATGGCGCGGCCGATGAGATCGGGCGTAAAATCCTGCGAACGAACATAGCCCTTGCGCACCGTGTCATAGTCCAGGTTTCCCGGTGCGAGTTCCTGATATTGGGCGATATCAGCCGACGCCTGAGGGGGCGAAATCCGGAACTGGTCCATCAGATCGATGCGGTTGAGGCGCCCCGTCCAGTAAAGCTGGAACTCGATGAATTCGAGCCGCTCGCGCAACCGCAGATGCGTTGCGTTAACCTTCTGAGATTCCTCAGGTTCCATCATAATTTATCGCCACTTTGAATTTATCATTATAAAAATTTGTCGGATTGACCTGTATCGCGTATAGTGTCTTTGCGCGAACACCGACTCGAGGTCAATTCTTCTATGACGACTGCTAACGGCTCGAACCCCATAAGAGAAGCGCCCACTGCGTCGCGGCCGTTCCGCGTATTGAGCCTCGACGGCGGGGGCACGCGGGGTGTCTACACCGCAGCCTTTCTCGACCATCTCCTGACCCAACGTGCCGCGCGCAGTGGCTGCAATCCCCTCGATCTGGGCCTGGGCTTCGACCTGGTGGTCGGCACCAGCACCGGCGCGATCGTCGGCTGCGCCGCGGCGGTGGGCCTCCCGATGGCAGACATTGTCGATCTGTATCGCAACCATGCTCCTGCCATCTTCCCGCATCGCATCAAGGGCCTTTGGAGCGCGATTTACCGGGCGGCGACCGGCGGCCATTATGTTCGTCGCGGCGATCTGGCGCTCAAGGAAGCGCTCGACGCGGTCTTGGGCGATGTGACGATGCGCGACGTCTTTGAGCAACGCGGTATCGCGTTGGCGATCCCGTCGGTGGACATGAGCACGCACAAGGCCTGGGTGTTCAAAAAGACCACCAAAAGCGGCGTGCGCGATGACCTTTTTCGCCTCGCCGATGTGTGCCTCGCTTCGAGCGCCGCGCCCATCTACCGCTCACTCGCGGCGATCGATGTGCCGGGCTGCAGTGGCCCCAAGAAGGTCTTCGCCGATGGCGGTTTGTGGGCCAATAACCCGATCATGGTGGGTCTCACCGATGCACTTGCCAACGCCGCACCGGACCAGCCGATCGAGATATTCTCGCTCGGCACCTGCCCGCGGCCCGAGGGCGAGCATATCGCCGGCAGCAAAGTTCACCGCTCAATGCTCGGTTGGCGACTGGGGGCCGATGTCGCCCCGCTCAGCATTTCCGCCCAGGAATTCGCCTATGACAATATGGCGCGTCTCATCGCGATCGCGATGTCGGGATGCGGCCGGTCGATCCGGCGCGTACGCTTTCCCAACAAGCCGGTGCCGGCGAGCATGATGGAGTATCTGGCGCTCGACGATGCACGCGAGGAAGCGATGGACCGGCTGGTCCTGCAAGCGCGCACGGATGCCGAAATGACTCTGAGCGCCTGTGACGACCCCGGGAATGCCGATGGCGCGCTCATCTGCGCGCTGCTCGGCAGCCTGCCCGAACTGGACCCCCAAAAGACCCTCAACCCGGTCCACTCTCCCAAGAAAGTCTGAAACATGTTCGACTGTGAAAAAGACATCATCGCCTACCACGACCAAAAAGTGACCCTGCCGCAGGCCGATCGCACGGCGATGCGCGATCGCCGCAACAGCAACCGCGACCGGCTCGAAAAGGGCCTGGAGAAGAATGACAAGCCCGCTCCTGAAGAGTTCGTGGCGCAGGGCAGCTACGCAATGAAGACGATGCTGCGCGACGACGACAACGACTATGATATCGACGACGGTGTCTACTTCGACAAAGAGGATCTGGTCGGCAAGCAGGGTGCCGAAATGAGCTCGCTCCAGGCGCGCCAGATGGTGCGCGATGCGCTCGACGACGGAAGCTTCGACCGCGCACCCGAGGTCCGCGCCAACTGCGTGCGCATCTTCTACAAGAAGGGCTATCATGTCGATATGCCGGTCTACCGGCGCGTGACCAAGGATGGCGAGACCTATTACGAACTCGCCTCGTCCTCGGGCTGGACGCGCTCGGACGCCCGCGACGTGACCGCCTGGTTCGACAAGGAACGCGACCTGAGCGGCGATGGCCAGCAACTGCGCCGGATCGTCCGCGACATCAAGAAGTTCGCCAAAAGCCGCTCGAGCTGGAAGGGGCGAATTCTGTCGGGCTTCGGAATCACCGCGCTGGTGGTCGAGAAATGCGCGTTTCATTCGCGCGAGGACGAGACGCTGTACTCTACCATGAAGGCGATCCGCGACCGCTTGAACCTCGACCTCGAGGTCGAACATCCGGTTACGCCCGACGCGATGATCACGAGCGGCGCCGACGACGCCAAGGCCAAGCTTCTGCGCGACAAGCTGAGCGAGGCGATCGGATGGCTCGCGCCGCTTTTCAAATCCGATTGCACCCGCAACGAAGCCCTCGCCTGCTGGGACAAGGTCTATAACACGACGTTCTTCAGCGAGCGCGGTGAGGCGGAAGAGCAGGCCTCCGCCCGGAGCTGGGCGCGGCCGACCGCAACGTCGGCCGCAATCATCGGCCTCGAGAGCGCCAGTTCGGCTGCTGTCCTCTCTTCGGGGGGCGGCCGCCATGCCTAACCCCGCGGGCTTCGGTCAATTCGGTTTCGAACAGGCCGTGCTCGCCGTCGAGGCGGCTTTGCGGACCCGGCTCGATGCGCCTTGGCGGCGCCTTGAGCCGGGCGAACTCGCGAGCCATTATTTCTCGCGGCATTTCGCGCGCGGATGGCGCATCGAGATGAAATTCAGCGATGGCACGGCCCGGGCAATCGACCTTTTGGTCGGCAAAGGATTTCCAGCGGGCTATCCACGAACCGCTCTGGTGAACGGTCCAGGCCAGCTGATATGGCCACATGTCGAGCACGACGGCGTGCTATGCCTCCTGCCCATCATGGCCGAAGTCGATGCCGAACGGCCCGGGGATGTGGCAATCAATCTCGTCGCGCGTTCGGCGCGGCTGATCGAGGAGTTGATCGACGGCGCGATCATCGACCGCGACTTCCGGGAAGAGTTTCTGACCTACTGGGCTTATGCCGCGTCGAGCAAGATCGCCGTGCATAGCCTGGTCGAAGCCCGCAGACCGTCGCGGCGCATAGCGGTCTGGCGCGACGAGAAGATGATCGTGGTCGCCGAGGACGAGGCATCGCTTGGAACCTGGCTCAACAAACGCTTTGGCAAACGCCCGGGACGCAAGACGCGCAAAATCGAAGCGGCAGCACTACTGTGGCTCGCCGAACCCCCGCTCCCTGCTGTCTATCCCGAGATTGGCGCCGATCTGCTTGGATTGGCGCAAGACGCAGGCGACGGCGCGGTCGAACTGCTGATCGATGTCGCAGGCCGGCTGCCGAAGGACGCGACCGTGCTGATCGGTGCCGAAGGACGCGGAGGCCCCGGACTGGTCGCGACCTTTGCGACGGCGCATCGAAAGGCCCACGACCGGTCTGGTAGGATCGAAGCCCCCCTGACCAAAGGATTTCGCGCGGAAACCATACCCCAGGCGATTGCGGCCATGCGCACCTATTCCGCTGCTCCGGTCATCAGGGCGAACGTCCAACGGGCCGATGCGGGGTGGATCCACGGTCGCGGCAAGGACCCGAGAAGTGCAACCCTTCTGGGAAAGACTGTCACCATAATCGGATGCGGCTCAGTGGGCGCTTCGGTTGCGGCGCGATTGGCCCGCGCGGGCGTCGGCATTCAGCATCTCGTCGACTATCAGGAGTTCGAATGGCCCAACCTCGGACGCCACGAGCTTGGCGCCGGCTCGGTCGGGCAGAAAAAGGCACTTGAGCTGGCCGTGCGGCTACAGGCCGATTTTCCGCATCTGACCGTCATCGGCCATCCGGTTTCGGTTCACGCACTGATCAACGGATATGAGAGTCTGCTCGATGAAAGTGACGTGATCGTTGCGGCGACGGGTAGCTGGGACGCTGAAAGCGCACTTAATCGCTGGCATGTCGCTAACGGCCGGCGCGCGCCGATTGTCTATGGATGGACGGAAAGCCATGCGGCCGCAGGTCATGCGGTGACGATCAGCGGCAACGGCGGCTGCCTGCGCTGCGGCATCGGCGGCACCGGACGTCCGCTGTTTCACGCTACCGAGCATGGCGAAACGGCAACGATCGAGGAACCCGCCTGTGGCAATCACTTTACGCCCTATGGTGCGATCGAACTCGGCTTTGTCGTCGATTTGATTTCGCGGGCGACGCTTCGCGCCCTGCTCGAGACTTCTGCCGTATCGATGCATGACCTCTGGTTGGCGCCCGCCGAAGATGTAGTTGCAAGCGGCGGCCGCTGGAGTGCCGCGCTCGAGCACGATCATCCTGACGCAACGGCCGGCGGCCGTCTGCTCCAGCGTCCATGGCCGACTTCCTGTTGCACGGCCTGCGGCGAAGATGAATCTGAAGCAGCAGCCTAAGTTTCTGCAGTCGTTCTCGCTGAGCAAGGTTCGGCGAGACTTGACCTTCTCCCCGCTCTGACAAGTGTGCCTTCTATTACCTTCTTGTTTTGGATTTCAGGATCGAAAGCACTGTGCCCATCGCCTGAAAAGCGGCTCCAAACCGGCCGTTTCCACCTGCGATTTTGTAGCAATTTGCAGGAAGGAGGTGGTGGGACTTCACGGAAAATGGCGGAAATGCGTGGGTTTTGGCGTGCTTTGACGGAACGTAAAAAGCAGACAACATGCCACCTAGAAACAATACCAAGCCATTGAATTAATTATGATTTTAGGTAGATGCCCCGTGAGGATTTGAACCTCAATAGACGGAATCAGACTCCGTCAAACATGGCATGTGGACGTCCGCTTTAGGGCTCCTTCGTCGCCCTCGCGAATGGCCAAGATCAGGCGCAAAGCTGCCACTCACACTCGGGAATAGAGCGCTATCGCCGCGATGATCAGCGCCCCCATCCGCCGGATAGCGATGTCAATTTCATCGACGCGATCGGCAAGGTCCTCGTTGGTGACGCCGCGCGCTGTGAGCGCAAGATCGCTCGTGTCTTCCATGATCATGCCGGCCTGGGTGCATAGGCTGACTATGAGGTCTCGGCGATCATCGTCCATGTCAGCATGAAGCGGCATGGCACCGGCGAAGTCCATAACCAGCTTTTTTCTTCGTCGCGAACATTCCATTCGACTTCCACGGCGCCGCAAGCATGGGTGTCGCTGCGCCCGGGCGGTGGCGCAGGGCTCCGACCTCGCGGTTCCGGAGCGTGGGTCAGTGGGACCGGCATCAAGCCGGTTTCACAGGAGACCTTAAATGACTGAACAAACCACCGCCACGGAGTCCGCCGCCCGTGCGCCAACCAAGGCTGCTACCGTTCAAAAACTGCTGGCGCGGAGCAAGGGCGCAACCCTCGCTGAATTGACGGACGCCACCTCATGGCAGCCCCACACCGCACGCGCGTTTTTGACCGGGCTGCGAAAGAAGGGCACGAATATCGTCCGGGAATGTCGTTCCAATGGCGATACCTGCTGGCGCATCGAGCGATAAGATGCCGCCGATCAACAAACAATTGGCCGGGCTGGCGACGATGTCGCCGGCCCGCCTGCGGGCGGAGTGGCGACGCCTGCATCGTGGCCAGACGCTGACCGCGGGCTTGACGTCGAGCCAGCTCATTCGAAGTATCGCTTGGCGTCTTCAGGAAAAGATGTTGGGCGGCCTTCCCGCACCCAGAGTGCGGGAACTCGATCGCCTCGCCGACCAGCTCCACCGCGATGGCGAACTGCAGATAGCCTCGGATCAATCCCTCAAGGCTGGCTCCCAGCTCGTCCGGCACTGGCACGGCAGCGTCCATACGGTCACCGTGCTCGACCAAGGATTTGAGTTTGAGGGGCAGCACTATTCGTCGCTGACACAAATCGCCCGTCATATCACCGGCGCGGCTTGGTCGGGACCGCGCTTCTTCGGCCTGAAAAATCGGCGCAATCGATGAAAGCGCAATCATCCCGCCGCCGCTGCGCCATCTACACGCGCAAATCGACCGAAGAGGGGCTCGACCAGAACTTCAACAGCCTCGATGCTCAGCGCGAAGCGTGCGGCGCCTATATATTGAGTCAGACCCACGAAGGATGGGAACCGACCGGTGAGCATTATGACGACGGCGGATATTCCGGCGGATCGACGGACCGGCCTGGGCTTCGGCAACTGCTCGAAGATGTCGAGGCCGGAAAGATCGACATCATAGTCGTCTACAAGGTAGACCGCCTAACACGCAGCCTCGCTGACTTCGCCCGCATCGTCGATGTCCTCGACAAACACGGCGCATCCTTCGTCAGCGTGACGCAGGCGTTCAACACGACGAACAGCATGGGGCGGCTCACCCTCAACGTCCTTCTCTCCTTCGCGCAATTTGAGCGCGAAGTGACCGGCGAACGTATCCGCGACAAAATCGCCGCATCGAAGGCGCGCGGCATGTGGACGGGCGGGACCGTGCCGCTCGGCTACGAGGTCAGGGACCGAAAGCTGATCATTGTTCCCGCGGAAGCTGATAAGGTTCGCCACATCTTCGGCCGCTATCTGGCGCTCGGATCGGTGTATGCCCTTCAGGCTGAACTTGCAGCAGATGGAATTCTGACCAAGTCGCGTGTGCTGAAGGATGGGCGTAACTATGGCGACAAGAACTTCAGCCGCGGCGCGCTTTATCAGATGCTGCGCAATCGCATATACCGTGGCGAGATCACCCACCGCGGCAACATCTACCCGGGCGAGCATGACGAGATCGTCGATGCAGAGACGTTCGCGCTGGTTAGCTACCGCTTGGACGGCAATCGCGTTGAGCATAAGCATGCTGCTTATGCCGAGCACCCGAGCCTGTTCGCAGGTATTGTCTGGGATAGCTATGGTCGCCGACTGACACCCAATCATGCGAACAAGGCAGGCGTCAGGTATCGCTATTATGTCAGTAGCAAGGACAAGCAGCGGCTCGACCTACCGATCGTGCGCGTGCCCGCAGGTGATTTCGAAAACCTTCTCATTCTTCAGCTTCAACGACATGGCGGCGTATCGTGGGATGGGCCGCGACCGACCCGAGAATTGGTCCTCGCGACCATCCGCAAGGTGACAGTCTATCGCGACCATGTGGCGATCGAGTTCAACGGTGCTGACGAACCCGTGTCCATCCCGGCAACGCTCGTTCGTTGCAGCGGTGAGAAGCGCATAGCCACGGCACTGGAACATTATGCACACCCGCGCCACGATGCGGCGCTAATCAAACTCGTTGTCCGATCACACCAGGCTCGCAAGGCGCTGGCCGAACCGGCGAACCTTAGTCTCGATGCTGCGGCGTCGAGCATGAGCGTCTCAACACCCTACTTCTGCTCGTTGCTCCGACTGGCGCATCTCGCACCGGATATCACGACCGCCATCCTTGACGGTCGGCAGCCAGCTCATCTCAATCGGCAATTCCTCGCGCGGATCAACAACCTGCCGATCGACTGGCAGGGGCAGCGCGAGATGTTGGGGTTCGCATAACCCACACTCATTGCCCGATGAAGAAGATGCGCATCAATTGCGCATCTTTCATGCAACGCATCCTCCGACCGCAAAATCGTCGAACGGAGAATCCGGTCGATATAGCGGGACGCGGCCACAGCCAAAAGCGTCTCTGCATTGAGGAGAGCCATGCGCGCGCTTGGGGCAAGTGCCTAATAAGTCGAAGTATTATCAGGAAACTGACTTCCACGCTCCGACAATTCCACCCAAATAGTGCCTGGATGGTGGGCGCTGACGGGCTCGAACCGCCGACCCTCTCGGTGTAAACGAGATGCTCTACCAACTGAGCTAAGCGCCCCCCCAATGTCGCCATGGGCGGATAAGCGCGCCCCTGCCACAGCTTCGTCGCAGTGGCAAGCCATCCGCTCCCGGTCCTCCCCTATTCCTCCAGCGCCTCGAAATAGCGCGCCAGCGCGTCGAACGCGGCTTCGGCGAGGCCGATGAAGATGCGGCGGCCATCGTGCGGGTCGGCTTCGCGCAGGAACAGGCCGGCGTCGGTCATCGTCTTGATCCAGCGCAGCGCCGTCGTCGCCGGCACCGCGGCGGCGATGCACAGGCTCGACACCG
The DNA here is from genome assembly GCA_016793775.1 of Sphingopyxis sp. Lineage (GTDB taxonomy): Bacteria > Pseudomonadota > Alphaproteobacteria > Sphingomonadales > Sphingomonadaceae > Sphingopyxis. Next base: position 64,654 of record JAEULK010000073.1, on the reverse strand, counting down.
ACACGGGCTGCCGCTCCAGTCGCGCCGCATAGAGATCGAGCAGCATGTCCCACGCCGGATCGGCAAACAAGTCGGCGGGCAAATATTGTTCGCGCATCCGCCGCTGACGCAGCATCCGGCGCACCGCCTTGGCGCGCTGGCGATGCACCGTGCGTTCCTCGGGCTCGAAGCTGCGCGGACCCGCAACATAGTCCCGGGTCGGCGAGCGGACCTGCGCGCCGCCATCGCCATGATCCTCCTCGCGCGGCGCAAAGCCCGGCGGCGTGCCCGCCAATCCGCGCTGCCCGGACAGATCGCCGAGCAGCCGTGCGATGCGGGCGACCTCGTCCTGCAACCGGTCGATCCGCTCCATCGCCTCGTCGCGCGCGGTGTCGTGGACCGCGCCGCCCTGCGAACGCGACGCGGCAGCCAGCGCGACCAGTCGGTCGGCGCTGTCGGCATCGACAAGCCATTCGGTGCGGATCGACGCCGGGATCAGCGCGGCAACACGGTCGAGCGTGCCGAGCGCGGTTTCGCACACCAGCGCGCATTCCATCGCGATCGCGGCGTCGCAGATTTCGGCCAGCGTCTCACCTTCGATCGTTTCGGCGTCGATCAGCCACACGATGTCGGGCAAAGTCATCCTCCGCAGATGCGCCGCGATCCGCGTGGCCGGAATATGGTCGATCACGCGCGCCCGGCCCGACCGCGTCAGTTCGGCGCCGATCGCGCGCGGCCCGACCAGGAGCACTGCGGCCGGTGCGTCGTCGCCAGCCGCGATCCAGGGGGGCGATCCGTTCCGGTCGAAGCGCGGCGGCGATGCCGCCGCAACCGGTGGGTTCCAATCGAGCATCTGATCCATCGTGCCGCCCTTTCCGCGCCGTTTCGCCGCCTTGGCATCCTTATGCCGTCAGAATGGTGATATTCACCTTTTGTTCGTTCCGAAGTGCCGCCGATCCGGACACCGACGAACCGCAGCCAGCGGTTGATCCGTATCGAGCGAAAGGAATCGCCTCCATTTTGGACATGATTTGTTCTCCCCGTCAATCCCTATTCGCGCTTGCCCCGGCATTGGGGCCGGCGCAGGGGTGGGGGCACGATGCTGCCGCGCTCCTGCCTCTCCACCCGCTTACGCTGGCGGCGGCGCCTTCGGTCGCTGGCGGCATTGTCGCTCCTCGCCGCGATGGCCGTCGCGCTCTGGGTCGGGCAGCCGGTGCCGCCCGCGACCGTGCCGTTCGTCCATGTCATCGACGGCGACAGCCTGACCGTGACGCATGGCGGCGCCGCACGTACGATCCGCCTGACCGGACTCGACGCGGTCGAGTATCGGCAGGATTGCGCCCGCGCCGACGGCAGCCGCTGGCCATGTGGGCATGATGCGCGCGCAGCACTCGTCAAACTGGCTGGCGCTGGCCCGCTGTTCTGTGCATTGGCGGCGACCGACAAATATGGCCGCACCCTTGCGACGTGCCGCACCCGACCCGAACCCGATGGCGTCGATCTGTCGGTTGAGATGGTTCGCCAGGGCTGGGCGGTCGCGACCGACGACGTCCATCTGCCCGGCGAAGGCGAAGCGCAATCGGCGCGGCGGGGTATCTGGCAGGGCGATTTCGACTGGCCCGCCAACTGGCGCATGGCACATGCCCGTACGGCGACGGCGCTTGCCGACCATTAGCTTCCCGCCGCGCGCTTTTGCGGCTAGGGCGGGCGGATGAACGGCCTTTTTCCTGTGATGATCGGCGGTGCCATCGGCGCCGGCGCGCGGCACCTTGTCGGCGGCGCGATGCTGGTGCGGCTCGGTCCCGGCTTCCCCTGGTGGACACTGTCGATCAATGTCATCGGCAGCCTGGCGATGGGCGTGCTGATCAGCTGGCTCGCGCGCAGCGGCGGGACCGAGGCGGCACGCCTGTTCTTCGGCGTCGGGGTGCTCGGCGGCTTCACCACCTTCTCGGCGTTCAGCCTGGAATTCTGGACCCTGGTCGAGCGCGGCCAGTCGGCGCAGGCCTTTGCCTATGTCGCCGCCTCGGTGATCGGCGCGATCGCCGCCTGCGGGATCGGGCTGCTCGCGATGCGGCAGGTGCCGGCGTGAGCGAGAAAGTGAAAATGGACGCTGCAAAGATGGACGGGGCGACGATCGCCGAGGAGGATGACGGCATCCGCCTCGATCGCTGGTTCAAGCGCCACCGCGAAGGCACGCCGCACGCGCTGCTCGCGCGCTGGGCGCGCTCGGGGCAGCTGACGCTCGACGGGAAAAAGGCCGATGTTTCGGACCGGATCGCGACGGGGCAGAAGCTGGTTATGCCGACCCCGCCGGTCGAGACCGAGGCGCGCCCGGCGCGCAAGGGGCGGCCGCTGACCGACGCCGATATCGAGCTGGCGACGAGCATGCTGATCCACCGCGACGCGAGCGCGCTGGTGCTCAACAAGGCGCCGGGGTTGGCGACGCAGGGCGGAACCAAGACCGAGCAGCATGTCGATGGGCTGCTCGACGCGCTGAAGTTCGACGGGCCGGTACGGCCCAAGCTCGTCCACCGGCTCGACAAGGATACGTCGGGCGCGTTGCTGATCGCGCGCACCCCGCGCGCCGCGGCCTATTTCGCCAAGAGCTTTTCGAACCGCAGCGCCAAGAAGACCTATTGGGCGCTGATCGTCGGCGTGCCCGACATCCAGCAGGGCGAGATCGACCTGCCGCTCGCCAAGCAACCCGGATCGGGCGGCGAGAAGATGCATGTCGACGACAAGGGCCTGCCGTCGAAGACGCGCTATCGCGTCATCGAGCGCGCCGGGAACAGCGCGGCGTGGGTCGAGCTACAACCGCTGACCGGGCGCACGCATCAGCTCCGCGTCCATATGGCGGCGATCGGCCATCCGATCGTCGGCGACGGCAAATATGGCGGCAAGGGCGCGTTCCTGACCGGGACGATCAGCCGCAAGATGCACCTCCACAGCCGCCGGCTGCGCATCGATCATCCCGACGGCGGAGCGATCGACATCAGCGCCGAGGTGCCCGAGCATTTCGCCGCCAGCCTTGATGCGCTCGGCTTCGACACCTTGCTGGGCGACATCGGCATTGACGCGCAGGAAAAGGGTCCGCCGCCGAAATCGGCGCTGAAAGCGCAGGCCAAGGCGCACAGCAAGCAGATCCGCAAGGCACGGCGCGGCGAACGGCGCGGGCGGACCGCCGACAGCAAGCCGACCGACTTCGTCGGCAAGCCGAAGCCCAAAACAAAGGCAAAACCGGGCAAGCCCTCCGCGCCCAAGCCAGCGGGCAAGAAGCCGACCGCGAAGAAACATCCGGCGCGACCCGCCAAGCCGCGCTGATGCATCCAGATCCCTCCTTCCGGCCGAAGGATGCCGACCTCGCTGCGCTGCTGGTGCGCGAGATCGGTTTTGCGGCAATCTTTGCGAGCACGCCGGACGGGCCGCGCGTCGCGCATGCGCCCGTGGTGCTCGGCGCCGACGACCGCGCGCTGCAATTCCACCTCGCGCGCGGCAATGGGTTGGCGAAGCATCTCGAGGGCGCGACGGCACTGGCCGTGGTGCAGGGTCCCGACGCCTATGTCAGCGCGAGCTGGTACAGCGCAGCCGACCAGGTCCCGACGTGGAATTATATCGCGGTCGAGATGGAGGGCAAGGTCCGCAAGCTCGACCGAGAGGCGCTGGTGGCGCAGCTCGACACGCTTTCCGCGAACCATGAGGAGCGCATCGGCGCCACCCCGCCGTGGACGCGCGACAAGATGAGTCCGGCGATCTTCGGCAAGATGGCCGACGCGATAACCGGCTTCGAGCTAACCATCACCGCGTGGCGCCCGACGCTGAAATTGTCGCAGAACAAGCCCGAGGGCGAACGCGCGCGGGTGATCGACGGGCTGAAGGCGCAGGGCCATGGCGCGCTCGCCCATTTGATGGACCAGCTTGCTGGTCGAGGAGAAAGACGATGACCCCCGCCGACGACGCGCTCGCCCGGAAACGCTATTTCGCGATCAACCTGATGCGCATGATCGGGGTTGCTTTCCTGATGGCGGGTTTCATCCTCGTCGCCGGACGCTGGGAATTGATCGGTCCGCCGACCGACCGCTATCTGGGCATCGCGCTCGTCCTGATCGGCGCTTTCGATTTCGCGGTCTTCCCGATGCTGCTCGCGCGGCGCTGGCGTTCGCCCAAAGAGCTGTGAAGCGGTTCTGGACAGAGGCGCGCGTCGTCGAGACGGACGGTGGCTGGGGCATCGCGCTCGACGGGCGGCCGGTGCGCACGCCGCAGCGCGCGTTGCTGGCGGTGGCGAGCGCGGCGCTTGCCGAGGCGATCGCCAATGAGTGGGCCGCAGTAGGCGAGACGATCGACCCCGCCGCGATGCCGATGACGGGGCTTTCCAATGCCGCGATCGATATCGCCACGCCCGACCTCGCCGGCTTTGCCGAGCCGGTCGCAGCCTATGCGACGAGCGAACTCTTCTGTTACCGCGAGGATCGCGACGCCGTGCTGCTCGCCGAGCAGGCGGCGACCTGGAACCCGCGGCTCGCCTGGGCCGAGGCACGCTACGGCGTCGAATTCGCGATCACGCGAGGCATTCTCCCGGTCGACCAGCCGCCCGCGACCGTCGCGGCGCTGCGCGCGGCGGTGCTGGCGCAGGGTGCCTGGCGGATGACCGCGCTGACCCCACTGGTGATGATCGGCGGGTCGCTGGTCGCGGGGCTGATGCTGATCGAGGAGGCTGACGACGCCGACGCGCTGTGGGAGGCGGTCAGCCTCGACGAGCTGTATCAGGAACGGCGCTGGGGCGCCGACGAACTGGCGATCGCGGGGCGCGAAAAGAAAAAGGCCGATTGGGACAATGCGGGGCGGTTTTTGGGGCTACTCTAGTCCGCGAACTTCGGTGTCCGTTTCTCCATGCCCGCCATCACCGCCTCGATCTGGTTCGGCGTGCGGATCACCTTCACCTGCTCGTCGCTCTCGGCCTGCAGGATTTCGGCGTCGCTCGCATCGGCGAGCATGTTGCAGAGCCGCTTGGCGCCGCGGATGGCGTGCGGGTTCTTGTTCGCGATCACCTGCGCCAGTTCCATGGCCTTCGTCAGCGGGTCATCCGAGACATGTGTCGCGAAGCCCAGCAATTTCGCCTCCGACCCGTTGAATTCGCGGTTGGTGTAGACGAGTTCGCGCAGCACATCGTCGGCGACCTGGGTGCGCCACAGCGCCATGCCGGCGACGTCGGGAACGAGGCCCCAGCGCATTTCCATGATCGCGATGCGCGTGTCGGGGTGAACGATGCGGATGTCGGCGGCGGCCATGATCTGGCTGCCCGCGCCAAAGGCGACGCCGTGTACCGCGGCGATCACCGGCACCGGCAGCTCGCGCCAGCCCCAGGCGGCATATTGCGCGTTGTTCGACACCCCGCGCGTGCGGTCGGACAAGGTGCCGCCCGCGCTGCTCGCGCCCGGATCGCGATCGGCGCTGAGGCTCGACAGGTCGAGTCCGGCGCAAAAGGCACGCCCCTCGCCCGAGAGCACTACGACGCGCAGCCCGGCCTGCACCTTCAGCTGGTCGATCGCCTCCGCCAGCGCCGCCCACATCGCGGCGTCGAGCGCGTTCATCTTGTCGGCGCGAATCAGCCGGACGTCGGCGATGCCACCCTCCAGCATGGTGATCGTGATGCGGTCTTTCATCGGGGAGTCCTTGCTAGCGCCGCCTCGACGAGCGGCAGTTGGTCGTTACCGAAATACATATCGTTGCCATCGACAAAAATGGACGGAGATCCGTAACCGCCGCGCGCGATCAGTTCCTCGGTATTGGTGCGCAACCGCGCCTTGACCAGGTCGCTGACCGCCGCGACCGCGAGCGCGGCGCCATCGAGCCCCTCGGCAGCGGCGACCGCCGCCAGCACCGCGGGGTCGTCGAGATTTTCCTGCCGGTCGAAATAGCTGGCAAAGGCGCCGCGCGCGAAGCACACCAGCGCCGGCTGGTCGTCCTCGAGCGCGCAGCAGAAGCGCATCGCGGCGATGCTCTTCGCAGGATGCCACTGCGACGGGAAATTCATCGGTACGCCCGCGAGCGCCGCCCAGTCCTTCAGAACCTTCCAGCTATGCAGGAGCCGCCGATTGTCGGCCTGCTCGCGCGCGGCATAGACCGCCGGGTTCACCGCATTGAACACCCCGCCGACGAGGATCGGGCGATAGACGGCGCTCGCCCCCGTGCGTTCGAGCACGGCGGGCAGGTTGTGGAACGCGAGGCAGGTCCACGGGCTCGACAGATCGAAGAAAAATTCGACGCGCGATGCCATGGCTCAGGCCTCGGCCTTCGCCTTGGCCCAATATTGGTCGCGCAGCAGCCGCTTGTAGAGCTTGCCGGTGTCGTGGCGCGGCAGGGCTTCCATAAAGTCGATGCGGCGCGGAATCTTGACCCCCGACAGTTTTTCGCGCGCATAAGCGCCGAGTTCATCGCGAAACGCATCCGTCGCGTCGGCCATGTCGGCGAGCTGGATCACCGCGATCACCTCCTCGCCGAAATCCTCGTGCGGACCGCCGACGACCGCGACGTCGGCGACTTTCGGGTGGGTGACGAGATGATTCTCGATCTCCTGCGGATAGACGTTGACACCGCCGGTGATGATCATGAAGCTCTTGCGGTCGGTGAGGTAGAGGAAGCCATCTTCATCAACTTTGCCCACATCGCCCAGGGTCGACCAGCCCCTGGAGTTGCGGCTCGATGCGGTCTTTTCATTATCTCCATGGTATTCAAAGATATTTTCGCTCTCAAAGAAGACGCAGCCTTCCTCGTCGGTTCCGAGCTCGGTCTCATTATCCTCGCCCATGATATGCACCGCGCCGAGGATCGGGCGGCCGACGCTGCCCTTGTGGGTCAGCCAGTCGGCGCTCGATATGAAGGTCATGCCGTTACCCTCTGATCCGGCATAATATTCGAACAGCACCGGCCCCCACCAGTCGATCATCGCCTGCTTGACCGGCACCGGGCAGGGCGCGGCGGCGTGGATCGCGACCTTCATCGACGAGACGTCGTAGCGCGCGCGGACCTCGTCGGGCAGCTTGAGCATCCGTACGAAATGGGTCGGCACCCACTGGCTGGCGTTGATGCGATATTTTTCGATGAACGACAGCGCCGCCTCGGGGTCGAATTTCCGCATCAGGACGACGGTGCCGCCGAGGCGGTGGATCGTCATCGACCAGCGCAAGGGCGCGGCGTGATAGAGCGGCGCGGGCGACAGATAGATGCTGTCGGCGTTTATCTGGAACACCGCCGAGGCGAGCATGACGAGGCTGTTGGTCGCGTCGATCGCCGGATCCTCGGGCAGCGGCACGCGCACCCCCTTGGGGCGGCCGGTGGTGCCCGACGAATAGAGCATGTCGGTGCCCGCGCGCTCGTCGGCTACCGGGGTAGCGGGCATGACGGCGACGGCGTCTTCCCAGCTCTTGTAGCCGGGGATCGTGCCGCCCATCGAAAACCGTTCGATCCCGGTGGTCAGCGCCGCTGCGGCATCGGCGAGGCTGGCCGAGACGACGAGCAATTTCGCGCCCGAATTGTCGAGGATATAGTCGGTCTCGTCCTGCGTCAGCCGCGACGAAATGCACACATAGCGCAGCCCGGCGCGCTGCGCGCCCCAGGTCAGGCCATAATAATGGGGCGTGTTGTCGAGCATGAAGGCGACGACATCGTCATGCCCCAGCCCATGCGCGCGGAACAATTGCGCGACCTGGTTCGATGCGGCGTCGAGTTCGGCATAGCTGATCGCCTCCCCCGTTTCGGCGACGATGATCGCGGGCTTGTCGGGATGGGTGCGGGCATGGACGGACGGGTGCATCGGGGCTCTCCAGCAGGGTCATATATTTCTTTATGTCGCCGACCCGTAGCAAACCGAAACTTTTGGTCAAGCAAGCGCGCGACGATGCTTCAATCGGGCCGCGAGCGCAGCGCATAACCACAGCCCTTGACGGTGCAGAGCATCGGCCAGCCGAAGCCGCGATCGACCTTGGCGCGCAGCCGCGACATATGCACCTCGACGCGGTTGGTGCCGGGATCGAAATCGATTCGCCACACCGCCTTGAGCAGCGCGCTGCGCGACACCGGCCGGTCGGGCACGCGCGCGAGATTGGCGAGCAGGTCGAATTCGCGCAGCGGCATCGGGATCAGCCGCCCGGCGCGCTCGACGCGGCGGTCGATCAGGTCGATGCGCAGTTCGCCCTCGCCCAATCGCCCCGCTGCCATTCGGCTGCGCCGCAGCAATCCGGCGATGCGCGCAACGACCTCGGCCGGATCGCCCGCCCAGCCGACGGCATCGTCGGCGCCCGCCCCCAGCGCCAGCATCCGCTCGGCACCGCTGTCGCGGTCGGACAGGATCAGCAGCGGCCGACCCGCCGCGATCGCGCGCGCCAGGGCGACAAGCTCGGCCGCGTCATGCGAATCATGAAAGGGATCGACGGCGAGCAGGTCGAAACAGCCGTCGCGCCAGGCCCGGGCGCCGGCTAGCGGCGACGGCAGCCGTGTGGTGCGAAACCCGGCGACCGCGAGCGCCTGAACAAGCAGGTCGCCGCGTGCCGCGATCGCATGGCGGACCGCGACGAGCGGCGGGGGTCCGGTCGCGGTGCGGCCGTCGCTTCGCTCCAATCACCCCTCCCCTTCGCCTGCGCGTCCATTTCGACCGGTCCCTCCTTCGCTCCGTTGCACCGTGCCACCGCTGTGCTAACGAATCGTCCATGACCGTGACCGACCTGCTCGCCGGCGACTTCGCCACGCTGCCCGACCTGATCCGCGCCCATGCCGCCGACCGTCCCGATGCCATAGCCGCCGCCGATCCGGCCCGACGGCTGAGCTGGTCCGAACTGGACGCATATATGGACCGCATCGCGGCGCGGTTGCAGCAGGACGGCTTTGCCAAGGGCGACCGCACCGCGATCGCGGGGCTGAACAGCGTCGAGCAGATGGCCATCATCCTCGGCACGCTGCGCGCCGGCGGGGTCGCGGGGCTGATCACCAACAGCGCGACGGGCGAGCAGATGGCAGCGATGATCGCCGACACCGGGGCGCGGCATTTGTTCCTGGACGCCGCCGCCTCGGCGAGCCTGGAAGGCCAGGTCGTCACTGCGAGCGACCGCATCGCGATGGACGGCAGCGACGTCGGCACGCCGCTCGACGCCTGGCTGTCGCTGGCGGGCGCGAAGCCCGCGCCGGTCGATATCCTGCCCGGGGACGGCTTCAACATCATCTACTCGTCGGGGACGACGGGCACGCCCAAGGGCATCGTCCACAGCCATGCGATGCGCTGGCAGCATATCGTCCGCGGCGCCCCGGCCTATGGCCCGCACGCGGTGACGATCCTGTCGACCCCGCTCTATTCGAACACGACGATGGCGAGCTTCATGCCGACCGTCGGGTCGGGCGGGCAGGTCGTGTTGATGAAGAAATTCGACGCGCGCGGCTTCCTCGAACTCGCAAGCCGCGAGCGCGCGACCAATACGATGCTGGTGCCGGTGCAGTACCGCCGCATCATGGCGCTCGAGGATTTCGACAGCTTCGACCTCAGCAGCTTCATCATGAAATATTGCACTTCGGCGCCTTTCGCGGCGTCGCTCAAGGCCGATGTATTGCAGCGCTGGCCCGGCGGGCTGGTCGAAATCTATGGCATGACCGAGGGCGGCGCGGCCTTCATCCTCGAAGCGCATCAATTCCCCGACAAGCTCCACACCGTCGGCCGTCCGGCGCCGGGCCATATCGCGAAGGTGATCGACGAGGAAGGCAACGAGCTGCCGCAGGGGTCGGTCGGCGAGGTCGTCGGGCGCAGCCCCGCGATGATGACCGGCTATAACAACCGTCCCGACGCGACCAAGGCGATGCACTGGTACGACGCCGATGGCCGCCTCTTCTATCGCCACGGCGACATCGGGCGGATCGACGAGGACGGGTTCCTGACCCTGATGGACCGCGCCAAGGACATGATCATCTCGGGCGGCTTCAATATCTTCCCCAGCGACCTCGAAGGCATTTTGCTCGCCGACGAGCGCGTCGTCGAGGCGGCGGTGGTCGGCATGCCGAGTGAGGAATGGGGCGAAACCCCGGTCGCTTTCGTGGTGCTGAAGGACGGCGCCGATGCGGAGAGCGTGCGGACCGACTGCAACGCCAAGGTCGGCAAGACGCAGCGGCTGAGCGCGATCAATGTGGTGGACGAACTGCCGCGCAGCCCGATCGGCAAGGTGCTCAAGCGCGAATTGCGCGATCGTTACGCGGCCAGCCCCGCCGCATGAATCGCCGCGAGCGCGCTTTTCAGCCGCGCATCGCCGTCGCCCCTGACCCACATCCAGCGTAGGTGCCGCCGTTCGAGCTCGCCGATCGCGACGTCCATGAATTGCCGCCGCGCCGAATCGCTGCCGAACAGGCGCGTGCCATCTTCTTCCCATGGCAGGTCCATCGCGGGCACGAGATAGAGGTCGGCGACGGCGGTCCAGGCATCGATTTCGGGCAGCCGTTCGCCAAGCAGCATCACCGCCCACGCCTGCGTCATCAGCGGGTCGGTGTCCGAGATCAGCCAGTCGGGGCCGGCGGCGAGCGCGACCTCGGTCGCCGCGACATGGCCCGCGAAAATCGCGCGCAGGTCGGAGGCGTCGAGGTCGGTGCCGTTGGCCTCGGCATAGCCGCGGCCATATTCGGGCACGACAACCCCGCCCAGCGCCCGCGCGAGGCGCGGGGCGAGCGAGGATTTGCCGGTGCTTTCGGCGCCGTGGAGACAGATGTGGCGCGTCATACGAGCGCCCCTTCGGCGGCGGCACGGCGCCACTGGATCAGCCCGTCGATCGACAGGCCGAGCAGCGCGACATAGACGATGCTGGTCGCATAGAGGCCGCGCCACGCGAACAGTGGCACCGCGATCAGATCGACGAGGATCCACAGCCACCAGCTTTCGACCCGCCGCCGCGCGAGCAGCCATTGCGCGGTGATGCTGAGCATCGCGATGCCGCCATCGACCCACGGCGCCACGGCGTCGGTGTAGCGGTGCATCAGGAAGCTCCAGCCGATCCAGGCCGCGACGGTGACCAGCCCCCATCTCAGGCGCGCACGGTCGGTCATCCAGCCGACGGGCACGCCGCTGTCCTCCCGCGCGCCTATCCACGCCGCCCAGCCATAGAGGTTGAGCGCGAAGAAAAAGCCTTGGAGCAGCATGTCGCTGTACAGTTTTGCCTCGAAAAACACGATCGCATAGACGCTGACCGCGACCAGCGCGAAGGGGTAGTTCCACACGCTGCGCAGCGCGACGAGCGCGACGTTGATGAGGACCAGCACCGCTGCCAGCCATTCGAGCTCGCTCATCCGGCGCGCTCCAGGCGCGGGCGCGTCCACAGGCCGTCGCGGCCGATCCGCCGCTGCGGCGGGCGGCGCAGCACCGACCAGCCGGCGCGCGCGACCCAGCCCAGCTTGGCGACGAGCGATGTGCCCGCGCGGTGATCCCAGGCATGGTCGCCGCGCGCGCGGACCTCGCGCGCGATGTCGCCGTAGATGCCGGCGGCGGCGAGTACCGCCCAGCGGCTGCGCGGGGGCAATTTGCGCGCGCCCCAGCGCGCCGACGCCTCATATTCCTCGGCCATCTCGGACAGCCATTTGGCCATCACCGACAGGCGCGACCGGAACGCCGGATGCATATGCTGGCCGGGCGGGATGTCGAGTTCGACCATCCATTCGACGGGCAGGTAGCAGCGGTCGGCGGCGGCATCCTCGGCGACGTCGCGCGCGATATTGGCGAGCTGGAAGGCGATGCCGAGGTCGGAGGCGCGGTCGAGCGTCGTTTCGTCGGCGAGGTCGATGCCCATGACGAGCGCCATCGCGACGCCGACGGCGCCCGCGACGTGATAGCTGTAGCGCAGCAGATCCTGCTCGCTGCGCGGCCGCCAGTCGGCGGCGTCGAGGTCGAAGCCCGCGACGATGTCGTCGATCACCGCGCGCGGGATGTGGATTTCGGTGAGCAGGTACCCGAGGCCGTCGAACGCCGGGTCGCCGGTCGGCTGGCCGGCATAGGCCCGGTCGGTGAGGTCGCGGATACGCGCCACCGCGGCCTTGGCGTCATGCCCCGCGCTCATCGTGCCGCCATGATCCTGCCCGTCGGTCAGGTCGTCGGCGGCGCGGCACCAGGCATAGAGCAGCCATACCCGCTCGCGCGTCTCGCGGTCGAACAGCCGGCTGGCGAGCGCGAAGCTTTTCGAGCCGCGTGCGATGCTGTCGTGCGCGAAGCCGTGGAGGAGGTCGGGGTCGTAAAAAATAGGGACAGTCCCTATTTATTCACGACGGATGCCGCGATCCGATGGGCCGCCTGCCAATAATTAGGGACTGTCCCTATTTTTTGCTCCGGCGTCACAGATCGTCGGCCTTCATCGCGAAGATCGGCGCGTGCGGCTGATACGCCGCCATCTTGTCGAGCAGGGGTTCGAGCCCCGCATCGACGATCATGATTCCGGCGTGCGCGGGGCGGATGAAGCCCACCGAAATCATATGCCGGTTGAAGGCGATGAGGTCGTTGTAGAAACCCGCGGCGTTGAGCAGCCCGACCGGCTTGGCATGATAGCCGAGCTGCGACCAACTGATCGCTTCCCACAATTCGTCCATCGTGCCGACCCCGCCGGGGATGGTGAGGAACCCGTCGCTGAGGTCGGTGAACATGCGTTTGCGTTCGTGCATGCCCGATACGACATGCAATTCGGTGCAGCCGCGATGCGCGACCTCGCTGCCGACCAGCGCCTCGGGGATGACCCCGATGACCTCGCCCCCGGCTTCGAGTGCACTGTCGGCGACCGCGCCCATCAGCCCGAGCCGACCGCCGCCATAGACGACGCCGATGCCCTTTTCGGCAAGGGTGCGCCCGACATGGCGCGCGGTGTCGATATAGACCGGGTCGGCGGGGGTGGCGGATCCACAATAGACGGCAAGGCGTTTCATAAATTCCCTTTACCCGTTCGTGTCGAGCGAAGTCGAGACACCCATCGACTTGGCGCCGAGCCCGATGGGCATCTCGACTTCGCTCGATGCGAACGGAGTTATAAGTCCAACATCAATTGGGCAGTCGCCTTGGCGCTGCCGACGACCCCGGGGATTCCCGCGCCCGGATGCGTCCCCGCGCCGACGAAGTAAAGATTGGAAATCGCATCGTCGCGGTTGTGGGCGCGGAACCAGGCGCTCTGCCACAGCACGGGTTCGAGGCTGAACGCGCTGCCCAGATGCGCCGACAGATCGCGGCCGAAATCGGCGGGGGTGTAGTGGAAGCGGGTGACCACATTGGCGCGGAGGCCGGGGAGGACGCGCGCCTCGACTTCGTCGAGAATCGCGTTGGCGAACTGCGTCCCGAAATCGCCGTCCCAGTCAGCCTTGGCCTTGCCGAGATGCGCGACGGGGGCGAGCGCGTAGAAGCTTGCATGGCCGGGCGGCGCCATGCCGGGGTCGGTAATGCTGGGGTGGTGGAGATACAGCGAGAAATCGTCGGGCACGACGCCATTCCTGTAGATGTCGTCGAGCAGGCCCTTGTAACGCGGGCCGAACAGGATGCTGTGGTGCGCGATATCGGGATAGTCGCCCTTCACCCCGAAATGGACGACGAACAGCGAGGGCGACCAGCGTTTGCGCGCGAGGCTCTTGGCGACCTTCGGCCCATGTTTGTGACCCAGCAGATCGCGGTAGCTGTGCATCAGGTCGCCGTTGGTGGCGACCATATCGGCTGCGGCATGCCAGTCGCTTGCGGTCGTCACGCCGGTCGCGCGGTCGCCCTGCGTTTCGATCTTCGTCACCGGATCGCCGAGCCGCAGCGTTCCGCCCAATCGCTCGAACAGGCGCACCATGCCGGCCACCAACGCATTGGTGCCGCCGCGCGCGAACCAGACGCCGCCGTCCTTTTCGATCGTGTGGATCAGCGCATAGATGCTGCTGGTCGTCATCGGATTGCCGCCGACGAGCAGCGTGTGGAAGGACAAGGCCTGCCGCAGCCGCTCGTCCTGCACGAAGGAGGACACGATCGAATAGACGCTGCGCCACGCCTGGTACTTCATCAGCGCCGGGGCGGCCTTGATCATCGAGGCGAAGTCGAGAAAGGCGACCGCGCCGAGCTTGACATAGCCCTGCTCGTAGACTCCGCGCGAATAGGCCAGGAATTTCTCATAGCCCGCGACATCGGCCGGATTGAGCTTCGCGATCTCGGCCGCCAGCGCGGCCTCGTCGTTCGAATAATCGAAGTTGGTGCCGTCGGGCCAGTTGAGGCGATAGAAGGGCATGACAGGGACGAGGTCGACGTCGGCCGCCATATCCTGCCCGCTCAGGGCCCAAAGCTCGTGCAGACACGGCGGATCGGTAATTACCGTCGGCCCGGCGTCGAAGGTGAAGCCATCCTGCTTCCAATGGTATGCCCGCCCGCCGGGCTTGTCGCGCGCCTCGACGATGGTTGTCGCCACCCCCGCCGACTGCAGCCGGATCGCGAGCGCTAGGCCGCCGAAACCGGCGCCGATGACGATGGCGTTGCGGCTCATTTCCAGTCGAGTTTCCGCACCGCGGCGAGCGCGCGCGCGACCGGCACCGGGGGCTTGCCCGCGAGCAGGCGCAATTTGTCGCCGCGGGTCGATTGTCCGGCATAGAAGCGCGAGATCAGCCGCGGCGACAGGCGATAGAAACGCTCGAAGATGCGCACCCGCTGCGCGGGTTCGGCGGCGCGGAACAGCATCGTGTCGAGCAGGCGATAGAAACGCTGGCGCCGCCAGCCGCGCGCCGCGCGTTCGCGCAGCTTGCCACCGAGATCGGGGCCATCGACCAGCCCCGGCAGCGCCGCCGCGGTACGCACCGCATCGGGCAGCGAATAGCCGGTGGTCGCGTGGAACGCCCCGGCGCGGGTGCCGATCCGCCCGACCTTGTCGCCCGCGGGCCAAAAACGATCGAAGTCGCCCGCGATCACCACCGGCAGCACCCCGGTCTCCTCGCGCGTATGACCCGTCACCTCCCACCCGCGCCAGGCGGCATAGGCACCGATCCGTTCGCGGATCAGATCGACGTCGAGGTCGGGACTGTCGCTGTAATAGGTGTCCTCGACGAACACCGTCTCTTCGTCGAGCGGCAGCAGATAGAGGAAACGATAACCGTCGAGCTGCGCGACGCGCGCGTCCATCACCACCGGATGCGCGAGCCCGTGGCCGCCCTTCACCGTCAGCGCCTGCCCGACGAATTTCTGCCAGCCGCAGGTCAGCGCCGACAGATGGCCCGCCCCCCGCGCGTCGATGACATGCTTCGCGTTCAGCCGCCCGCCGCGGCCGAACAGCAGATGGTCGGGCGCGACATGCTTGACGCGGTCGGCGATGATGCGATCGGCGGGCAGCGCCGTCGCGACCGCCGCGGCCAGCGCCTCACCGGGGATGCTCTTATACCCCATGCGCAACGTGCGGCGATGATGCGGGAAATGCACGTCGTACCCGTGCCAATGATGGCGGACGAGCGGAGCGACGAGCCAGCGGTCGCTTGTCGCGATATCGCCGTCGAAGAAGGACCAGATATGATTGCCGCCGATCGGCCCGGGCTCGACCAGCCGCACGTCGAGGTCGGGGCGTTTCGCCGCGAGCGCCAGCGCCGCCAACCCGCCCGCAAGCCCGCCGCCGACGATGGCGATGTCGCACGAGGAAGAGGCGCTGGTCATCGCCCTGCCCTAGCCGCGCTTGGCACGCGGCGCAAAGCGATTGCGCCATGGCGTGCACCCGCTATCCCGAACGCATGATCGCGCCGCGCATCGAACCCGCCACCATCGACGATGCCGCCGCCGTCGCGGCGATCTATTCCCATCATGTCACGCATGGCACCGCGAGCTACGACACCGAACCGCGCAGCATCGCCGCCACCGAGACGCTGATCGCCGACCATCTCGCCAACGGCTGGCCCTTCCTCACCGCGCGCGACGCCGAGGGCACGCTGCTCGGCTATGCCTATGCCAGCCAGTTCCGCCCGCGCGCCGCCTATGCCTGGGCGTGCGAGGACAGCATCTACGTGGCGCCCGCCGCGCAGGGGCGCGGGGTCGGGCGCGCCTTGCTCGACGCGCTGCTGGTCGCGGCGGAGGCAAGCGGGTTCCGCACCATGGTCGCGGTGATCGGCGGCGCCGAACCCGCCTCGGTCGCGCTCCACGCCGCCTGCGGTTTCGCCCATGCCGGGCGGCTCGCGGGGATGGGATGGAAGCATGGGCGCTGGCTCGACACCATCTATATGCAGCGCGCGCTCGGTGCGGGAACCACCGCACCGCCCGCTTGACTCACCGCGCGAAACACGGGACTCCGGCCGCATGAGCAAACAAGCCCATGTCATCGCCGTTTACAGCCTGAAAGGCGGGGTCGGAAAGACCAGCCTGGCGGTCAATCTGGCCGCCGAAGCCGCGTTGCAGGCGGGCGGCAGGACTTTGCTCTGGGACCTCGACGGCCAGGCGGCGTCGAGCTTCATCCTCGGCCATGACGGTCCCGGCAAACGCACCGCCGACCAGGTGTTCGACCGCGATGTCGCGCCCGCGAAGCTGGTGGTGCCGACCGCCATCGAAGGCCTCGACCTGCTGCCCGCTGACACCTCGCTGCGCGGGCTCGACGCCTTGTTCCTCGACGCGGGCAAGAAGAAAAGGCTCCTCCGGCTGATCGAAGACATCGGCGCCGGGTACGACCGCGTCGTCCTCGACTGCCCGCCGGGACTCACCGAGACGAGCGAGCAGATGATGCGCGCCGCCGACCTGATCATCGTGCCCGTCATCCCCTCGCCGTTGTCGCGCCGCGCGCTCGACGAGGTCATAGCGCATCTGCGCCCGGCGAAAAAGACCAGCACGCCGCTGATGCCCGTCTATGCGATGGTCGATGCGCGGCGCGCGCTGCACCGCGACGCGCTCGCGGCCGAGGCGGCGTGGCCGGTGCTGCCGATGGCGAGCGTGGTCGAACAGATGGCGGTGCGCCGCGCGCCCGTCGCCGCTTACGCCCGTCGCAGCAAGGCGGGGCAGGCCTATGCGATGCTGTGGGCGCGGGTCGCCGCGCTGCTCGGCACGCCCAAAAAGACGTGAGCGCCGCGGGCGCGATCCTGCTGTCGGCGCTGGCGATGACCTTGATCGTCGGGGTGCGCTATCTGATCAGCAGCGGGGGTTTTGCGCTGGCGACGCGGATCCGGCATCCCGGCCTCTATCGCGGGCTGGAGCCGCAGATGAAGCGCGAGATCGGCTGGAGCCTCGCGAGCGCGGCGATCTATGGCGTGCCCGCGGGCGTCGTCGCCTGGGGCTGGCAACAGCAGGGCTGGACGCGCATCTATACCGATGTCGGCGCCTTTCCGCTCTGGTATCTGCCGATCAGCCTCTTCGCCTATCTGCTGATCCACGACACATGGTTCTACTGGACGCATCGCTGGATGCACCGGCCGCGCTGGTTCCGCATCGCGCATGCCGTCCACCACGACAGCCGACCGCCGACCGCCTGGGCGGCGATGAGTTTCCATCCGACCGAGGCCATCACCGGCGCGGTCGTCATCCCGGCGCTGGTCTTCCTGATCCCGATCCATGTCGCGGTGCTGGGCCTCGTCCTCACGATCATGACGATCATGGGCGTCGGCAATCATATGGGGTGGGAGATGTTCCCGCGCGCGCTTGTTCATGGACCCGCAGGGCGCTGGCTGATAACCGCGACGCACCATCAGCAGCATCACGCCGCTTACCGGGGGAATTATGGGCTCTATTTCCGCTTCTGGGACAAGGCGTGCGGCACCGATCTGGGGCTTGGCAGCTTTGGCGCTGCTGACCGGCGCGACCGCCCCGCCGCCTGAGATCGACGTCAGCATCACCGGGCTGCGCAATATGAAGGGGCAGGTGCTGGTCTGCCTGACCACCAATGCCAAGGCCTTTCCCGATTGCAGCAAGGACAAGGCGTCGGTGAAGATGGCGGTCAAGGCGACCGCCGCCGCCAATTTCAAGATCGCGGCACCCGCCAGCGGGACCTATGCGATCGCCGTCGTCCATGACGAAAACAGCAACAACAAGATGGACACCGCGATCTTCCTGCCCAAGGAAGGCTTCGGCTTTTCGCGCAACCCGACGATCACGGTCGGCCCGCCGAGCTTCAAATCGGCGAGCTTCGCGGTCTCGGGCGACACCAGCCAGTCGATCAGGATGAAATATATGCTGTAAGGAACGGCCCGGCCCGTCCGCATCCAATCGCGCCGAAACTCTCCGCCTCCTTGCTCCCTTTCTTCATGTCGCGGTGAAACGCCGCGAGCATCACGTAACATTCGGCGGTCGTGGCCGCCGCCGCGCCGCCGATGCGCGCGACCGGGGCGAGGCCCTTCACGACCCCGTCGCCGTCGCCCGACAGGTCGATGCTGTCGTAGAGCGAACGGCATCGGGCGATCCCCGCCTCGACCGTCGCCAGCGCGGTCTTTTCATCCTGCCCCTCGCCGAGCATGTTGAAAGTGAAGGCCTCGAAATCCGCCTTATACGCCGCGCGGACCTCGGCCTCGCTGATGCCCGTTTCGGTCATGATCGCCTCGGCCAGCCGTCCGGCGAGCGTTTCCGCCCCTTCGGCGGTCAGGCCGTAGCTCTTGTCGGACACGCCGCGCCCGACGTCGTACATGATCGCACTGGCGATCGTCGCGCAGCGCACTTCTTTGCGGCGCGGTTCGGACAGCGCGGCGAGCAGCGGCGCGCCGTCGATCTCCGCCTCCGGTGCCGCCTCGGTCGCGGCCTCGGCGGCCGCAGCGGCTTCCGCCGCCATGGCGTCGCCATCGGCCATGCCATCGACCGCGCCATCGACCGCGCCATCGACCGCGCCATCGGCGCTCGCCGCCGCATCGACGAGCGTCCCGCCCTCGGGGATCGACAGCGCCAGCGTCTGGCACGCTTCGTAGCGCACCTCGTCTTCGGCGCTGCCGGTCCAGGCGGCCTTCGCCGCCGCGAGCGCCGCCTTGTCCATCGCGCCGAGGTCGGCGAGGCGCAGCAGGAACTTCCGGCTCGTCAGGTCGTGAAAATAGGCATCGTCGGGCGACCCGCCGGGCGCCGCCGCCTGCACGGCGCCCGCCGCGGCGCAGAAGCGCACCTCGGCCGGGTCGTTCACAAAGTCGCTATAGGTGCCCGCCAAAAGCGCCAGAAAAGTCCACCACATGGCCCATTCTCCCATCGGCAACCCCGCCCCGATGGGTGCCGGTTGGCGCCCGGCTTGGCAAGCGTCATTGTCGCGACACCGCAGCCCCGCTAAAGGAGCCGCGTGACCGCCTTATTCCCCCGCATCGCCGCTTTCGCCGACCGCTGGCCCAAGCTTGTCGCCCTGCTGCTCGGCGCCGTATCGGCGACGGGTTTCGCGCCGCTCCACCTGTGGCCGCTGACGCTGATCGCACTCGCGGGCTGGATGGCGCTGGTGGCGCGCAGTGCCATGGGCCGGCGTGCCTTCGGCATCGGCTGGGCGTTTGGGGTCGGGCATTTCACGATCGGGCTGAACTGGATCGCGACCGCCTTCACCTATCAGGCGGCGATGCCGGCGTGGCTCGGGTGGATCGCGGTGCTACTGCTGGCGCTGTATCTGGCGGTTTATCCGGCGCTGGCGGCGTGGGGGGCTTGGTTTTTCATTCCTCCCCGGAACCTGGAGGTGGCGGCGCGCAGCGCCGACGGAGGGGGGGCGCGTCCTTCCGCCGACGTCGCCGAAGGCCGCGAACCCCCTCCACCGGCTTCGCCGGTCCCCCTCCCCGTCCCGGGGAAGATCGGTCTTTCGTTCGTCCTCGCCTTTGCCGCGTTATGGACGCTGACCGAATGGCTGCGCAGCTGGGTTTTCACCGGCTTTGCCTGGAATCCGCTGGGCGCGACGACCGCCCAATTGGCGGATCTGTCGCGCATCATCGGCACCTATGGGCTGGGTGCCGTGACCTGCCTGATCGCCGGTGTGATTCTGCTGCTCTTCTGGCGGCAGCAGACAGCGGCGATCCCGCTCCTTGCCGTCGTGCTTGTCGCATCGTCGCTGAGTTCTATCGATCAAATGGGCGATGGAACCGCCGCCGACATGAAGGGCAAGCGGACGCCCCGCATTCCCATCACCGTCATCCAGCCCAATGTCGGGCAGGAGGATAAATGGGAGGGCAACAAGGCCGACGCCAATTTCGCCAAGCTCGCGCGCCTCACCGCGCCGAAGGACGACATTCCGCGCCTGATCCTGTGGCCCGAGGCGGCGATCCCCGACTATCTCGAGACCGGCTATCCGCCCGTCTATTACGACCGCTCGCCCGCCGAGGCGCGCGGGCGGCTCGTCGCGCTGATGAATCCGCAGGACGTCATGCTGCTCGGCGCGCTCAAGCTCGAGCTCGACAAGACGGGCGATGTGGTCGGCGCGCGCAATGCGGTGATGACGGTGCGTGGCGACGGCACGCTCGGCCCGCGCTACGACAAGTCGCACCTTGTCCCTTATGGCGAATATCTGCCGATGCGGCCCATCCTGTCGGCGATCGGCCTGTCGCGCCTCGCCCCCGGCGATATCGATTTCTGGCCGGGACCGGGGCCCCATACGCTCGACCTCGGGCGCTTCGGCAAGGCGGGGCTCCAGATCTGTTACGAGATCATCTTTTCGGGGCAGGTCGTCGACCGCGCCCACCGCCCCGACTTCATCTTCAACCCGTCGAACGACGCCTGGTTCGGCGGCTGGGGCCCGCCGCAGCATCTGGCGCAGGCGCGGCTGCGCGCGATCGAGGAGGGGTTGCCCGTCATCCGCTCGACCCCCACCGGGATCAGCGCGGTGATCGACGCCGACGGGCGCGTCCTCGATTCGATCCCGATGCACCGGCCGGGGCGGATCGACACCGTCGTGCCGCCCGCACACGCCCCGACCTTGTTCGCGCGCTACGGCAATGCGCTGCCCGTCGCGTTCGCGCTGCTGCTGCTCGCGCTCGCCATTGCCTTTCGGCGACGCGGGCGTTAACAGCGCGGCGACATAAAGCTTCCTTTATATTCGATTCCAAGAAGGCTCCCATGCGCAACAGCTTCCTCTTCACGTCCGAAAGCGTTTCCGAAGGCCATCCCGACAAGGTCGCCGACCAGATCAGCGATTCGATCGTCGATCTGTTCCTGTCGAAGGACCCCGAAGCGCGCATCGCCTGTGAAACGCTGACCACGACCCAGCTCGTCGTGCTCGCGGGTGAAATCCGCTGCAAGGGCGTGTTCGAGAACGGCGAATGGGCGCCGGGCGCGCTCGAAGAGATCGAAGCCACGGTTCGCAACACGGTGCGGGAAATCGGTTACGAGCAGGACGGCTTCCACTGGGAAAGCTTCCGCTTCGAGAACAATCTCCACGCCCAGTCGGACCATATCGCGCAGGGCGTCGATGCCACCGCCGACAAGGACGAAGGTGCCGGCGACCAGGGCATCATGTTCGGCTATGCGTCGGACGAGACCCCCGATCTGATGCCCGCGACGCTCGATTACAGCCACAAGATTCTGGAGCGCATGGCCGCCGACCGCAAGGCGGGCACCGCGCCCTTCCTCGAACCCGACGCCAAGAGCCAGGTCACCTTGCGTTACGCCAATGAGCGCCCGGTCGAGGCGACCGCGATCGTCGTGTCGACCCAGCATGCGCCGGGCTATTATTTCCACAATGGCGAAGGCGATGAAGCCAAATATGCCGAGCTGCGCGATTATGTGAAGGGCGTGGTCGCCGAGCTGCTCCCCGCCGAGCTGCTGACCGCCAACACCGTCTATCACATCAACCCGACGGGCCGGTTCGAGATCGGCGGACCCGATGGCGACGCCGGGCTGACCGGCCGCAAGATCATCGTCGACACCTATGGCGGCGCCAGCCCGCATGGCGGCGGCGCGTTCAGCGGCAAGGACCCGACCAAGGTCGACCGTTCGGCAGCCTATATCACCCGCTATCTGGCGAAGAACATCGTCGCCGCAGGCCTTGCGCGCCGCTGCACGATCCAGCTGAGCTACGCCATCGGTGTCGCCGAGCCGCTGTCGATCTATGTCGACCTGCATGGCACGGGGACCGTCGACGAGGGCCGCATCGAGGCGGCGATCCCGCAGCTCGTCAAGCTGACGCCGAAGGGCATCCGCACCCACCTCGGCCTCAACAAGCCGATCTATCGCCAGACCGCCGCTTACGGCCATTTCGGCCGTACCGCGACCGGCGACGCCTTCCCGTGGGAACGCACCGACCTGGTCGACAAGCTGAAGGCCGCGCTCGCCGAATAACCGGCCACGCGGCCCGCTTGCCATCGCCCCACCGATCTGACAGCTAGGGCGTCGGGGTCGAAGAGGAAGCGTGATGGCAAGCATCTGTTATTGTGCGACTTTGGTTGCAGTCACACTTGCCGCGGCGGCGCCCGTGGCCGCGCAGGACGTGCTGCCGGTCGTCGACGGCCAGCCGTGGACGCACGCCCATAGCGGTATCGTCATCCCTGCCGCACTCGACGAATTGCCGCGGGTGCGCAGCACGAGCTTCACGGCGCCCGAACTCGACGTCAGTCAGAGCTTCGCGTCGGGCGATGGCCGCGATTCGATCACCGTCTATATCTTCCGCAATACCAATGGCGCCGTGCCCTTGTGGTTCGCACAATCGCAGCGCGCGATCAGCCTGCGAACCGACCTTCAGGACCCGCCGCTCGGCGTCGCGCCCGTCGTCTTCACCCCGCCCGGGCAAAGCGCCGCGAGCGGGATCAAGGCGGTGTTCGCCCCCAAGGGGATCGACGGCATCCGCAGCACCGGCATCGCGCTGTTCGCGGTCGGCGACTGGTATGTGAAGCTGCGCGCCAATTCGGCGACGCTGACCCCATCAGACATGTCGGACTGGATGGAGGGCGTGCTCACCGAACTGACGCTCCCGCGCGGCACCGCCCCCGCGGTCCGTCCGGTCGCCGACTGCGCCCCGAAACTGAGCTTCGAGGCCGACACGGCCGATTCGACGCTGCCCGACGCAAGCCTGACGGTGGGGGTCCGGACGCCGGCGACGCGGATGGTCGGCACACGCTGGTGCCTCGACCATGTGGTGCGCGGCAACCAGGCGGTCTATCGCCCCGACGGGGCGCCCGACCGCTATCTGCTGGCGACCGGCGACAATGGCAAAGCCTTTGCCGTCGAGCCGCAAGGGACGTCCGACGCATCCTATTATTCGGCCAATCTGATCGGCACCAACCGGACGATCACTCTCGTCGCCCAAGCCCGGATGCCGACCCCGCAACGCATTCTCGACCTCGCCGCCGGGGAGCGCGCGGTGGCGGCGATCGAGACCTGGCCGACACCCTAACCGCGCCGCGGCGCTTGCCGCCGGGCCCCACGCTCGGCTAGGGCGCGCGCCATGACTGCTTACAAGCCCGGCGATCCGACCACGATCAACCGCCTCTATGGCCGCTCCAAAGGCAAACCCCTGCGCGCCGGCCAGCAGGATCTGGTCGATACGCTGCTGCCGCAGATCGCGGTGCCCGCCGCAGGCGATATTACCGCCGAGGCGCTGTTCGGTTACGACCGCCCGCTGCATTTCGAGATCGGCTTCGGCGGCGGCGAGCATATGGCGGGACGCGCCGACATGCTGCCCGACCATGGCTTCATCGGCGCCGAGCCCTTCATCAACGGCGTTGCCCAGGCGCTGGTCCATGTCGCGGGCGATCATGGCAAAGGCCTGCCGCTCGGCAATGTCCGCATCCACCATGGCGACGCGCTGGAGGTACTGCGGCGCATCCCCGACGGCGCGCTGAGCTTCGCCTATCTGCTCCACCCCGATCCCTGGCCCAAGGCGCGCCACGCCAAGCGCCGGATGGTGAACGACGGCCCGCTCGACCTGATCGCGGCCAAGCTGAAACCCGGCGGCGAGTTCCGCTTCGGCACCGACCATCCGATCTATCTGGAGCATGCGCTGATGGTGATGCGGCGCCATCGCCACCAGTTCGACTGGCTGGCGAAGAGCGCGCAGGATTTCCTGACCCGCCCCGCCGGCTGGCCCGAGACGCGCTACGAAGCCAAGGCGCGCGCACAGGGGCATGAGGTCTGGTACTTCCGCTATCGGCGGCGCTGAGCTTCAGCCGCCGACGATCGCCCGCAATTCGGGCGCCGGGGCTTTTCCCGACCGTCCCAGTTCGTCGAGCGTCGCCAGCGCCATCGCGCGATAGGCGGGGAGCAGTTCGGGGCAATCGCGCGCCAAGGCGGCGATATGCCCCCGGATCATATCGGCATCGCCGCGCAGCAGCGGCCCAGACAGCGCATCGAAACCGCGTTCGAGACTATTCTCAAGCGCCGCGCCGACCAGCGGCGCGAGCAGCGCCTCGGGCTCATCGGCGCCCGCGACGCGGAGCGCCTGCGATGCGCCGGCGAGCAGCGTTACCAGATGGTTCGCCGCATGCGACAGCGCGGCATGATAGAGCGGGCGGCGCTCCTCGGCGATCTCGACCGCGATCCCGCCGAGCCGGCCCACGAGCGTGCGCGCCTCGGCCAGCGCCTCGGCATCGGGCGCGGTGATCGCGAAGTGCGCGCCGGTCATGCGCTCCATCTCCAGTGCGGGATCGCCGGTGAAGGTCATCGCCGGATGCACCGCCGCGGTCAGCGCGCCGCGGTCGCGCAATGACGCCAGAATGGCGGCACCGCTGCCGCCGCTCACGTGGCAGACAAAGGGTTCGGCCCCCGGCGACAGCGCTCCGGCAAGATCGGCGACCACCGCCGCCAGCGCGTCGTCGGCGACGGCGAGCAGGATCAGGTCGCAGTGGGCGGCAAGCTCGACGCAGGCCTGCGCGATCGTTGCCCCCACCGCGCTGGCGGCTGCCTGCGCCTGATCGGGCGAGCGTCCCCAGATCAGCACCGGTTCGGCCGAACGCGGCGCCAGCGCCAGTGCCATGGCGCGCGCGACGCGCCCTGTCCCGGCGATGCCGACGCGGTGGTAGCGGACGGTCATCAGCCCGCGAGCGGGGGCAGCCCGTCCATGATCGCGGTCAGCGCCAGCGCATTTTCGCGCTCCATCGCGCTGTGCCCGGCGTTGGTGACCACATAGGTCGCGGGCTCGGCGCCCGCGCCCTGCAACGCGGCGACGAGGCGCGACGCTTGCGTCAGCGGGCACACCTGGTCGAAGCGGCCGTGGACGATATGTACCGGGATTTTCGCGAGGATATCGGCACTGCCGAGCAGGTGGCCGGGTTCGATGAACAGGTTGTTGGCGAAATAATGTGCCTCGATCTGCGCAAAGCAGAGCGCGAAATCGGCGTCGCCGAACTTGCCCGTCGCCGCCGATTCGGGGATCATGTTCGATATGACGCCTTCCCACAGCGACCAGGTGACCGCGGCGTCGAGCTGCATCGCGCGCTCGGCGTCGCTCGCCGGGACCATGTCGAAGATACGCTTGTAGGCCGCCATGACGTCGGCGCGCTCCTCGACCGTCAGCAGAGACAGCAACGCGCCCCATTCCTCGGGATAGCTGATGTAAGCGCCGGGCGCGGTGAGCGCATAGGGCGCTTCGTGCCAGGTCGCGGCATTGCCTTGATAGAGATAGTCGAGATCCTCGGCCGCGCCGAGGAAGATGCCGCGCAGGATCAGGCTGGCGCAATGGCCGGGATGCGCGATCGCATAGGCCATGGCGAGCGTGCTGCCCCAACTGCCGCCGAAGACATGCATCTTGCCCGTGATGTCCAGCGCCTCGCGCAATTTCTCGATGTCGCCGATCAGGTCGGCGGTGGTGTTGTGGCGCAGCGCCACCGCCGGGCCCGCCGAGGCGACCGTCGGCTCGCTCTTGCCGCAGCCGCGCTGGTCGAACAGGATGACGCGATAGCGCGCGGGGTCGAAGAAGCGCGCCATGTCGGGGGCGCAGGCGCCGCCGGGGCCGCCGTGAAGGAACATCACCGGCTCGCCGCCGGGATTGCCATATTCCTCCCAATAGAGGCGGTGGCCCGCCTCGACATCGACCGCGAGCAATCCGCTGCTCAGCGGCGCGGCGGCGGGATAGACCCAGGCATCGCCGATCTTGCTGCTGGTTTCGAGACGCGAAAAGTCCATCGTCATTCTCCCCCGATGCCGAGCAGTTCGACGGTGAAGAGCAGCGTCGCGCCGCCGGGGATCGGGCCTTTGCCGCCCGCGCCATAGCCCAGATAAAAGGGGATGGCGAATTCGACCTTGTCGCCCACCGCCATATATTGGACGCCTTCGGTCCAGCCTTCGATCACGCGGCTGAGCGGAAAGGTCGCGGGTTCGCCGCGCGCGACCGAGCTGTCGAATTCGGACCCGTCGACGAAGGTGCCGACATAATGAACCGTGACCGAATCGCGTTCGCTGGGGCGCGGCCCCGCCCCCTTGCCGGCGACGCGGCGCCAGCGCAGGCCGCTGGCCATCACATGCCATCCGGTCTCGGCATTGCGTTCGGCGAGCGCCGATGCCTGGCGGTTGAGCCAGGCCGTCGTCACCTGCTGCGCCGGGGGTGCGGTCTGGGCCACCGCGGGGACGGCGAGCAACGTGGCGGCGGCAAGGAAAGTCAGGGTGCGGGGCAAGGTCATCGCGATCTCCTAAAAATCGAAGACGCGGCATAGCGGGGCGGGGCGGCGGTGCAATCCCTGTCGGCCGGGGGCGGTCGGCGGAGGGACCGGTTCGGGGTGGAGCGCGGACGTTTGTTGCGTCGTCATCCCGGGCTTGACCCGGGACCCGCCTTCCTACTTTCGCCGCCGGATCAAAGACAGCGCAGGCCCCGGGTCAAGCCCGGGGTGACGGTCTTGGATTATCGCGAATGTCACCTCCCGCCCGATACCGCATGTTGGGGTGGACCCGGACGGCGCGGAACGAAAGGAAAGACGCGCCGGCCGCAGCCCACCCCGCCCCCTGCCGCAAGAGGCAGGCGGTTTTCCGAAACTTGCCGATGGGAAGGCCGACACAAACAAATCGGGGCGGCCCTGTATCAGGTACCGCCCCAGTTAGTGGATCCGCCTTGGAGAGGGAGAGGGCGGATCGGAGATTGGTGTCGTTTGGCTTATTCTTAGTTGGCGACCGCCACCTGGCTGTCGCCCTGAGCTTCGGCGACGCCCGCAACCTTGAGCGCGGCGCGGAACTGCTTGGCGGCGGCGCGTTCGTTGCCGGCTTCGCAGAGCTTCTTGCCGGTCGAGACGAAGCGCTTGGCATTCGCCTGCTTGCCGGCGTCGGCGGTCGCGGCAGCGCTCGAAGCCTGATCGGCGAGAGCGGCGCAGCGATAGTCGGCACCGGTCTGGGCATAAGCCGTCGAGGTGGTCGAGATCAGGCCGGCGAAGGCGAGACCCGAAGCCGCGACGATCGCGAAGGCGGTCGGGAAGCGGCGGAAAGCGGAGAGCTGATTGGCCATGGGAGAGGTTCCTTTCGTTTCGTTGTGCAACCTTTTTAGGCGCGCTTGTGCAAATAGATAATCCTCTATAATCTGCAAGTGCTTTGAAGCAGGATTTAACAATTCCCCACGGGGTCCTCGACGGGATCGAGGCTTTCCTCCGTGTTGCGGAGCGGCGGAGCTTTTCCGCTGCGGCTTCGGACTTGGGCGTTTCGCCCTCGGCGATCAGCCAGACGATCAAGAGCCTGGAGGCGCGCGTCGGTGCGCCTTTGTTCATGCGCACCACGCGCAGCGTCGGGCTGACCCAGGCGGGCGAGATGTTCCTCGAACGGGCCGCTCCGGCTTTTGCCGGACTCGGCGACGCTTATGAGGCCGCCCGCAACCTCGGCAACCGGCCGGCCGGGCGGCTGCGCATCAATCTGATGCGCGGCGCGGTGCAGCCTTTGTTCGAGCCGATCATCGCGGGCTTTTGCGAGACCTATCCCGAGATCGAACTGGAGATCTATGCCGAGGACGCGCTCGCCGACCTCAGCGCCGGGGGTTTCGACGCCGGGGTCCGCATGGGCGAATCGCTCGATGCCGATGTGATCGCGGTGCGGCTGACCGGGCCGTTCCGCTTCGTCGCGGTCGCGACGCCGGGCTATCTGGAGAAGCACGGTCGTCCGGAGAGCCCCGAAGAACTGCGCAACCATCGCTGCGTGCGCATGCGCATGGGCAGCGGCGCGCTGATGCCCTGGACCTTCGAGAAGGGCAATCGCGAGATAGAGGTCGGGGTAACCGGCCCGGTGATCGTCAACGACTTTACCGCGATGATGGTCGCGGTGCACGCCGGCGTCGCGATGGGGATGACCGCCGAACCGGTGGTCAAGGCGCTGGTCGCTTCGGGCCAGCTCGAACTGGTGCTGCCCGATTTTGCCTGCTCGACCTCCGGCCTGTTCCTCTATTACCCCAGCCGCAAACAGGTGATGCCCAAGCTGCGCGCTTTCATCGACTATGTCCGCGATTATCTGCCCGACGACGTCACCGGCTGAAGCGTGAAAAACGGCTCTTCAATCGGACGCGCAAACTATTCCCTTCACCGGCGCGAGAAAAATTGCTCTGGCGCAAAGGCACGAATCGCGGCAGCAGGTTGTCAACTGATCGGGTTGGGAAATTAGATGCACGAAATTTTGGCGATCGACCTGTCGGCGATCTGGCCGTTCATCCTGATCGGTTTTGCGGCGCAGCTGGTCGACGGCGCGCTCGGCATGGCCTTCGGCGTCATCTGCAACACCCTGCTCGTCGCGGTGATGGGCGTGCCGCCCGCGACCGCATCGGCGCGCATCCATGTCGTCGAAGTGTTCACCACCGCCGTGTCGGGCATCAGCCACCTGATCCACCGCAACATCGAATGGGCGCTGTTCTGGCGGCTGCTGATCCCCGGCGTGACCGGCGGGGTGCTCGGCGCCTATGTGCTGACCTCGCTCCACGCCGATATCGTGAAGCCGTTCGTGCTCGCCTATCTCGTCGCGATCGGCATCTGGCTGCTCGTCCGCGGCCTGCTCTATCCGCCCAAGGTCCAGAAGCCGACCGTCGTCGCGCCGCTCGGCCTGATCGGCGGCTTCCTCGACGCCGCGGGCGGCGGCGGCTGGGGCCCGGTCGTGACGTCGAACCTGCTCGTCCAGGGCGCCGAACCGCGCAAGGTCGTCGGCACCGTGAACAGCGTCGAATTCTTCCTGACCCTCGCGGTCTCGGCGACCTTCATCTACCAGCTGGGCTTTGCCGACATCGCCGGCGCGACGCTGGGCCTGCTGATCGGCGGCGTCTTCGCGGCGCCGCTCGGCGCGATCATGGCCAAGCGTTTTTCGGTCAAGCTGATGCTGACGCTCGTCGGCATCGTGCTGACGGCAACCAGCGCCTTCGGGCTATATCGCGCGCTGATATGATTTGACC
Organism: Sphingopyxis sp.; assembly: GCA_016793775.1. Taxonomy (GTDB): domain Bacteria; phylum Pseudomonadota; class Alphaproteobacteria; order Sphingomonadales; family Sphingomonadaceae; genus Sphingopyxis. Next base: position 35,498 of record JAEULK010000073.1, on the reverse strand, counting down.
GCGTCGCCCCCGCGAAGGCGGGGGCCGTTGGCAACCTTGCGCTATGCCGCTAACGGCCCCCGCCTTCGCGGGGGCGACGGGTGTTTGTCAGTTCGCTGGCTTGGTCTCGTCGATCTTTTCGACCCATTCGGGATAGAAGCTCGGCTCGCGCGCCGACCAGCCCGGCGCGGTCGCCGCGGCCTCGCTGATCGACTGGAGCAGAAGCTTGCGCTTGTCGGGGTGGAGGTGCGGCAGCGATGCCGCCGCGCAGAAAGCACACGGCAGCCACGGCCGCGCATGCGCGCCGAGCAGCCGCTCGTAGAGGAAGCGGTACGACGCGAAGCCCGGAAGACGGTCCTGCCCCAGGTCGAAGGCCGACACCGCAACCAGCGGCGCCATGAAATGTTCGAGCGCGTCGAGCCCGCTGTCGTCGGGGATATGCGCGCGAATTTCGGTGATTCGCTGGTAGACGCGGGCCTGAACGCGGATCGCGGTCTCCTCGACCATGTCGCGCGACCAGCGGCTGATCGCATCGTCGCGCTCCAGCCCGATGTCGAGCGAGCGGCGGATATAGCGCTGCGTCGCCGCGGGGAAAGCCGCAAATTCCTTGATTTCCGCAATCGACCGATCGCCCGCTGCCGGTCCCGAACGCGTCGCCATGGTCATGCTCCCGCACGGCGCCCCGGGGAGCCATCCCCCCGGAGGCCTGCAATCTCGCAGTCTGCCACCAAAATGGTTAGTGGCGGGTTAACCATGGTGTCGGAGCCTGTTCAGCAATCGCTGGGGCGTTGCGCCGCGCGGCGCGGGGGCCTAATCTGCGTGCATCAGAACAAAACACGCAGGGACACCCATGTCGCACGCACCGCAGCCGGTCATCTCGTCCACCGGCCTTTTCACCCCCGCCGACGCCATCTCCAACGAAGAACTTGTTGCCAGTTTTAACGCGTATGTTGCACTGCACAATAGGGAAAATGCGCAGGCCATCGCAAAGGGCGATGTGGCGGAACTGACCGAATCGAGCGTCGAATTCATCGAGAAGGCGAGCGGCATCGGATCGCGCTTCGTCGTCGACAAGGCGGGCATCCTCGATCCCGAACATATGGCGCCGCGCATCGAGGCGCGGCCCAATGAGGAGATTTCGCTACTCGCCGAGATCGGCGTCGCGGCGGCAAAGGACGCGCTCGCGCGCGCCGGGCGCGACGCGGGCGATGTCGATGCGGTGCTGTGCGCCGCGTCGAACATGCAGCGGCCCTATCCCGCGATGGCGGTCGAGATTCAGGACGCGCTCGGCACCGACGGCTTCGGATTCGACATGAATGTCGCCTGTTCGTCGGCGACCTTCGGCATCCAGACCGCCGCCGACTATATCCGCGCGGGCCACGCTAAAAGCGTGCTGGTGGTGAACCCCGAAATCTGTTCGGGGCATCTGAACTGGCGCGACCGTGACAGCCATTTCATCTTCGGCGACGTCGCGACGGCGATCCTGGTCGAGGACCAGGATATCGCGCCCGCAGGCCATTGGGACATCCTCGGTACCAAGCTGAAGACGCAATTCTCGAACAACATCCGCAACAATTTCGGCTTCTTGAACCGCGGTCACGGCGGCATCGACCAGGACGGCCCGAAGAGCGACAAATTGTTCGTCCAGGAAGGCCGCAAGGTATTCAAGGAGGTCGTGCCCTGGGTCGCGAATCTGATCGTCGAGCAGATGGAGGTGCTGGGGCTCGAGGGCAGCGACATGCGCCGCCTGTGGCTGCACCAGGCGAACACCAACATGAACCGGCTGATCGCGCAGCGCGTGCTGGGGCATGAGGCGAGCGAGGACGAAAGCCCGACGGTGCTCGACACCTATGGCAATACGTCGAGCGCGGGCTCGATCATCGCCTTCCACCTCAACCATGAGGATATGGCGGCGGGCGACACCGGGCTGATCTGCTCGTTCGGCGCGGGGTATAGCGCGGGGACGGTGTTCGTCCGGAAGACCTGAGCCGAAAATTCGCTGCGCGAGCAATAAATAGGGACAGTCCCCATTTATTGCGCCTGCCGTTGGCGACATCAGGGCACGAAGGTCGTGAACAGATAGACCGCGAACAGCATCAGGTGGATCGCGCCCTGCAGCACCGTGGTGCGCCCGTTCGCGAGCGTCTGCGACGCGACGATCAGCGAAAGGAAGAGCAGCACGGCCGATTTGGCATCGAGGCCGAGGCTGATGTGCAGCCCCGTCGCGATCGACAGCACCGCGACCGCTGGAATGGTGAGGCCGATCGTCGCGAGCGCCGATCCCAGCGCGAGGTTGAGGCTGGTCTGCAGGCGATTGGCCTTTGCCGCGCGTACCGCGGCCAGTCCCTCGGGCGCGAGGATCAGCGCCGCGATCAGCACGCCGAGCACGGCGGGCGGCGCGCCCGCAGTATCGAGCGCGGCGCCGATCACCGGCGACAGATTCTTCGCTAGCAGCACGACCGCGAACAGGCAGGCGACGAGCAGGGCGAGTGAGCCCCACATGCGCTGCGCGCTGGGCGGCGCGGCATGGGCCTCGGCATCCTCCTCGTCATCGGGCAGGAAATAGTCGCGATGGCGCATGGTCTGGACGAGCGCGAAGGTCGCATAAAGGATCAGCGACACCGCCGCGACGAAGCCGAGCTGCTCGGGCGAATAAAAGGGGCCGGGGACGGTCGACGTATAATTGGGCAGCACCAAGGTCAGCACGGTAAGCACTGTGAGCGTCGCCAGCGCCGCGCCGATGCCGGTGCGCTGGAAACGCTGCTCATGATGGCGGAGCGACCCGACGAGCAGACAGAGCCCCATCAGCAGGTTCAGGATCACCATCACCGCCGCGAACACCGTGTCGCGCGCGAGCGTCATCGCCTTGTCGGGTTCGGCCTGCATCAGCGTCAGGATCAGCCCGACCTCGATCACCGTCACCGCGAGCGCGAGGATCAGCGTGCCGAAGGGTTCGCCGACGCGATGCGCGACGACTTCGGCATGGTGGACCGCAGTGACCACCGACGCGCCGAGCATGATCGCGACGAAAACGGGATCGAGCGCCGCGCCGAGGCTCGCCAGCGCGACGAGAAAGCCGAGGACCGGGAAGATGTCGGCGGAGTGGCGACGAAGCTTGACCATGGACCGACTATTGCAGTCACCCGCCCGCCTGACCACCCCTGCGCCGGATTTAATGCGCGCGGACGGGTAATCCGGCGGCGGCGAGCCGCGCATGGGCATTGGCGACCGTCGCCTCGCCGAAATGGAAGATGCTGGCGGCGAGCACCGCGCTCGCACCGCCCTCGATCACGCCCGCGACCAGATGGTCGAGATTGCCGACGCCGCCCGATGCGATGACGGGCACCGTCACCGCATCGGCGATCGCGCGGATGAGCGTCAGGTCATAACCATCCTTGGTGCCGTCGCGGTCCATGCTGGTGACGAGCAATTCGCCCGCACCAAGTTCGGCGAGCCGCACAGCATGCTCGATCGCGTCGATCCCGGTCGGCTTGCGCCCGCCATGGGTGAAGATTTCCCAGCGACCGTCCGCGACCCGCCGCGCATCGATGCTGCCGACCGCGCACTGGCTGCCGAAGCGGTCGGCGATGTCGGCGACCAACTCGGGACGCGCAACCGCCGCGCTGTTCACCGCGACCTTGTCGGCGCCCGCAAGCAGCAGCGCGCGCGCATCGTCGGCGCTGCGCACACCGCCGCCGACGGTGAGCGGCATGAAGCAGACTTCGGCGGTGCGCCCGACCATATCGAGCAGGGTACCGCGGCCCTGATGCGTCGCGCCGATGTCGAGAAAGCAAAGCTCGTCGGCGCCTGCGGCGTCATAGGCGCGCGCCGCCTCGACCGGGTCCCCGGCATCGCGCAGATCGACGAAATTGACGCCCTTCACCACGCGCCCGTCGGCGATGTCGAGGCAGGGAATGACGCGGACACGGACGGTCATCGACGCCTCCCTTCCTGTTCCCCGGCGAAGGCCGGGGTCCAGAGCGCCACAAAGCCGACGTCGCACGGTAACGCGCTGGGCCCCGGCCTTCGCCGGGGAACAGGAAGGAGTTTGTCGCTCATGCCCGCCCCACCGCAATCGCTTGCGCCAGATCGAGCCGCCCGTCGTAGAGCGCGCGGCCGGTGATCACGCCTTCGATGCCGTTCGCGACATGCGGGCGGAGCGCGTGGATGTCGCCGATGTCGGCGACACCGCCGCTGGCGATCACCGGAAGGGCCACCGCCTTCGCGAGCGCGACCGTCGCCTCGACATTGCAGCCCTTGAGCAACCCATCGCGGCCCACATCGGTGAACAGCAAGGCGGCGACGCCCGCATCCTCGAACCGGCGCGCGAGATCCTCGACGCGGACGTCCGAGACATCGGCCCAGCCCTCGGTCGCGACCACGCCGTCGCGGGCATCGACCCCGACGACGATGCGGCCGGGCAGGTCGCGCGCGGCGGACTTCACGAATTCGGGGTCCTTCAGCGCCGCCGTCCCGATGATCACGCGCGCGACGCCGAGCGCCAGCCAGCGGTCGACGCCCGCGCGGTCGCGGATGCCGCCGCCGACCTGCACCTTGCCGGGGAAGGCCGCGACGATGCTCTCGACCGCGGCGCCGTTGACGCTTTCGCCCGCAAAGGCGCCATCGAGATCGACGACATGCAGGTGATCCGACCCCGCGGCGGCGAAAAGGCGCGCCTGCGCCGCGGGATCGTCGCCATAGACGGTCGCGCGCGCCATATCGCCCTCGGCGAGCCGCACCACCTGCCCGCCCTTGAGGTCGATCGCGGGGAAGATGGTCAGGCCAGAAACTACGGGAGCCAAGACAAGAACCTTTCGAGCGTCGCGAGGCCATAGGCCTGGCTTTTTTCGGGATGATATTGGACGCCGACGATATTGTCCTTCGCCACCGCGGCGACGAAAGTAGCGCCATGGCTGCTGGTGGCGGCGACATCGACGGCATCGGCGAAATGATAGCCGTGCAGATAATAGGCCTCGCCCGCCGCGATCACCGGATGGTCGCCGACGGGCACGACGTCGTTCCAGCCCATATGCGGGATGCGCAGCCCCGGCGCCGGATCGAACGCCCGCACCGTCCCCGCGATCCAGCCGAGGCCCCGGTGCGTGCCATGCTCCTCGCCCGCGTCGGCGAGCAATTGCATGCCGACGCAGATGCCGAGGAAAGGTGCGCCCTCGCCGCGTACGCGCCGTTCCATCGCCTCGACCAGCCCGGCGATCGCCGACAGGCCGTTCATGCAGGCGGCGAAGGCGCCGACGCCGGGCAGCACGATGCGGCCGGCCTTCGCCACCACATCGGGATCGGCGGTCACGGCAACATCCTGCGCGCCCGCCGCGACGAGCGCATTATGCACCGAGCGAAGATTGCCCGCGCCATAGTCGATCAGGGCAATGGTCATGCGCGGCGCAGCAATAAATAGGGACAGTCCCTATTTATTCTCCACCGGCGGTCGGTCCAGCAAGCGCCCCTCCCGAATAAATAGGGACTGTCCCTATTTATTGCGTCGGTCAAAGCACGCCCTTCGTGCTGGGAATCGCGTCGCCCTTGCGCGGGTCGATCTCGACCGCCTGGCGCAGAGCACGCGCGAGCGCCTTGTACATGCTCTCGGCGATATGAGGGTTGTTCTCGCCGTAGAGCGTCTCGATGTGCAGCGTGATGCCCGCGGTCTGCGCGAAGCTGTGGAACCAGTGCGGGAACATCTCGGTGTCCATCTCGCCGAGCCGCGGCTGCGAGAAGGAGGATTTATAGACGCAGTGCGGGCGCCCCGAAATATCGAGCACGCAGCGCGTCAGCGTCTCGTCCATCGGCGCATGCGCCTCGCCGTAACGCGCGATGCCGCGCTTGTCGCCGAGCGCCTTCACCACCGCTTCGCCCAGCGCCAGCGCCGAATCCTCGACGGTATGATGCTGGTCGATATGAAGGTCGCCCTTCACTTGCATCGCAATGTCGATCAGCGAGTGGCGCGACAATTGCTCGACCATATGGTCGAGGAATCCGATGCCGGTGGACACCGAATAATCGCCGGTCCCGTCGAGATTGACGGTGATCGCGATATCGGTTTCCTTGGTCGTGCGTTGGACGGTGGCGGTTCGCATGCGTTGCGCTTTAGCAGCGACTTTTCGCCATGCAAGGCGACTCTCCCCCCTTGACCGGCACGCGACTGCCGTTCATCCCCCTGCCCCATGACTGAAGACGTTCGCGACAGCCTGATTCCCTATGACGAAATCGTGCAGGACGCGCTGCGCGCCGTGGTCGGCCGCGTGCTGCGCCAGATCGAAGGCTATGACAGCCTGCCCGGCGAGCATCATTTCTATATCACCTTCAAGACGCAGGCGCCCGGGGTCACGATTCCGGCGCATCTGATCGCCAAATTCCCCGATGAAATGACGATCGTGCTGCAGAACCGATTCTGGGATCTGAAGGTCGAGGAGGATCTGTTCAGCGTCGGCCTGTCGTTCAACCAGACCCCGTCGATCCTGATCATCCCCTATGCGGCGATCACCGCCTTTGTCGATCCGTCGGTCGATTTCGGGCTGCAATTCCAGGTCAGCGACGACGGCGACGCCCCCGAACCGCATGACGAGGCCGACAATGATCGCCCCGAAGTGACGACCGAAGACGGGACGAATGTCGTGACCGTGGATTTCGGCAAGAAAAGATAACGCCGTGGCCCCGCCATGGCCTCCATCGCGTTTCTGGCAATATTGGGCGCTCGCCGGAATGGTGCTGCTGACCGCCGCCTTCTGGTGGGGGGTCGAGGGTTATGCGATCGTCGAAACGGGCGGGCCCCGCGGCCAGGTCGCCGACGGGCTGCTGCGCTTTTCGCTGCTGGTGCTGACCCCCACGCTGCTGCTCGTCTGGCTCGCCGCCGGCTGGGCGCGGAAACGCATCGGCGACACCGGCTATTGGCAGATGCTCGCGCTCGTCGCGATGACCTGGGCCAGCGCGGTGCTCGCGACGCGGATGTTGATCGGATGAGCGAAACGCGGATCGAGAGCGATAGCATCGGCGAGATCGCGGTGCCCGCCGCCGCCTATTGGGGGGCGCAGACCGAGCGCAGCCGCCACAATTTCGCCTTCCCCGCGCACGAGCGGATGCCGATCCCGATCGTCCATGCGCTGGCGCGGATCAAGCGTGCCGCCGCCGAGGTCAATCGTGGCCATGGGCTCGACGGCAAACTCGCCGATGCGATCGTCGCGGCCGCCGACCGGGTCATCGCGGGCGACCATGACGACCAATTCCCGCTCGCCATCTGGCAGACGGGCAGCGGCACCCAGTCGAACATGAACGCCAATGAGGTGATCGCGGGGCTGGCCAATGAGGCGCTCGCCGGCACGCGCGGCGGCAAGGCGCCCGTCCACCCCAACGACCATGTAAACATGGGCCAGTCGTCGAACGACAGCTTCCCCACCGCGATCCATGTCGCGGTGGCGGTCGAGACGACCGCCCGGCTGCTCCCCGCGCTGGCGGCGCTCACAGATGCGCTGACCGCCAAGGTCGAAGCCTGGAGCGATATCGTCAAGATCGGCCGCACCCATTTGCAGGATGCGACCCCGCTGACGCTGGGACAGGAATTTTCGGGCTATGTCGCGCAATTGATCGCGTGCCGCGCGCGCATCGAGGGCGCGCTCGTGCATAATATCGCCAAGCTCGCGCAGGGCGGCACTGCGGTCGGCACCGGGCTCAATGCGCCTGCGAGCTTCGACGCCGCCATGGCGGCCGAGCTGTCGCGCGGCACCGGCATCGCCTTTGAACCTGCGCAGAGCAAGTTCGAGGCACTGGCGTCGAACGACGGGCTCGTCTTCTTTTCGGGCGCGCTGAATACGCTGGCGGTCGCGCTGACCAAGATCGCGAACGATATCCGTCTGCTCGGATCGGGGCCTCGCGCGGGCCTCGGTGAACTCGACCTGCCCGCGAACGAGCCGGGCAGCTCGATCATGCCGGGCAAGGTCAACCCGACCCAGTGCGAGATGCTGACGATGGTCGCGGGCCAGGTGATCGGCAATCATCAGGCGGTGACGGTCGGCGGCTTGCAGGGGCATCTCGAACTCAATGTCTTCAAGCCGCTGATCGGCTCGAATGTCCTGCGTTCGATCGAGCTGCTCGCCATCGGCATGGCGGGCTTCACCGAACATTGCGTCGTCGGGCTCGAACCCAATCGCACCCGCATCGACGAACTGATGCAACGCTCGCTGATGCTGGTCACCGCGCTCGCGCCCGAGATCGGCTATGACAAGGCGGCGAAGATCGCGAAGCACGCGCATGAGACGGGATCGACCTTGCGCGCGGCGGCGCTCGATCTCGGCTATGTCGATGCCGCGACTTTCGACCGTATCGTCGATCCGCGGGCGATGCTGGGGCCGGAACTCTAAGGTCTTTCCGGGATTGTTAGGGGGAGAAGGAGAGATGGGCATGATCGGCAGGATTGTTGGCGGCGTTCTCGGCAGCGCCATCGGTAAGCAAAAGGGCGGCCACCCCGTCGCCGGCGCGGTGATCGGCGCGGCGACTCTATTCGCGGCCCGCCGCCTGTTCCCGCAGCGTTATGCCGCGATCGCGGCGTGGGGCGCGGCGGGCTATCTCACCAAGAAATGGGCCGACCGCGCCGCGGCGCGCAAGGCGGTCGAGGAGGCGCATGCCGCCGATGCCGACATCGCCAATGCCGGCGTGGTCGATCCCTATGCCGGCGTATCCGACACGCCGCCGACCGACGGCGAGACGATCGGCGATGCTTTGCCCCCGGCGATCCCGCTCGACGCCGACGGCAAGCGGCCGGCGCTGCACTGAGCGCGCGCTAGGCCCCTGCCTGCCACTCCTTGATCGCCTCGACGGGCGACACCAGCATGAGGACATTGAGCGTCAGATTGTCGCGGATCGTCCACAGCGTGAACAGCTCGAAGGCGATGGCGAGCAGGGCCGTGACCCACCAGCGCATCCGGCTCGCGGCAAGGAAGCCGCCGATCATGAACAGCGTGTCGCTAACCGAATTGAGGATCGAGTCGCCCGAATAGCCGAAGGCCATCGTCACTTCTCGATAACGATCGATGATGATCGGCGAATTTTCCAGGATTTCCCACGCGCCCTCGATGCCGATCGCGAGCGCCAGCGCGACCCACAGGGGCCGACTCTTAAGCACCAGCCGCGACAGCCCGAAGAAGAGGAAGCCGTGGATGACATGGCTGAAGCTGTACCAGTCCGAAATCTGCTGGCTGTTCTGGTTCGACTGCACGACGCCGTGCCACAGGCTGACCGTGCCGCACGGGCAGATCGGCGGGCGCCCCATCGCGAACAGGATCGCGGCGAGCAGCGCGACCAGCGCCGCGGCGACCAGCCAGCCCCTGCGCGTCATCCCTGCCATATGTCTCCCCCTTGACCGCCGCCCCTACCCGCGCAATTAGCGCCCATGGCTGAAAGCGTCCACCTCAACCGCCGCGGCGTGTTGTTCGTCCTCTCTTCGCCCTCGGGCGCGGGCAAGACCACCATCTCGCGCATGATGCTGGAGGCCGACAAGGATATCGCGCTGTCGATCTCCGCCACCACCCGCCCGCCGCGTCCCGGCGAGGAGGACGGCGTCCATTATCATTTCGTCGACACCGACAAATTCAAGGCGATGGCTGCCGACGGCGAGTTCCTCGAATGGGCGCATGTCTTCGGCCACCGCTACGGCACCCCGCGCGCGCCGGTCGAGGCGATGCTCGCCGCGGGGAAGGACGTGCTGTTCGACATCGACTGGCAGGGCGCGCAGCAGCTCTATCAGGAGGCCGGCCCCGACGTGGTGCGCGTCTTCGTCCTGCCGCCGACGATGGAGGAGCTCGAACGCCGCCTGCGCGCGCGCAAGACCGACAGCGACGCGGTGATCGCCGCACGCATGGAGCGCGCCGCGAACGAGATCAGCCACTGGGACGGGTACGACTATGTGTTGATCAACGACGCGGTCGAAAGCTGTTACGGCGAAGTGATGGCGATATTGCGCGCCGAACGGCTGAAGCGCCGCCGCCAGATCGGCCTGATCGGCTTCGCGCGCGACCTGATCCGCTCGGTGCCGGACGCCGAGAAGAAGCTTTGAAATACCCGTCGCCCCCGCGAAGGCGGGGGCCGTCAGCGGTTTACGCGGCAATGCTGGAATAGGCTGCCAGCGGCCCCCGCCTTCGCGGGGGCGACGGTATCGTTCAGACCGCCTTCGCCAGCTTCGCCTCCAGCTCGGTCACCATCGCCGCGCGCAGCGGCTTGGCTTCGCCGTCGGTGCGGCAGACCACCACCGTGTCGCAGGTCGCGATGCAGCGACCGTTCTGGAACATCGCCTGGACGATCGTCCAGCTCGAGGTGCCGAGGCGGCCGATGCCCGTCGCGATCAGCACGGGGTCGGGGAAATTGCCCTCGGCCAGATAGTTGATCTCGACCGCGGCGACCATCGTGCGCTCGTTCACGGGGCGTTCGGCCCAGGGACGGATTTCGCGGTTGAGCAGCACGCGGCCGCTTTCAAACAGCGCCGCAAAGGCCACATTGTTGAGGTGGCCGTTGATGTCCATATCCTGGAACCGCGTCTGCAGATCGAGGTGGACGGGGTAGCTGGCGGCGTCGAGCCGCCAGCTCTCCGGTTTCGGCATATCAGCGCGGACCCATGCGGATGCCGCCGTCGAGGCGCACGTCCTCGCCGTTGAAATAGCCGTTCTCGATCATGCAGAGCGCCAGATTGGCATATTCGGCGGGGTTGCCGAGCCGCTTCGGGTTGAGCACCGAGGCGCCCAATGCGTCGCGGACATTCTGCGGCGCGCCCGCGAGCAGCGGGGTGTCGAAGATGCCGGGCAGGATCGTGTTGACGCGGATATTCTCCGACGCGAGATCGCGCGCAACGGGGAGCGTCATGCCGACGACGCCGCCCTTCGACGCCGAATAAGCGGCCTGGCCTATCTGGCCGTCCTCGGCCGCCACCGACGCGGTGTTGACGATCGCGCCGCGGTCGCCGTCCTCGGTCGGGTCGAGCGTCATCATGCCCGCCGCCGACTTGGCGATGCAGCGGAAGGTGCCGACGAGGTTGATCTGGATGATCCAGTTGAAGGCGTCGAGCGGGAAATGCTTGATGCTGCCGTCTTCCTTCGAGCGGCTGGCGGTCTTGATCGCGTTGCCGGTGCCGGCGCAATTGACGAGGATACGCTCCTGTCCGATCGCTTCGCGCGACTTGGCGAAAGCCGCATCGACCGAGGCGTCGTCGGTCACGTTGCATTCGCAGAAGACGCCGCCGAGCTCTTCGGCCAGCGCCTTGCCCTTTTCTTCCTGGAGGTCGAAGATCGCGACCTTGACGCCCCTCGCGGCGAGCAGGCGCGCGGTCGCGGCGCCGAGGCCCGAGGCGCCGCCGGTGACGACGGCGGATATGGTGGAATCGAGTTTCATGTCATTCTCCCTTGAAACGTCGCCCCCGCGAAGGCGGGGGCCGCTGGCAGCCTCGCGCTACCCCGATGGCGGCCCCCGCCTTCGCGGGGGCGACGCCGTTTTCTATTGGTTGGCTTAAAGCCGTTCGATGATCGTGACGTTGGCCTGGCCGCCGCCTTCGCACATCGTCTGCAGCCCATATTTGCCGCCGGTCGCGTCGAGCACGCCGAGCAGGGTCGCCATCAGCTTGGTGCCGCTGGCGCCGAGCGGGTGGCCGAGCGCGATCGCGCCGCCATGCTGGTTGATCCGCGCATGATCGGCACCGAGATATTTAAGCCAGGCGAGCGGCACCGGCGCGAAGGCCTCATTGACTTCATAGGCGTCGATATCCTCGATCTTCATGCCCGCCTTCTTGAGTGCGCGTTCTGTCGCGAAGAGCGGCTCTTCGAGCATGATAACCGGGTCGCCCGCGGTGACCGAGATGTGGTGGATGCGCGCGCGCGGGGTCAGATTATGATCCTTCAGCGCCTGTTCCGACACGACGAGCGCGGCCGAAGCGCCGTCGCAAATCTGGCTGGCCGACGCCGCGGTGATCGCGCCGCCTTCCTGGAGCAGCTTCACGCCGGCAATGCCTTCGAGCGTCGCATCGAACCGGATGCCCTCGTCGACGAGGTGGATCTGCTTGCCCTCGGGGGTGTCGATTTCGACCCCGACGATCTCGCGCTTGAAATGGCCCGCCTCGGTCGCGGCCTTGCCGCGGCGGTGGCTTTCGAGCGCATAGGCGTCGAGGTCGGCCTTGGTCAGCCCGTGCTTCTTGACGATCATTTCGGCGCCGGCGAACTGGCTGAACATGATGCCGGGATATTTTTCCTCGAGCCGCTCGGACTTATAATGGCCGAGACCTTCCTTCATGAACAAGGTCGCGACGCTGCCCATCGGCACGCGCGTCATGCTTTCGATGCCGCTGGCGAGGACGATGTCCTGCGTGCCCGACATCACCGCCTGCGCCGCGAACTGGATCGCCTGCTGCGACGATCCGCACTGGCGGTCGATCGTGACCGCCGGGATCGAATCGGGGAGCTTCGATGCGAGCACGGCGTTGCGGCCGACGTCCATCGTCTGCTGGCCGCCCTGGCTGACGCAGCCGGTGATGACGTCGTCGATCTTCGAGGTGTCGAAATCGTTGCGGTCGGCGATCGCGTCGAACACCGCGGCACCTAGGTCGACGGGGTGGACGCCGGCGAGCCGGCCGCCGCGCTTGCCGCCGGCGGTACGAACGGCGTCGACGATATATGCATGAGCCATGGGGAGTTCCTTTCTTCGTGGAGCGCAATAAATAGGGACAGTCCCTATTTATGCCCGGTGACATCGAATTGCCGGGCGGCTGTTCTGCATAAATAGGGACTGTCCCTATTTATTGCTCATGCCGCCGTCAGAGCTTACGCCCGATCAGTTCCTTCATGATCTCGTTCGTGCCGCCAAAGATGCGGGTGACGCGCGCGGCGCGCCAGGCGCGGGCGATCGGATATTCGTTCATATAGCCGGCGCCGCCGTGAAGCTGCAGGCATTTGTCCATCACCTCCCATTGCAGGTCGGTGTGCCACAGCTTCGCCGCGGCGCCCTCTTCGGGGGTCAGTTCCTTCTTCATATGGCGCGCGAGCGCCCAATCGAGATGCGCCCAGCCGACCTGCAATTTCGCCTTAAGGTCAGCGAGGACGAAACGGCTGTTCTGGAAATCGAGGATCGGCTTGCCGAACGCCTTGCGGTCGCGGGTGAATTCGACCGTGTCGTCGAAGGCGCGCTGCGCCGACGCTTGCGCCGACACCGCGATCGACAGGCGTTCCTGCGGCAACTCGCTCATCAGATAGATGAAGCCCTTGCCCTCTTCGCCGAGGCAGTTGGTGATCGGCACGCGAACGTCGTTGAAGAACATTTCCGACGTATCGGCCTCGTCCTGCCCGATCTTGTCGAGGTTGCGGCCGCGCTCATAGCCTTCGCATGTCGCCTCGACGAGGACGATCGACACACCCTTCCACGCCGGCTGGATGTCGGTGTCGGTCTTGACGCAGACGAGGATCAGGTCGGCGTTCTGACCATTGGTGATGTACGTCTTCGACCCGTTGATGACATAATGATTGCCGTCCTTCTTCGCGGTCGTACGCATGCCCTGAAGGTCGGAGCCGGTGCCGGGTTCGGTCATCGCGATCGCGGTGATCACCTCGCCCGCGACCATCTTGGGCAGCCAGTGCTTCTTCTGCTCTTCGCTGCCATATTTGACGATATAGCTGGTGACGATGTCCGACTGGAGCGAGAAGCCGGTGGTCGCGCGGCCGTAATAGGCGCTTTCCTCGTCGACGATCGCATTATAGCCGAAGTCGAGCCCGAGCCCGCCATATTCCTCGGGCACCGTCGGGCACAGCATGCCAAGTTCGCCCGCTTTGGGCCAGATCGACTTGGGGACGATCTTGTCCTCGGCCCATTGTGCCGCGTTCGGCGCGACTTCCTTTTCGAGGAACTGGCGCACCGTCGCACGAAACGCCTCATGATCCTCGCCATAGGCCGAGCGCGACAGATTATCGAGCGACATGATCTTCCTTTCCCATGGCGCAGCCGAACGCAAGCGGGGAGTCGGCCGCAATTTTCGAGTGGCAAAAGACCTTACGTTTACGTGCACGTCAAGTGGAAAGACGCTACGGCATGAAGTTATCCGTTGCCCCCGCAAAGGCGGGGGCCGCCATAAGCCATTCACTTCTCCGCTGCATAAACCTCTCGCGGCCCCCGCCTTCGCGGGGGCGACGGTTTGATATAGGAATAGGTTTGCAGCCCTGTGCAGCCGCCGCGCCGCTCGCTAAACCGTCGCCATGGTCGAACTCCTCCTCGACGCCGGCGCGTTGCTCGGCGAGTCGCCGCGCTGGCACGCCGGCGAAGCCCGCCTCTATTGGGTCGATATCGACGCGCAGCAGATCCACCGGCTGGGTCCCGCAGACGGCACGCACGAATGGATGCAGCTTGACGAACCGGTCGGCTGCGTCGCCCCGCGCACAGGCGGCGGACTCGTCGCGGCGCTCGGCGACGGCTGCGCGCTGATCGACGAATGGGGGGCGGTGCCGCGGCCCTTCGGTCCGGCCGCGCTCGCCGATCTGCCGCACCAGCGGTTCAACGACGGCTGCGTCGATGGCGCCGGGCGTCTCTGGGTCGGCAGCCTGACCGGCGACAAGCCCAGGCGCGACGCCACGCTTTACCGCCTCGATCCCGACGGGTCGCTGACCACCATCTTCGGCGGGCTGATGACCAGCAACGGCGCGGCGTTCAGCCCCGACGGGCGCACCTTCTATCACGCCGACACCCCGACACACCGCATCCACGCCTTTGACGTCGATCCCGCGACCGGCACGCTCGGCGAACAGCGGCTGTTCCACGAATTTGCCGAGGGCAACGGCCGCCCCGACGGCGCGGCCGTCGATGCGGAAGGCTGTTACTGGTCGGCGCTGTGGGACGGTTGGCGCGTCGTCCGCCTGTCGCCCGCGGGCGAATTGCTCCAGACCGTCGAGCTGCCGGTGCAGCGCCCGACGATGCTCGCCTTCGGCGGCGCCGATATGCGCACCGCCTTCGTCACCAGCGCGGGCAAGAATCTGTCCGACGGCGAACGCCGCGCGCAGCCGCATGCGGGCGGCCTGTTCGGCTTTCGCGTCGATGTGCCGGGGCTTGAACAGCCGATGTTCGGGGGCTAACGGCCCGCCCCGCCCTTGCAACCCCTTGTCATATCAGGTTAAGACGCCCGCCGACATGGTTTCGTCCGAAACCTTTTCCACCGGGAGATCCATACCATGCCGCGCAGCGCGCCTCATTTTGTCCGTCGTCTGTCGACTCTGCTTGCATCGACTGCGATGCTCGCGGGTATGAGCCAGATGACCGTCACCGCCGCCGAACCCGCCCCCGCCGCCACCGCGCCCGTTGGCGACAACCCGCTGCTCGCACCCTGGACCGGCCCCTATGAAGGGGTGCCGCCGTGGGACAAGCTCGACCCCGAACTTTTCCCCGACGGCTTTCAGAAGGCGATGGCCGAGGTGAAGGCCGAGGTGCAGAAGGTGATCGCCAATCCCGAGACGCCGACCTTCGACAACACCCATGTTCCGATGATGCTCGCGGGCGACACCGCCGACCGGCTGTTCGCCCTGTGGGGCGTGCAGTCGTCGAACAAGTCGAACGACCGTGTCGAGGATATCGATGCCGAGTGGAGTCCGAAGATTTCCACCTTCTACACCGAGCTGTTTCTGGAGCCGAAGCTCTTCGCCCGCTACAAGGCGGTCTATGACGCCCGCAAGACGAGCGGCCTCAACGCGCAGCAGATCCGCATCGTCGAGCGCAGCTATGACGAGATGGTGCGCGACGGCGCCAATCTGTCGCCCGACAACAAGGCCAAGCTGGTCGCGATGAACGCCAGGCTCGAGGGGCTTTTCTCGACCTTTTCGTCGAAGCTGCTCGGCGACGAAAAGCTCTATACCTTCGTGACCGACAAGGCCGAGCTCGCAGGCCTCGAACCCGGTTTCGTCGCCTCGCTCGCTTCGGCCGCCGAAGCGCAGGGCAAGCCCGGTCAATGGGCGATCAAGAACACCCGCTCGTCGGCGCAGCCGGTGCTGCAGAACGCGACCGACCGGGCCTTGCGCGAGAAGGTCTGGAAGGCCTTCGTCGGCCGCGGCGACAATGGCGATGCCAACGACACCAATGCGACGATCGCCGAAATATTGAAGCTGCGCCAGCAGCGCGCCGAACTGCTCGGTTTCCCGAACCATGCCGCCTACCGGATGGCCGACACCATGGCCAAGACCCCCGAAGCCGCGATGGGGCTGATGATGAAGGTGTGGCCCGCCGCGGTCGCGCGCGTGCATGAGGAGGTCGCCGACATGCAGGCGATCGCCGACGCCGATGCCAAGGCGGGCAAGGGTGTGAAGCTGACCATCGAGCCCTGGGATTACCGCTTCTATGCCGAAAAGGTCCGCAAGGCGAAATACGACCTCGATGAAAGCGAGGTGAAACCCTATCTCCAGCTCGACAAGCTGCGCGACGCGATGTTCTGGTCGGCGGGCCAGCTCTACGACCTGGGCTTCAGGGAAAACACCGGCACCATCCCGGTCTTCGACCCCAAGGTGAAGACCTTCGAGGTCTATAATCTCAAGACGAACGAGAATGTCGGCGTCCTCTATCTCGACAATTTCGCGCGCGACGGCAAACGCTCGGGCGCGTGGATGACCACCTATCGCAGCCAGCAGACGCTGGGCGGCGAACGCAATGTCCTCGCGTCGAACAACAATAATTTCACGGAAGGGGCGAAGGGCGAACCGACGCTGGTCAGCCTCGACGATGCGCAGACCCTGTTCCATGAATTCGGCCACGGCATCCATTATCTGCTGCAGCAGGTCACTTACCCGGCGCTCGCCGGGGTGCCGCGCGACTTCGTCGAATATCCGAGCCAGGTGAACGAAAATTGGCTGATGACGCCCGAGGTGCTGTCGAAATTCGCGACGCACTACAAGACCGGCGAACCGATGCCGCAGGCGCTGGTCGACAAGATCCTGGCGTCGGACAAGTTCAACCAGGGCTTTTCGACGGTCGAATATCTGTCGAGCGCGATCGTCGACATGAAGCTGCACGACCGCAAAACGCCGCCGACCGACATCGACAAGTTCGAGCGCGAGACGCTGGCCGAAATCGGCATGCCCAAGGAAATCGTGATGCGGCACCGCCTGCCGCAGTTCGGGCATCTGTTCAGCAGCGACGCCTATTCGGCGGGCTATTACTCCTACCTCTGGTCGGAGACGATGGACGCCGACACCTGGGCGGCGTTCACCGAGGCCGGCGGCCCATGGGACCGCAAGGTCGCCGACAAGTTCCGCACCATATTGCTGATGACGGGCAACGAGACCGACCGCGCCGAGGCCTATCGCGCCTTCCGCGGCCGCGACCCCGATGTGAAGGCGCTGCTCGACAAACGCGGCTTTCCGACCGAGTAGCCGCGAACAGAACCGGGGAGGCAAAGGGGGTCGTTTCGGCCCCCATTGTTTTGGGCGGAGGCTGAGGAGAAACCGGCCTCATATTGTATCGTCATCCTGAACTTGTTTCGGGATCCATGAGCTGCCGTTTCCTTCTGCGCAGCGTCCCATTCGCGCTCAGGCTATGGATGCTGAAACAAGGTTCGGCATGACGAAAAAAGGGAACCGCCCGGGGACCGGAGCCGAGCTGCGTCCGATTTCCAGTACCAACATCAAACACGTCAAGATTCGATGCATCTATTGAAGCCTCAAGCGAAGAAGGTGCCAAACGTCCGTTCCCTAGCCGAGACCCGCCTTCGCAAATCCCCATTGACCGTCGCTAGAAACGATATAAATATGATATCATCTTTATATCGAGTGATTCGGAGGGAAAAATGGTCGATACGGGAACGCCCGCACTGAACCGCAGTCGCGAGGGGCGCGCGAATACGCAAAGCGGTTATCTGATGCTTTTCATCTGGCTGCTGCTGGTCGGCATCGCCGCCTGGGCGGGGATCACCAATGGCAATGCCGAGGTCATGGTCGCCTGGAAATGGGCAGTTCTGGTCGTGTCGGCGGTCGCTGGCATGCTGATCCTCTGCGGTTTCTACCTCATCAACCCCAATGAGGCCGCGGCGATCCAGCTGTTCGGCGCCTATAAGGGCACCGACCGCGAGGAGGGGCTGCGCTGGGTGCTGCCCTGGTACACGCGCAAGAAGATCGCGGTACGCGCCAACAACGTCATTTCGGACAAGATCAAGGTCAACGACCTGCGCGGCAACCCGATCGAGATGGCGGCGCAGGTCGTGTGGCGCGTCACCGACACCGCGCAGGCGCTGTTCGACGTCGACGATTACAAGGAATTCGTCATGGCGCAGATCGAGGCCGCGGTGCGCTCGATCGGCTCGCGCTATCCCTATGACGATATCGAGCATCAGGAAGTGACGTTGCGCGGCAATCACGACGAGGTCGGGGTCGAACTGCGCAAGGCGCTGATCGAACGGCTCGACGTCGCGGGGATCACCGTCGACGAATGCGGCCTCACCCACCTCGCCTATGCGCAGGAGATCGCCGGCGCGATGCTCCGCCGCCAGCAGGCGGAGGCGGTGATCGCCGCGCGCAAGAAGCTGGTCGAGGGCGCGGTGACGATGGTCGAGATGGCGCTGACCCAACTGTCGGAGAAGAACGTCGTCGAGCTCGACGACGAGCGCAAGGCGGCGATGGTGTCGAACCTGATGGTCGTCCTGTGCGGCGAACGCGACACCCAGCCCGTCGTCAACACCGGCTCGCTCTACTGAGGCCGAACGATGGCGGCGGCGTCCAAAAAGGCCTTTGCCCTCCGCCTCGATCCGGCGCTCTACGCCGCGATCGAGCGGATGGCGGCGGCCGAACTGCGCAGCGCCAATGCCGAGATCGAAGTTTTGCTGCGCGAGGCGCTGGCGCGGCGCGGCGTGAACGTCAAACTGCCTGTGCCCGCCAAGCGCGGTCGCCCGCCTAAGGAAGAGAGCTGAGATGCTGCACCTGCTTCTGGATGAACGCCCCTGGTTCCGGCCCAAAAGCCGCGGTTACGGCACCGGCCTGCCCATCGCCTGGCAGGGCTGGGCGATGATGGCGCTGCACATCGCGCTGATCACCGGGGTCTCGCTGTTGCTCCACGACCGGCCCCTGCCGATGACCTTCGCGGTGATCGCCGCAGGCCTTGCCCCGCTGCCGATCTACCGCGCCCGGACCGAGGGCGGGTGGAAGTGGCGGTGATGCCGTCGCCCCGTCCCGCCTGCGGGAGGGGCCGACAAGTGAAGCCTTTTCCACCGCTAGCCCCTCGCCCCGGCTTGCTCCCCAAGGGGTAGAGCGGTAAGGCCGATCCCCATGTCCGTCCCCCCGCCTCCCGTCCGCATCGCCCCGTCGATCCTCAGCGCCGATTTCGCCCGGCTCGGCGAGGAAGTGCGCGCGATCGAGCAAGCCGGCGCCGACTGGGTGCATATCGACGTGATGGACGGCCATTTCGTCCCCAATCTGACGATCGGCCCCGCGGTGGTGAAGGCGCTGCGCCCGCATTCGACCCTGCCCTTCGACGTCCACCTGATGATCAGCCCGGTCGACCATTTCCTCGACGCCTTCGCCGCCGCCGGCGCCGACATCATTACCGTCCATCCCGAGGCGGGGCCGCACATCCACCGCAGCGTCCAGCATATCAAGTCGCTCGGCAAGCAGGCGGGGGTGTCGCTCAATCCCGCGACGCCGGCGAAGATGCTCGATTATCTGATCGACGACATCGACCTGGTACTGATCATGAGCGTCAATCCCGGCTTCGGCGGCCAGAGCTTCATCACCAGCCAGCTCCGCAAGATCGAGGCGGTGCGCAAGATGATCGACAAGTCGGGCCGCGATATCAGGCTCGAGGTCGACGGCGGCATCGACGTCGCGACCGCGCCGCAGGCGATCGCCGCGGGGGCCGACGTCCTCGTCGCCGGCACCGCGACCTTCCGCGGCGGGCCAGGGGCTTACGCCGACAATATCAAAAGCCTGCGCGGCGGCGCCTGACTTGTGGAGGTGCGTGCCGTGACCGCAGCGCCCGACGCCCCCGACAGCGGCACCGATATCGACGACACGATCGAACCGGGCAAAAGGCTGATCCGCCTGCCCGCCGACAAGGGGCTGTCGCTCGGCGACCGCATCGCCAACCATATCACCCGCCTGACGTGGCGCACCCCGCTCCACGCCTTTCGCCTCAAGGGCCGCTTTCCGCTGAAACTGCTCGGCGTTCCGGCCGACCCGGTGCCCGGCGACATGCGCGCCGGCATGGCGATCCGCGCCGGCCATTTCCTCCACCGCGGGCTCAAGCAGCCGATCGCCGAACTAGATTTCGCCGCGCTCGCCGTCGCCCCGGCCTTTGCCGACTATCTCCACAGCTTCGCCTGGCTGCGCGACCTTGCCGCGACGGGCAGCCGCGCCGACGGCGCACCGATCGCCGAGGCGATGGTGCGCAACTGGCTCGCCGCGCATGGCGAGACGGTGAGCGAACCCGCGTGGCGCGCCGACAATGCCGGCTGGCGCATCCTCTATTGGGCGTTCCACGCGCCGCTCATCCTGTCGTCGAGCGACCTCATCTATCGTTCGGCGGTGCTCAACCATCTCGCGCGCGCCGCGCGCCACCTCGACCGCGTCGCCGACAAGACGCGGCCGGGCGTGGGCCAGCTGGTCGCCTGGACCGGCATCGTCGCCGCGTCGCTGCTGATGCCCGGCGGCGAGCCGCGGCAGGTGTTCGGCGAGGCGGGGCTGCGCAAGGTGCTCGAGACCAGCTTCTACGCCGACGGCGGCAACATCGCGCGCTCGCCGCAGGCGCAGCTCGACGCGATCATGGCGCTGTCGATGCTTGCGCGCATATACGACATGCGCCGCATCGAGGTGCCGCCCTTCCTCCAGGAGGTACTCGCGCGCACCGTGCCCGCGCTGCTCGGCCTCGTCCACGCCGACGGCGGCATGGGCAATTGGCAGGGCAGCGGCGCGACCACCGCCGAGCGCATCCAGGCGATCGTGGCCGCCAGCGGGGTGCGCACCCGCCCGCTCAAACAGGCGCGCGACTGGGGCTATCAGCGGCTCGTCGCGAACAAGGTCGTGCTGCTTGCCGACGCCGCGCCGCCGCCGATCGCGCGGGTGACCGAGGCGGGCTGCGCCTCGACGCTGGCGTTCGAGCTCAGCGACGGCGCCGACCGCATCATCGTCAATTGCGGCGGTGCGGCGCTGACCGGCGCGACGATTCCCGAGGATCTGGCGCGCGGGCTGCGCACCACCGCCGCCCATTCGACTTTGATCCTCGCCGACAGCAATTCGACCGCGATCCTCGCCAGCGGCTCGCTGGGGCGCGGGGTGACCGAGGTCGAGCTCGACCGCCGGGAAACGCCGCAAGGCAGCCGGCTCGAGATGAGCCACGACGGCTATGCCCGCCGCCACGGCCTGATCCACCGCCGCCTGCTGATCCTGTCGCCCAACGGCCGCGAACTGCGCGGCGAGGACCAGCTGCTCCCCGCCCCGCGCAGCCGCCGCAAGGGCGACAAGCCCTTCATGCTGCGCTTCCACCTCGGCCCCTCGCTGCAGGCGAGCCTGACCGCCGACAAATTGGGCGCGCTGCTGCGCATCAACGGCGGGCCTTTATGGCAATTCCGCACCAGCGAGGGCCAGCTCGACGTCGAGGAGAGCCTGTGGGTCGACGGCGAAGGCCGCCCGCACCCGACCGAGCAGCTCGTCGTCACCGCCAGCGCCCCCGCGGGCGGCGCCAGCATCGGCTGGATCTTCAAGCATATCGGTTGACCCCCCCCCTCCCACCGGCGAGAGGGGGTATGCGAACCGGGCGGACCTTTAAAAATTGAAGCGGATGCCGCCCGTAAAGCGCCGGCCGAACCGTTCCCATTCAATCGTCTGGCCGCTGGTGCTTGGCGACGGTATGCCCGTCGCGGTCAGGAGATTGCCGGGGTCGGAGAAACGACGTCCCGGGTTATTGAGCAGGTTCGAGGCGTCGAAGTAGATTTCGAGGTTCCTGTTCACGGCGTAGCGCGCCGAAAAATCCAGCTCGTCGTCCGACGCCCAATAGGTGTCGCCCGCATCGGTCAGCGTGTCGGCGATCGTGTCCAGCCACTTGCTGCGGTTCTGATATTGCAGGCGGAGCGACAGCCCGTATTTTTCATAATAGACACCCAGATTGTAAACAAAGTCCGAGGTGCCGGGCAGGCGGACCTTGCGGGCGGGAATGCCGCTGACCGCAGGCTTTGTCACTCGACTGTTGTTCAACGTCAGATTGGCCGAGATGCCGAAGCCGCCCATGAAATCAGGCAGGCCCAAATCGTCCGTCCACGGCTCCAGCTGAAGCTGCGCGGCGGTTTCCAGACCATAGATGCGACCGTCGCCGCCGTTGGTGATACCGGAAAAAACATATCCCGAACGGTCGACGCCATTGCTGTTGAGCGCATTGGAGTTGAACGTCGCGGATTGCGTGTACAGCACGTCCTTGATCTCTTTGTAGAATAGACCCGCCATAAAATAGCCCTGCGGCTGAACATACCATTCGAAATAGGCGTCAAGGCCATAGGCCCGTTCGGGCTGCACCGACGGGTTTCCGCCCGAAATGGTCTGGTTGCTATCGTTGATCACGACGTTGGGACGCATCTGGTCATAGTCGGCACGCGCCGCGCCCGAATTGAACGACAGCCGGAATTTCTTGCTGTCGTCGACCTTGAAGTTGAGGTGCAGGCTCGGAAAGGCCAGCGTCTGTTCCGACCCGGCGGTGATGTTCGTCGCTATGCCGCGATTCTTGATATGCTCCACGCGCACGCCGCCGACCACGGATCCCCAATCATAGCGGAGCGTTCCCATCGCAAAACCGGCAAATATCTGTTCGCGCACATCATAGTTGTTCGCGGTCACCGGAAGAAACGGATAAGCCGCCTTCGCGGCATCCGATGCGGCCCGCATCTTGTCTCTATCGAAATAGCGGAATGTGTAGGCCATCGGAATTTCGCCCAGGAATTTCCGGTCGAGCGAGAATTGATTATAGTCGCTCGGTATTCCGATGCCGTTTGCGTTCGTCGCATTCAGTGCGATCTGGTTTTCGTCCGCAACTTTGGTACGCTGGTCGAACTGGAAACCGACTTTGAACGTCGCTTCGCCGCCCAGAAAACCCGTGTCGTGCGACAACGCCAGCTTGCCCGTATAGGCCTTTGTCGTATCGACCGCGTCGAGCACGGTAAAACCGGAGAGCGGTTTCGTGAAGCTGTCGACCGCCGTCACGGCGTCGCCAGCCTGATAGCGCGTCGGCCCCGACAGCTGGATCGTGCGGAAAAGCTGGAGGACCGACAAATTGGGATTGGAGAAATCATAGGCGACCGTCGGGCGCAGGTTGCGCGTCGACGGGCTGTCCCATGTGGTCTCGCCCACGACCGAGCGGTCATCCTTTGATACGGTGTAATTGCCGGCCCATGACAGCTTCCACGCGCCATCGCCAAAATCATGGTCGCCCGCCAACGTGTTGGTAAAGATCGACTGGCGGAAGGCGCGCAGGGTGGAGCGCTGGCGAATGTCGATGCCGTATACCGTGCCCTTCTGCGGCGTATTTCCGATACAGACGTCGGCATAGCCGCTGTTGGTCGGGGTCGGGTCGGGCGTTATCGTGCAGGCGGCCGAGGACGTCGATCCGTCGCCTTGACGATCATCGAGATCGAAGCGGTAGTTGTCGCGCGCTTCATCGTCCGTGAAGATGGTATAAACCGAGCGCAGCGAAATCCTGTTGTTATCGTCGGGCCTCCAGTCGAGCCGGCCCGAAAGGGACCAGTTTTTGCGCGTCAGACGGTAAAGTTTATTCTCCGCCTCATGCGCCCAAAAGCGTGACTCCGAACCGGGACGCGAATCCTGCGCGCCCACCCGCTCATAGTCCGTTTCGAAATTGTCGGTGATCATGTTGCGTTCGTAATAGCTGCCCGAAACCAGCACGCCGATCTCGCCGCCACCGACCTGGAAGCGGTCGGACAATACGAGCGACCCCTCATATTCCTTGCGATTGCCGAGTTCCGCAAAGCCCATTCCGGCCTTTCCGGCCACGTGCAGCCCCGAATAGTCGAACGCCGATCGGGTGATGACGTTGACATTCCCTGCGACGGTCTCACCCGGCATATCGGGCGTGACCGCCTTCGAGACGATGACCTGAGCCGCGATGGCCGAGGGGATCGAATCGAACCGCGCGTCGCGGCCTTCAGGGCTGACGACGTTGATCCCGTCAAATGACAGGGTGGTCCAGGTCTTTGGCGACCCTCGCAGGTTGATGTACCGCGCCTGACCCTGATCACGCTCGACGCTGATCCCGGGCAGGCGGCTGGTCGCCTGCGCGATGTTTTGATCGGGCAAGCGGCCCACCGAATCGGAGGCGATGACCGTAACGAGCGAATCGGAATTGCGCTGAACTTCCAGCGCCGCAGCTTCGGACTCGGCGATCGGGCGGCTCCCGGTCACGACAATGGCTTCGCCATCATCTGCTGCCTCGGCGGCGGTCGCAGCGGCCTCTTCTGCTGCGGCGGGGGCGGAAGCGAGCGCCGCCGCAAGTGCGAATGCGGCGACGGAATACAGGCTGAAAGTCCGAATCATATGTCATGCCCCTGTTGTTGTTGCCGGGCCTCTAGGGGGAGCATGTGACAGTTTGCGACGAGCCGTGTGACGCGTCGGTTACAGTTAAGTTACGGAAATGTTGGCGTATTGACGTGCGCTCGCTTTGCTGGAACGGGGCGCGCCCAACCGCGCAGGGCGCATTTGAAAACAGGGGGAATCGCGATGGCGAACACCAGAAACTGGAAGCTGCTGACTTCGCTCGCTTTTGCGACCATCGCGACCGGATGCGCGGCGCAGCAGGTCGAACCGGTCATCAAGGGCCTGCCGCCGGTCCCGGTGACCGCGAGCGGCGAGACCGATCCCGTCGGCACCGGCCGCGCCGATGCCGCCGACGATCCGGCGATCTGGGTCAATCCCGCGAACCCGGGTCGCGCGCTGATCGTCGCGACCGACAAGAAGGCGGGCATCCATGTCTATGATCTGACCGGCAAGGACATCGCCTTCATCAGGGGCGGGCTGGTCAACAATGTCGATGTCGTCGGCAACATCGTGGCGGCAAGCGACCGCAACGACGGGGTCAACGCGCATATCGCGCTGTTCCGCCTCGACCCCGACAAGCCGTCGCTGACCGCACTCGGCCGCGCCGCCGCGGGCACGGGCGAAGCTTATGGCTTCTGCCTCAAGAAAACCGCCCCCGGCGCCCCGCTGACCGCCGCGCTGATCCTCAAGGACGGCACCGTCCGCGTCGGCCCGCTGACCGTCGATGGCCCCGCACCGACCTTCGCGCCGCAATGGGAGCACAAGATCCCGACCCAATCCGAGGGCTGCGTATTCGACGGCGACACGCTCTATGTCGGCGAGGAAGACGCCGGAATCTGGCGCCTGATCCAAAAGGGAGCCGCCGCCGATGCAGCGTTGGTCGCCCCAGTGGACAACCGGCGCCTCGTCGCCGACGTCGAGGGTCTCGCGACGATCGACCACAAGGGCCAGCGCTACCTGCTCGCCTCGAGCCAGGGCGACAACGCCTATGCGGTATTCAAGCTGCCCTCGATGGACTATGTCGGCCGCTTCGCGGTGACCGCGGGCAGCTTCGGCGCAACGAGCGAGACCGACGGGATCGAGGCGGTCGCTGGCAACTTCGGCCCCGCCTTTCCGGGCGGCCTCTTCCTCGCGCAGGACGGCGACAACGCCCCGAAGGCGCAGAATTTCAAACTGGTGCGCTGGGACCGGATCGCGGCGGCGCTGGGGCTGTAAAAACCACCCGCGGGGTTGCGATACGGACGACGCGGGCCTAGGGCGTCCGCGTCTTTCCCCGTTGCTGAGGCCGCCTCTCCCATGACCGATCTCGTCCCCGTTCGCCGCGCGCTCCTGTCCGTCAGCGACAAGGCGGGACTCGTCGAGCTCGCCGCCGCGCTCGTCCGCCACGGGGTCGAACTCGTGTCGACCGGCGGCACGGCGAAGGCGCTGCGCGAGGCGGGTTACGAGGTGCGCGACGTCGCGGGCCTCACCGGCTATCCCGAGATGATGGACGGCCGGGTCAAGACATTGCACCCCAGCGTCCATGGCGGCATCCTGGCGGTCCGCGACGACGCCGAGCATGTCGCGGCGATGGACGTCCATGGCATCGACCCGATCGACCTCGTCGTCGTCAACCTCTATCCTTTCCTCCAGACCGTGATGAGCGGCGCCGACCGCGATACGGTCATCGAGAATATCGACATCGGCGGCCCCGCGATGGTGCGTTCGGCGGCAAAAAACCACGCGCATGTGGGCATCGTCACCGAGCCCGAGGATTATGCCGCGATCATCGCCGAGATGGACGCGAACAATGGCGCGACCTCGCTGGGCCTGCGCAAGCGCCTCGCCGCGACCGCCTTTGCGCATACCGCGACCTATGACGGCATGATCGCGCAATGGTTCGCCTTCGCCGACCAGGGAAAATTCTTCCCCGACACGCTGCCGCTGACCGCCAGGCTGTCGGCCGAGCTGCGCTATGGCGAGAACCCGCACCAGAAGGCCGCGCTCTATCTGCCCGCCGGCCCCACCGGTCGCGGCATCGCGCAGGCAAGCCAAGTCCAGGGCAAGGAACTCAGCTACAATAATATCAACGATGCCGACGCCGCGCTCGAACTGGTCGCCGAATTTCGTGAGGCCGACCCGACCTGCGTCATCGTCAAACACGCCAACCCGTGCGGCGTCGCCACCGCGGCCACGCTGACCGAGGCCTATGACGCGGCGCTCAAATGCGACGATGTCTCGGCCTTCGGCGGCATCATCGCGGTCAATCGCCCGCTGGACGGCGCCACCGCCGAGGCGATCAGCGGCATTTTCACCGAAGTCGTCTGCGCCCCCGACGCCGACGCTGACGCCCGCGCGGTGTTCGCGAAGAAGAAGAACCTCCGCCTGCTGCTGACCGGCGAGCTGCCCGACCCGGCGCGCGGCGGCATCATGATGAAGACGATCGCCGGGGGCTGGCTGGCGCAGAGCCGCGACAACGGCCGCATCACCCGCGCCGACCTGAAAATCGTCACCGACCGCGCCCCGACCGAGGAAGAACTGGCCGACGCGCTGTTCGCCTGGACGATCGCCAAGCATGTGAAGTCGAACGCGATCGTTTACGCCAAGGGCGGCTCGACCGCGGGCATCGGCGCGGGGCAGATGAACCGCCGCGACAGCGCACGTATCGCCGCGGTGAAGGCGCGCGAAGCCGCCGAGAGCCACGGCTGGGCCGAAGCCCGCACGGTCGGCAGCGCGGTCGCGAGCGACGCCTTCTTCCCCTTCGCCGACGGTCTGCTGGCGGCGGTCGAGGCGGGCGCGACCTGCGTCATCCAGCCCGGCGGCTCGATCCGCGACGACGAGGTGATCGCGGCGGCGAACGAGGCGGGGCTGGCGATGGTGTTCACCGGAATGCGGCATTTTAGGCATTGAGCCCATTGCGGCCCCCGCCTTCGTGGGGGCGACGGCTTCCGGTATCGACTTCGCCCGGCACGGGCGGCATAGGGCCAAGGACGGTCGCGCGCGCGGCTCCAACGCAAGGACCAGCATGACCGCCACCACCCATCGGCCCGGCTTCATCCACCGCCTGTACAACTGGACGATGGAGAAATCGGCGCATCCGCACGCCGAGGCCTGGCTGGCGCTGGTCGCTTTCGTCGAGGCGAGCTTCTTCCCGATCCCGCCGCACCCGCTGCTCGGCCTGATGTGCCTCGCCAACCCGAAAAAGGCGGTGCGCTACGCGCTGATCTGCACCATCGCGTCGGTGATGGGCGGCATGCTCGGTTACGGAATCGGCTTCTTCCTCTACGAGAGCGTCGGGCTGTGGCTGCTCGGGGTGCTCGGGCTGACCGACGCCTTCCCGCCGGCCGCCTGTTACTTGCGCGAATTCGGCGCCGAGATCATATTGATCAAGGGCGCGACGCCGATCCCGTTCAAGCTGCTGACGATCACCGCCGGCTTCATCCACATGAATTTCTGGACCTTCCTGTGGGCAAGCCTCGCCAGCCGGGCCTTTTCCTTCCTGCTCGTCGGGATATTGTTCCGGCTGTTCGGAGCGCCGATCAAGGCGTTCATCGACAAATATCTGATCTGGGTCACCGGCGCCTTCCTGGTCGCGGTGGTCGCCGGGTTCCTGGCGATCGGCGCGTTGTCGGGCGACGGCAAGGCCAAGGAAGCCGACAAATGCAGCGGCGCGACCTTGCAGAGCATGGGGCTGAATCGGAAATAAGGAACCGTCGCCCCCGCGAAGGCGGGGGCCGCAATCGGCTTTACGCAGCGCCGCTGAAGAGGGTAGCTGGCGGCCCCCGCCTTCGCGGGGGCGACGGATATTACTCGTTCGCCGCCGTGTGCAGCCAATCCGCGTGGCGCGGCGCCTTCTTGGTCTGGCTCCATTCCTCGAGCATCAGCGGCGCGACGCGTTTCAGCTCGGCATATTGCTCGTCGGTGCCGATATCGCACGCCAGCTCGACGCGGTGGCCGTTGGGGTCGAAGAAATAGATCGACTTGAAGATGCCGTGGTGCGTCGGGCCGAGCACATCGACGCCCTCGCTTTCCAGATGCGCCTTCGCCGCGACCAGCTCGTCGAAGCTGCCGACCTTGAACGCCAGATGCTGGACCCACGCCGGGGTGTTCTCGTCGCGCCCCATGACCGGCTGATTCGGCAGCTCGAAGAAGGCGAGGATGTTGCCGTTCCCCGCCTCGAGGAAGACGTGCATATAGGGGTCGTATTCGCCGGTCGACGGCACATGATCCTCGGCAAAGGCGGTGGTGTAGGTCATGCCGAGCATGCGCTCGTACCAACCCACCGTCTCCTTCGCGTCCTTGCAGCGATAGGCGGCGTGGTGGACGCCGCCCAATTTGATCGGGCTGGTCATTCGGCGGGTTCCTCGACAGTCAGCGCACCGCGGCGAATCTGGTCCATTTCCATCGACTTGAACAGCGCGGTGAAATTGCCCTCGCCGAAACCCTCGTCCTTCTTGCGCTGGATGAATTCGAAGAAGACGGGGCCGATGACGGTCTGGCCGAAAATCTGGAGCAGCAGGCGCGGGTCGCCCTGCTCGGTCGATCCGTCGAGCAGGATGCCGCGCGACTGGAGGCCCTCGACCGACTCGCCATGGCCCGGAAGGCGCTCTTCGAGCATTTCGTAATAGGTCGCGGGCGGCGCGGGGGCGAAGGGGTTGCCGAGCGCCTTGAGCTTGTCCCATGCGGCGTAGAGATCGTCGCAGCTGAAGGCGATATGCTGGATGCCCTCGCCATTATAGGCGCGCAGATATTCCTCGATCTGGCCCTTGCCGCCCGCGCCCTCTTCGTTGAGCGGGATGCGGATCTTGCCGTCGGGGGCGGTCATCGCCTTCGAGGTCAGGCCGGTATATTCGCCCTTGATGTCGAAATAACGAATCTCGCGGAAACCCGCGATGCGCTCGTAGAAGGCCGCCCAATGCGCCATGCGGCCGCCATAGACATTGTGCGTCAGGTGATCGATCAGCTGCATGCCCGCACCGACCGGGTGGCGATCGACGCCCTCTTCATAGACGAAGTCGATGTCGTAGATCGAAAGGTCGTCGCCATAACGGTCGATCAGATAGATGATCGAACCGCCGATGCCGCGGATCGCGGGCAGCCGCAACTCCATCGGGCCGGGGTTGACCTCGACCGGCTCGGCGCCGCGTTCGACCGCTTCGGCATAGGCTTTGGCGGCATCGCGCACGCGCCATCCCATGCCGCACGCCGATGGGCCATGCTCGGCAGCGAAATAGGCCGCGGGCGATTTGGGTTCGTAATTGGCGATCAGGTTGATCCCGCCCTGGCGCCACAATTGCACGTCCTTCGAGCGGTGGCGCGCGATCAGCGCGAAGCCCATCGCCGCGAACACCGGTTCGAGCATGCCCTTTTCGGGCGCCGAAAATTCGACGAATTCGAAACCGTCGAGGCCCAGCGGATTGTCGAACAGGTCGGCCATGGTCATTCCTCATCTAGTTTCAATTGAAACTATTATGACCGAGGAAGGCAAGAAAGTCAATCGCGGCGCGGCCTGTTGCGGCGCGCGCGCGCCAGCCGGTCGGTGATGCGGATCGATCCGGCGCCACCGACCGACAGGATTGTCAGCCGCCCAGCTTACCGCTCGCCGGCACGGTCCTCGGCTGCACCTTCTTCGGCGCCGCGACGATACCGTCGCCGGTCACATCGCTGCCTGCGATGCCATCGCCGTTCACATCGCCGCTCGCGACGCGCACGCCGCCAAGGAAGCCGCCACCGGCCACGGCGTCGAACTGCTCGTCGGCGATATGGGTCGGGGCCCGCTGCTTGTTCTGGGTCATCGCCTTTTCCCTTTCCATCATGGTTGTTCGATGGGGAGCCGATAGGTGACCAGCGCCTGCATTGCTGTGCAACCTGTCACAGCACCGAAATTTTTCGATTCATCGCGCCGCGGCACAGCCTGTGATCGGCGGCACAGCCACGGTCCCGCGAATCGGCCTATCTCCGCTCCCAGTTCCGGTGTATCCGGGACGAGCGAGACTTGGGTCGCTTGTGGCTCCGGGCTTCCTCCCGGCATATATGGAGACAGACCATGACCAAGAAACGCGAAACCGACGTGACCGACAAGGGTGCCGTCGAACTGACCGAAGACACGCTGGATCAGGTCCAGGGTGGCAGCGGCGACTTCCACATCAAGTTCGACGCGCCGACCGCGGCAGCGAACAAATATTCGCCGGCGACGAACATTACCCAAAAGGTCAATGTCGCCCCGATCAAGACCGGTCCCTGACGCACCCGGCAGATATTGCCAGCGCGGGCGACGAGGATGGCATGGCGCGGCCAGCGCCGCTCCGTTCTGGCTCGCGCTCGCCTGGATGGCGCTCGTCGCCGGCTGGGCGTGGTGGGAATACAGCCACTACGCCGGCCTCTACCGCTGGCTTGCCGAATGGCAGATCGCCAAATGGGGTGGGTACGAGCAGCTCTGGACCGCGCTCGTGCCCGCCTTCATCCTTACGATCCCGTCGCTGCGCGTGCTGCGCGAGCGCGAGCTCCTCAACCAGGCTTCGCTGATCGCCGGCGACGATCCGGTGCCGATCCTGCACCGCGTGCGCACCGGCATGCTGGTGTGCAGCGTGATCCTCGCGCTCGTCGCGGGCGGAGCCTATTTCTATTCGCAGACCTTGCCCGACCCGTCGGACCCGCCCGCCACCGTCGATCTCGCTGCCCTCGGCGACAAAGCGCCGCCCGCTGGATCGGCGATATTCGCGGGCGCCGTCCCCGACACCGACCGCGCCTTGCAGATGGAAGAGGCCTTTCGCTCGCGCTCGGCCGATATCGACCATCAGACCATCTATGTGCCCGTCGTCGCCGAAAATGCGGCGAAGCACGCCCCGGTGCGTTTCTTCATCGACCGCGCCAACTATGCCTTCGCCGACAGCGGCGAGGCGCCGCGCACGAATATCTGCCTCGCCGACCATATGCAGGGTGTGCTCGTCGAGAACGGCCTGCCCGCCGACGTCGTCGCGGCCTTTGCGAAACAGAGCGTGTCGATTGCGCGGGCGCGGCGGCGGGCCGCCTAGGCGGTCTCGCGCTCAAGCGTTTCGAGCGCCTCGCCCGCCTCGACCCAGCGCACCTCGGCCGCTTCCTGCGCGGCGACGACCTTGCCGCGCCGCTGCGACAATTCGCTCATCGTCAGCCCCCTATACTCGTTCGCCGCCGACTGCGGATCGAACATCGCGCGGTCGATCGCGGTCAGCACGACCTGATATTTGGCGAGATCGGCCTCGGCGTCCGAAACCGCCTTCTTCGCCTTCGTCACGGCGTCGCGCGCCGCGGCGGCGGCCTTGCGATCGCCCTTGCGGTCGGCCTTGGACGGCGCGCGCTCCTTCTCGGACGATTTGCCCAGAATGAAGGCGACATAATCGTCCATGCTGCCGTCGAAATCGCGCGCGGTGCCATTGTCGACCAGCACCAGCCGGTCGGCGGTGAGTTCGAGCATGTGGCGATCGTGGCTGACCAGGATCACCGCGCCGTCGAAGCCGTTGAGCGCCTGCACCAGCGCCTCGCGCGCATCGACGTCGAGGTGGTTGGTCGGTTCGTCGAGGATGAGGAGGTGCGGCGCCTCGCGCGTGATCAGCGCCAAGGCCAGCCGCGCGCGTTCGCCGCCCGACAGCTTCGCGACCTGCGTCGTCGCCTTATTGCCCGAGAAGCCGAAGCGCCCGAGTTGCGCGCGCACCGCGCCGGGCGTCTTGCCCGCCATGATCCGCGTCATATGCTCGAGCGGGGTGTCGCCGCCGTCGAGTTCCTCGACCTGATATTGGGTGAAATAGCCGACGCGCATCTTGCCCGTCGCCGCCATCGCGCCGTCCATCGGGGTCAGCTGCGCCGCGAGCAGCCGCGCGAGCGTCGTCTTGCCGTTGCCGTTGCGCCCCAATAGCGCGATGCGGTCGTCGGGGTCGATGCGCAGGTTCAGCCGCGACAGGATCGGCTTGCCCGGCGTGTAGCCGACGCTCGCGAGGTCGAGCGTGATCAGCGGCGGGCGCAGCTCGTCGGGGCTCGGAAAATCGAACGCCAGGCTCGGATCCTCGGCGAGCGCCGCGATCGGCTGCATCCTGGCGAGCTGCTTGGCGCGCGACTGCGCCTGTTTCGCGGTCGAGGCGCGCGCGCTGTTGCGCGCAACATAATCCTGCAGCTTGGCGCGCTGCGCATCCTGCGCGGCCTTGGCCGCCGCGAGTTGCGCCGCGCGTTCGGCGCGCTGGCGCTCGAAATCGTCATAACCGCCCGGATACAGCGTCACCTTGCCGCCCTCGAGGTGCAGGATATGGTCGACGACATTGTTGAGCAGGTCGCGCTCGTGGCTGATCACGACGAGCTGGCCCGGATAGGATTTGAGGAAGCTTTCGAGCCACATCGTCGCTTCGAGGTCGAGGTGGTTCGAGGGTTCGTCGAGCAGCAGCAAATCGGGGTTCGAGAACAGCAGCGCGGCGAGCGCAACGCGCATCTTCCACCCGCCCGAGAAGCTGTCGAGCGGCTGGCCCTGCATATCCTCGTCGAAACCCAGCCCGATCAGGATGCGCGCGGCGCGCGCCGACGCGGTGTAGGCGTCGATCGCGATCAGCCGCTCGTGAATGTCGCCCAGCCGGTCGGGATCGGTCACCGTTTCCGACTGATGCAGCAATTCGGCGCGCTCGGTGTCGGCGGCGAGCACCGTGTCGAACGGCGTCGCGGTCCCGCTCGGCGCTTCCTGTGCAATATAGCCGATGCGCGTCTTGCGCGGCATTTCGATGCCGCCCTCGTCGGCCTCCAAACTGCCGATCATCACCTTCATCAGCGTCGACTTGCCCGCGCCGTTGCGCCCGATGAGGCCGGTACGGCTGCGCGCGGGCAGGCTCGCGGTCGCGCGGTCCAATATGGCACGCCCGCCGAGGCGCACGGTAAGGCTGCTAATCGTCAACATGGCGGCGCGCCTAGCATGTTGCGACGCACAACCCAAGTGGCGGCTTGGCGCGAAGCGGCCGGGCGGCTAGATGCGGATCCATGGCCGAACTCGCTCCCTTCCACATTGCCTTCCCCGTCGACGACCTCGACGCCGCACGCCATTTTTACGGGGAGGTTCTGGGATGCCCCGAAGGACGGAGCGATCCCGACTGGATCGACTTCAACCTCTATGGCCACCAGATCGTCGCGCACCGCGTCGCCGAGCGGCGCGAGGGCGTTGCGGGCCACAACCCGGTCGATGGCCATGCGGTGCCGGTGCCGCATTTCGGCGTCGTGCTGGCACCCGCTGCATGGCGCACGCTCGCCGACCGGCTGCAGGCGCATGGCGTTGCCTTCGCCATCGAACCGCATACGCGCTTCGCCGGCCAGGCTGGCGAGCAGTCGACGATGTTCTTCTACGACCCCGCCGGAAATGCTTTGGAATTCAAGGCTTTTGCCGACCTCGGCCAGCTTTTCGCGAAATAGCCCGGCTCAAAGATAGGGCGGGCGGTGCAGCGCCCTGGGGCTCTGCGTAAAGATCTCGGCGCCGCTTTCGGTGATCCCGATCGAATGCTCGAACTGCGCGGACAGCGAACGGTCGCGCGTCACCGCGGTCCAGTCGTCGTCGAGGATCTTCACCCCCGGCTTGCCGATATTGATCATCGGCTCGATCGTGAAGATCATGCCCGGACGCAGTTCGGGTCCGGTCCCCGGGCGGCCATAATGATGCACGTCGGGCTCGTCATGATAGACGAGGCCGACGCCATGGCCGACGAAATCGCGCACCACCGAATAGCGATGTTTCTCGGCATGCCGCTGGATCGCATGGCCGATATCGCCAAGCCGGTTGCCTGGCACGGCGGCCTCGATCCCGAGCATCAGGCACTCATAGGTCACATCGACGAGCTTCTTCGCCTTCAGCGGCACGTCGCCGACCAGAAACATCCGGCTGGTGTCGCCGTGCCAGCCATCGACCACCGCCGTCAGGTCGATGTTGAGAATATCGCCTTCGTTGAGCTGCTTGGAGCCGGGTATGCCATGGCAGACGACATGATTGACCGAAATGCAGCTCGCATGGCGATAGCCCTGATAGCCGATGTTGATCGGCACCGCGCCCGCGGCGACGATCATGTCGCGCGCAAAATCGTCGAGTTCGCCGGTGCTGACCCCCGCCTTGACCAGCGGCACCAGCGCGTCGAGCGTCTCGGCCGCGATCCGCCCGGCCCGGCGCATGCCCGTGAAGGCGTCGGGCCCATGCAGCTTGATCGCGCCCGTTCGCGTGCGCGGCGTGGCAGAGGTGACGTCGACATAGAGGTTCATGGGGGTGAGATAGGTCCTTTGCGGCGGCTTTTCCAGCAATGCGATCGTCGCGGCAGCCGATCGGGCGGTGCCAGACACAAAAAAGCCCGCCGAAAGGCGGGCTTATGTTGGTTGCGGGAGTAGGATTTGAACCTACGACCTTCAGGTTATGAGCCTGACGAGCTACCGGGCTGCTCCATCCCGCGCCACCAATGTACGGCCATGGGCCGTCAAACAGCAAAAGGCCGGCATCGCTGCCGGCCTCTAACTTTGTGAATGGGTTTCCGTTTCGACCTTACGCCGGCTGCAATGCCTGGCGACGTCCTACTCTTCCAACGCTTAAGCGGTAGTACCATCGGCGCTGTCAGGTTTCACGGCCGAGTTCGAGATGGGATCGGGTGGGTCACTGACGCCATGGTCACCAAGCAATGAAGCCGGCGTAGGGTCAAAAGGGTTTCAATCGATGTCCGTGCATACTGTCTGAACAATCATCCGTTCGTCGCGGACAACCTATAGGCTTTTGGCCTGACAGGACTGTCGTTGATGGCGGGACTCTTAAGTGCGAATAGAGCAATTAGTATCGGTTAGCTCCACGCGTTACCGCGCTTCTACATCCGATCTATCAACGTGGTGGTCTTCCACGGCTCTGTGAAATCTTATCTTGAGGGAGGCTTCCCGCTTAGATGCTTTCAGCGGTTATCCCGTCCATACATAGCTACCCTGCTGCGCGGCTGGCGCCACGACAGGTACACCAGAGGTATGTTCAACCCGGTCCTCTCGTACTAGGGT
>JAEULK010000106.1 GCA_016793775.1 Sphingopyxis sp. | reverse complement strand
TCGATCAGCATCATCTGCGGCGGCACCAGCGCGTGCATCGAGCCGATCCCGGCGAACATCTACACGCACAAGACGCTCTCGGGCAGCTTCTCGATCCGCAACCCGCACCTCGAAGCCCTGCTCGTCGACAAGGCGAAGAACTCGGACGCGATCTGGAACTCGATCCTCGAAAAGGGCGGCAGCGTCCAGCACCTCGACTTCCTGACGCAGGACGAGAAGGACTGCTACAAGACCAGCTTCGAGATCGACCAGCGCTGGCTGCTCGAACTCGCCGCCGACCGCACGCCGTACATCGACCAGGCCGCCTCGCTGAACCTGTTCATCCCCGCCGACGTCGAGAAATGGGACCTGCTCATGCTCCACTATCGCGCGTGGGAACTCGGCATCAAATCGCTCTATTACCTGCGCTCGAAATCGGTGCAACGCGCCGGCTTCGCGGGCGGGGTCGAGGCCGACAACACGGCCGAAGCGCCAGTGTATGAGCTGCAGACCACCGACTATGACGAATGTCTGGCATGCCAATAAACCCCTCTCCCACCGGGAGAGGGAGGGAGGCGCGAAGCGCCGGAAGGGTGAGGGTGACGCGCATGCGGACCTATCGCAATCAACCCGTCGGCACTGTCCCCCGCGCCCGCACCCTGCGCAAGGACGCCACCGAAGCCGAAAAGCGGATGTGGCGCGCCCTGCGCGAAACCTTCCCCACCCTCAAATGGCGGCGGCAGGTTCCGATCGGCCCCAATTTCGCCGATTTCTTCAGTTTCGCTGCGAAGCTGGTGATCGAGGTGGATGGCGGCCAACATGCGGAAGCGGCATCCTATGACGCCCGCCGCACCGAATTTCTGCAAGCGCAGGGCCTCACCGTCCTGCGCTTCTGGAACAATGACGTCCTCGCCAATACGCAAGGCGTCATGGAAACAATCTCCCTCTCCCTCCGGGAGAGGGAAGGAGCCGCGCAGCGGCGGAAGGGTGAGGGCAACAACGTCTCGACACTCGACCGCCATACACCCTCACCCTCCCAAGGCTGAAGCCTTGGGCCCCTCCCTCTCCCGATGGGAGAGGGGTTGGAACCGCCTTCGACCGGAGTTTGACTGATGCCCCTTCTGGAAGCCCGCAAGACCTACAAGCCCTTCGAATATCCCTGGGCGTTCGATTTCTGGAAGCGCCAGCAGCAGATTCACTGGGTTCCCGAGGAAGTGCCGCTGGGCGAGGATTGCCGCGACTGGGCGCAGAAGATCAGCGACCATGAACGCAACCTGCTCACCCAGATCTTCCGCTTCTTCACCCAGGCCGATATCGAGGTGCAGGATTGCTACCACGACAAATATGGCCGCGTGTTCAAGCCGACCGAGATCAAGATGATGCTGACCGCGTTCAGCAACATGGAGACCGTGCATATCGCGGCGTACAGCCATTTGCTCGACACCATCGGCATGCCCGAAAGCGAATATGGCATGTTCCTCGAATATGACGAGATGCGCGCCAAGCATGATTATATGCAGCAGTTCGGGGTCGAGAATGACGAGGATATCGCGCGCACCCTCGCGATGTTCGGCGGCTTTACCGAGGGGCTTCAGCTCTTCGCCAGCTTCGCGATGCTGATGAACTTCCCGCGCTTCAACAAGATGAAGGGCATGGGCCAGATCGTCAGCTGGTCGATCCGCGACGAGAGCCTGCATTGCGAAGGCATCATCAAGCTGTTCCACACCTTCACCAAGGAACGCGGCTGCCTGACCAAGGCGGTGAAGGAAGACATCATCGACACTTGCCAGAAGACCGTGCGGCTCGAGGATGCGTTCATCGACCTCGCCTTCGAACAAGGCCAGGTCCCCGGCATGACGCCCAAGGAGATCAAGCGCTACATCCGCTACATCGCCGACTGGCGCCTGGGGCAGCTCGGTTTCCAGCCGATCTACATGATCGACGAACACCCCCTGCCCTGGCTCGCCCCCCTGCTCAACGGCGTCGAGCACGCCAACTTCTTCGAAACCCGCGCGACCGAATACAGCAAGGGCGCGACCCGCGGCGAATGGAACAGCGTGTGGTCGAGCTTCGACAACCGCAAGAAAGCGAAAGCCAACGACGACACCGCCCCCGCGATCGAAAGCGACGGCGAAGACATGTTCGCCAAGGCCGGCATCGCCGCGGAGTAAGCAATGAAGGTCTCGGTAGACATTGCCGAAGATCAAATTGAAGGCGACTATGCTTATGTGGACGGCCTGATCGTCACCCGCGAACGATGGGGCCATCGTGTTGAGGTGTTCGGAACGTCAATTGCATCGGCAAAAAGAGGTGCCGCGACGTTGCGGGATGAGTGCCCCAACGGCGAGAATAGCTACTATGATCTCGATTGGTGGGACGGATAGATCATGCCCATCATCTCGCTCTTCTTCGGCATCATCATCCGCATGTATCACAACGATCATGCGCCACCGCATTTCCATGCCAGCCGTCAGGGCTTCGAAGCGCTGATCGGCATCGCCGACGGCAAAGTGATGGCCGGCGCGCTCCCCAAAAAGGCGCTGCGCATCGTGCAAGACTGGGCCGAGCGCCACCGCGACGAATTGATGGCGAATTGGCAGAAAGGCGTCGACCTGCTACCCATGGAAATGATCCCGGGAGCCGACATGGATGATTAAGATTACCGCCCTTGAACTTGCCGGCGACCACCGGTTGAAACTGACCTTTTCCGACGGCAGCACCGGCGTCTGGAATGCCTATCCGCTGTTCGCCGGCCGCCCGACGGTCCTGACCGAACCGTTGCTGCAACCCTCCGAATTCTCGCGCGCCTTTATCGAGGCGGGCGCGCTCGCCTGGCCCAACGGCCTCGAACTCGCCCCATGGACGCTCCACCAGGAATTGAAGGAAGGCGGCTTACTCAGCCGGAAAGCCGCATGACCGACAAGAAACCCAAGTTCAAACTGCTGATCCTCAGCCAGCCCCAGCGCGCGACCCTCGAAGGCATATCGAACCGCCGCCCCCAACTCCCGACCGACGCCGTCCGCGACGAACTCGTCGCGTTGGGCCTCGTCGTCCAGCAGGGCAGTAAATGGGCGCTGACCCCGACGGGCAAGAAGGTGCTCGCGGCGGGATCGAACCGGAGAAATTCAGGCGGGTTTTCGGTTTGAGTGCTGATTGGAACTCCGACGACCTGGCTAGAATGCTAGCGATAGAACATGCGTTCGGAGCGCCCTCGCTAATGTGGTCATGTCAGATCGCTGAAAAAGCATAAATACTTCCCGGCGAACAGCGAAACAGCAAAACAGTTTAAGGATGCAATACTGGGTTCGTTATTCGATTCAAAAGACCCGATGCTGTCGGAAAAATCAAAGATCATTTTGAGATGGTACTCGGAAATCTTGAGAAAATGACCCTGCATGCTGACAAGGGCTACAAATAGAAAAATTCCGTAAGTATCCAGACCGGTGCCAATCCGACTTTTCGGCACCGCATATGCCACATGGACGCCGGATCAAGTCCGGGGTGACGAAGCCCGAGTACTGGGATGAGGAAGCGGAAGTAATTCGCCGTGCCTTCGCAAAACTATCACACCACAAAATCCTATTTCGTACATCGCGTGCAAAAACCGTCTTTCCTAAATTATCCCGCCATGTTCCAAACTGGCAGATGCGCAACATAGCACCGACCCCCTCGCCCGATCCCGCCGCCAACACCGCGCGCGACGCGCATGGTCGCGATCCCGCCGCCTATGACCGGGTGCCGGCGCCGAAGAAGCGGCCGCAAGACCGGCTGGTCGCACCCCGCGCTCGCGCGAGGGTCAGAAGGGTGTGTAGCATGACCTTTGCGACCTTCCGATCCGGTTGCCGGTCCCTTCGCGCCCCGGCACGGCGGGATTTTCGGGCTGGGCCAGGCGCGCGATCAATTCACCGTAACCCCGCCCGGCACCCCGCGCATGCCCGACACCGCGAACAGCACGCCGCCCTTCACCGCCTCGACCGAGCCATCGAGCATCGCCAGCTTTACCAGTTCGCGCGTCACTTCGCTGTCGTCGTCGACCACCAGCCGCAGCGTCTCGACGCCGACGCCGTCCTTGACCAGCAGTACGTCCCGCACCAGCGCCAGCGGCCAGCGCGCGCTGCCGCCGCGATACAGCGTCGCACCATCGTGCCGCACATAAGCATCGCGCCAGCGCCAAAGCCGCCGGAAATATACGAACCCCAGCACCGCGGCGGCCATCGCCGCAGTCATCGCGATGTCGCCGAAGACGATGCTCCGCACCACCTCGCCCGCCGTATCGCCGCGCGCCTGCACCGCGACCAGCACGCCGAGCGCGACCACGCACAGCAACTGCCCCGCCGCCAGCGGCTTCGGCTTCAACCGCGCGATCACGATCGTCCTGCGGTCCCCGTTGCTCGTCACCTGTCTCATCGCCGCCTAGATAGGCACGCCCGCGCCGTCGCGCCACCCGTCGGATTGGGGCGGGAGCGGACATAGCCAATCCTCCCCGGCACGGGGAGGATCGATGAGGCCTCACCCCGCTTGACTCCCTCCGCCCACCAGCGCACCCAACCCTTGACGGCGCCGACCGCCACCGCCGCCGGGGACAGGCGCCGCATGATCGTCCGCCGCACCGTCGCCCTCGCGCTCGCCGCCTGCGCGACCACCCCGCTCGCCGACCTCCCGACCCCCTGCCTCGCGCTGCAATGGGAGCCCACGGCGGAGCAATCCGCGCGCGTCGTCGAGGAGGCACCCGTCGCCTTCAGCGCGTATCTGGTCCGCGCCGAAACCGGCAGCGACCGCGGCATCGCCTTCGCCCCGCCCCAGATTCAGGCGCATCCCGAACGCGACTGGAGCGCCGTGCGGCGCCGCCTCGCCACCCTCGTCAAACTGGTCGGCGGCGGCTCCAAGGCGCCTTGACCTGCGCCCCCGGCAACGCTTCGTCGCAGCAACAGGTTAACGCGATTGACGCTGCGCGCGAATCCTGATTGTCACCGCTGATGGCGGGCAGGGGGCTCGCCGTTTTTGGGGGTTGCCTTACCATGAAATCGAATCCGCTTGCGGGCGCCGTCGCGCTCGCCCTTGTCCTGCCCAGCTTCTCGCCCGCCTTCGCACAGGATGCCGCGCCCGTCGCGCCGCCGGTCGTCCCGACCGTCGTCGCGTCCCCGGTTGCCGCGACACCGGTCACCGCATCCGATGCGACCCGCACACTGCCGGCGAACACCGAAATCCTGCTCAGCATGAACGAGGAACTGACGACCAAAAAGAATGAAGAAGGCGACACCTTCTACATGAGCGTCGTCCATAACGTCACCCACGACGGCTTCGTCGTGATCCCGAAGGGCGCGCGCGCCGCGGGTGAGATCACCTGGCGCACCGGCAAGGGCGCCTTCGGCAAATCGGGCAAGATGGAAATCGAGCTGCGCTATGTCGAGGTCGGCGGCAAGCGTATCCCGCTCGTCGGCAGTTTCCGCCAGGAAGGCGAAGGCAACACCGTCGCGACCGTCGCCGGCGTGATCGCCGCAGGCGTCTTCGCCGCCTTCATCACCGGCAAGTCGGGCCGCATCCCCGCCGGGCGCGAGCTCAGCGTGCGTACGAAGGAAGAACTGGCCTTCGCGGTGCCCGCGACCATGCCGACGGCGGCGCCCGCCGCGGTGATGGCCTCCGCCGTCGAAGCGCCGGTGACCGCCGACGCCGCCGTCACGACGCCGACGGCGCTGCCCGCGGAAACGCCGGCGACGGCACCAGCAGCCGAACCCGCGACCGCCGCACCCGTTACCGGGGGCTGACCGCCGCATCGCCGACGCCCTCATCCCTCCGCGCCGCCGGTGCGGGGGGATCATGGGCGCCCCAACCAGCCATGGCGTCGCCCCCGCCGATAGGGTAGGATGGCGCCGTCGGCGCAACGGGGAGCGAAGCGATGAACCGGACACAGGCGGCGGCGCTGATCGTCGGGACCGCGGCGATGCACGCCGTGAAGCGCGGCCATTATCTGGGCCACGGCGCGTCGAATTCTCTCGCCGAGCTTACAAGGAGGGGCGTGCGGAGGCTGCCGACTTCGGTCGATACCGACGACCCCAAGCTGGCGGAAGCGCTCCGCAATGCGACCAAGCTGGTCGACGCCATGATCGCCGCCCGTGCCACCGTTTACGCCAACAACGCTGCGCTTCTGGCCGACCCCGTGATCGGCGAACAGACGCTCGGCGAAGCCCTGCACAAACTCTGCCCGATCTGGCCCTTCTGCCGATGAGCTTCGACGACCGCACCAACGCCGCCTTCGCCGCTGCGGGCGACACGGTGAAGCAATTGCTCGCGCTCGCTACGGCGTCGATCGGCGCGGCGATCGCGCTGTTCGACGACGGCGCCAAGGCGGGGGTCGATTTCGGCGCGGCCGACCTTTGGGTGCGCATCGCGCTGGTCCTGATGGCGTTTAGCGTCGTCTGCGGGCTGATGGCGCTCGGCGCGATCGCCGGCCAGCTCGGCAGCACCCGGGTCACCACGCCCGACAGCTATGCCGCCGGGCTGCGCCTCTTCTACGGACTTCAACTCGCCGCCTATGGTCTCGGCGTCGTCGCGCTCGTCGTGCAGGTGGTGACTTAGCCCCACCAAAACGGCCCACGCCGCAAAGGCGGAATGGGCCGCGTTTTCGTCGGCGCTGGCGCCCCTATGCCTATTCGGCTTCCTCGAACAGA
The DNA here is from genome assembly GCA_016793775.1 of Sphingopyxis sp. GTDB lineage: Bacteria > Pseudomonadota > Alphaproteobacteria > Sphingomonadales > Sphingomonadaceae > Sphingopyxis. The sequence continues at coordinate 38,401 of JAEULK010000106.1, read as the reverse complement.
TCGACCGCATTGGCGGCCGTCGCCGACAGCCGCACCGTATCGCCGTCGACCGACGCAACCAGCCCGGCGGGCAGATAATGATGCTTGGCGCCCTCGCCGTCTTCGGCCTGCGGGCTGTCGCCCTTGGTCAGCTTGATGCGTTCGCCGTCGATATGGTCGACGGTGCCGACATGGACGCCGTCGGCGCCGACGACAGTCATCTTTTCCTTGATCGCGCTATGGTCATGCTCTGCCATGGGATATCTCCTTGCCGCTCGCCGGGGATCGGGTTGCGGGTCCTGGGGGCGATACGCCCGACCCCGATATTCGATCCCCGACATCGACGACCTGCCCCAAAGCGGCGTTTGTCTTTCATTCAGGCTCGCAAGCGATAAGCTGGCCTTATGCGCTTCCCACTCCCCCTCGCCGCTCTTGCTCTGCTCTGGGCGCCGCCCGCCGCCGCCTGCTCGCCCGCGCCCGGCGCGCGCGTGCCGACGAATATGGAACTGGTCGACCGCGCGGAACTGATCCTGATCGGCACCGTAGCCGGTGGTACGTCGGACGGCGGTGCCGGCAACCGGACCATCACCATCCACCCCGTCGCCGCCCTGAAAGGCAATCCGCCGCCCGGCGACCTGACCCTCGACGCGATGATCGCCCCCGATCCCGAAAGCGCGCTGCTCAGCAACCCCTATGATCTCGCCGCGGCGCATCCGCAGGCGATGGCCGGTGCCTGCAACCGCTATGCCTTTCCGCTCGGCACCCGCGTGCTGTTTTTCCTGCGACGCAACGGCGCGGGCTGGGCGCCGACCGAGGGGCTGTTCTCGCGCTGGGCGGAGGATGTGCTGACCGACGATGCGCCCTGGCTCAAGCTGGCGCGCTTCTATGTCGAGGTCCAGGCGCTGCCCCCCGCCCAGCGCAAGGCGGCGCTGCTCGCGCGCCGTGCCGGCTGGGGCGCGATGCGGGACGATCCGGTGGCGCAGTTGATGGCGCTCGACATCGATCGCCAGCTCGCGGGACCGAGCAAACCGCTGCGCGAAGCCTTGCCGCCGGCCGAAACCGACGAAAGCTACACGCCCGCGCCGCCGCGCGCTGCGACCGCCGCCGAGCGCGCGGCGGCGAACACCGAACGCGCCGCAGCGGAAGCCCCACGCGGCGACTAGCTTAGCACCATGGCCGCCGCTTGCCTTCCCACGGCCGCGCCAGCCCCTCGCCGATCAGCGTGTCGGCTACGCTGGTGCCGCCGCGCGAGACGATGCGCAGCTTGCGGCCATAACGGTCGGTATCGCGCCCGGCGCTTTCGAGGCTGAAGGCCCCCGTGTTCATCCAGATCTGCAATCGCTGCGTCGCGGCGCTGCCCAGCCGCGCCTCTTCGGCGCAGCGCGCGGGGTGCGTCTCGGGCGTGTCGATGTCGGCGATGCGATATTTCTCGCCCGCGAACCAGAAGGTGTCGCCATCGACCACGCAATTGGTGCCGCCGCCGCTGTGACAATAAGCGAAGCGCGCCGATAATCGGTCACCCGGTGCCGCCGCTTCGGCGCCCGATACCAGCGCGAGGACGCTGGCGGTTGCGCTGTCGCGTGCCGCAGGCGGCATTTGCAGCGCCGCCAGCATCCCCAGAAACCCCAGCGCCATCATCGGCGTCGCGAAGCCGATCGCCCCGACCCCGCGGCGCGCCCGTACGGGTTTGCGATGGCGCCGCCGGCGGCGATGGGTTGACAGGAAATCGGGGCCGGCCATGCACCGGCCCTGCCATCACGCCCTTACCAAAGTCTCAAGACGCCCGCTCCGCTCTGGCGGCGACCGGCGCCGGACTGCGCCGGCGCGGCGCCGAAAGGGAGCAAGTCCGTCGTCAGGGCGCGCCGCGCGGTTCGTCGTCCTCGATGCCGTCTTCGCCCAGTTCGCCATCCTCGTCGTCGTCGCTGCGTTCGCCGCGATAGGCGCCCATGTCGATGCGGCCCGACCGCTCCATCTGGCGCATATGGTCCACCAGGTCCTGGACGTCGCCGCTGTCGCCCGGCCCCTTGGCCTTGACGCTGTCGCCCAGCGGCCGCTCGCGCCGCGACGCTTCGGCGACCGTCTGCGCCTGCGCTTCCTCATCCTCCTGTTCGCGGTTGACCGCTTCGGGGGCTTGGGTGTCGCGCGGATCGTCGGTCATGGGGAACTCCTTTGGTGGACGGCGGATCAACGCGCGCGTCCGCCCGACCGTTCCTCAGGCCGCGTCGGCAACGACCTTGCGCTCGATGACGCGAATGAAGACCTCGGCGTCCTGCGCCCCCGGCACCAGCATCCGCCCCCCGAGGATGAAGGCGGGCACGCCGCTGATATTCTGGTCGGCCCAATAGGCCTCCTCGGTGCGCACCATCTCGCCGAACTCGTCGCCCGCAAGGATCGCTTCCGCCCGCGCGCCGTCGAGCCCGACCGACGCCGCGACGTCGGTCAGCACATCATGATCGCTCACATCGCGATTGTCGGTGAAATGCGCCGCGAACAAAGCGAGCTTGAGCGCGGTCTGCACCCCCGTCGCCGCCGCCTGGTCGGGTTCCTCGAGTGCCCCCGCCCAACTCAACAGCCGGTGCGCATCGAAGCTGTTGCGCATCCGGAACTCGGGTCCGCGATTGAAGGCGAAGCCCAGCTCGGCCGCGACCCCCGCCATCCGGCCGCTGTTGGCCCGGCTCTGTTCGGCGGTGATGCCATATTTGCGCATGACATGCGCGGCCGCATCCTCGCCCTCGGGCGGCATGTCGGGGTTGAGTTCAAAGGGGTGCCATTGCACCCGGAAATCGAGCCGCCCGGCGAAATGCGCCATCACGGCCTCGAATTTCTTCCAGCCGATGATGCACCAGGGGCACATCACGTCGGAGACGATATCGACGCTCAGGCGCGGCAGCGGGCTTTGGGTCATGGCGGGGCCTTTCTCGGGCCCAGCCTAAACCGCGCTTGCTTCTGACGCCAGCCCGTAGGCCCGCTTAAAGGACGATGCGGCGGTCGCTGCCCGAACGACGGTCGCGGCCCGAGCGGCGCTCGGGGCCGCTATAGTTCGGGTCCTGCGCCTTGCGGCGATCTTCGGCGCGGCGGCCCATGCTGCTGCGCTGGTCTGCACTGGATTCCATGATCGGTCCTCCCCGCCCCACCGGCGGAAGCGAGGATTATCGCGCAAAGGCAATGCGAAAAGGTTAACGGCCGATTAGCCTGGCTCCGCGGGTGCGGCGACCGCCACCGGCCGCGACAGCACCCACCAAGCTCCGACCAGCAGCAGCACCGACAGCGCCTCGACGATCATGCCCTGCACGATCCCGAAATTGGTCGGATCGCCCATCACGACGCCGATCAGCCGCCCGGTCAGCGCGGTGCCATAGAGCGCCGCCGGGACCAGCAGCGCGCGCACCCACGACGGCACCAGCGCGCCGAGCGCTGCGGCGGCGGCCGACACCAGGAAGAAGGCCGACAGGTCGGCGCGCAGCGTGTTGATCGCGACGCCGCTGATCGTGAAGCCGAAGGTTTCGCTGTAACTCGCCGGATCGAGCACCCCGCGCGCGCCGATCATGAAGAAAAAGACCGCCCACAACAGGACGGCGCCGCGCAAGACCCAATTGACCATGATCGTCTCCCCTGGTTGCCGCGCAGGCTGCGGCATCGGGGCGGAAAGTTCAATCTATTCCGTCGCCTCGGCCGCGAACGTTTCTTCGATCCAGCCGCCCCCCAGAACGCGGCTCGCGTCGGCGGCATCGTAAAGCACCGCCGCCTGCCCCGGCGCGACGCCATATTCGGGGGCCGCGAAGACCAGCCGCTCGCCCGCGACCCGCGCCGGCACCGGCTTCGCCATGCTGCGCACCTTCGCCAGCACGTCGCGCCCGGCGACATCGGCGAGCCAGTTCGCCTCGCCCAGCCGCGCGCCCGACACCGCGAGCGCGCGCCGCGGCCCGACGACCACCTGCTTCGCCGCCGCATCGAGCCGCACGACGTACAGCGGTTCGGCCTGCCCGCCGATCTCGATCCCGCGCCGCTGCCCGACGGTATAGTGGATCAATCCCTTGTGTGCGCCCAGCACGGTGCCGTCGACATGGACGATGTCGCCCCGGTCGTCGGCCTCTGGGCGCAGCTTGCGCACCAGCGTCGCATAATCGCCGTCGGGCACGAAGCAGATGTCCTGGCTGTCGGGCTTGCCCGCGACGCCAAGACCGAGGTCGCGCGCGATCTCGCGCACCACGCTCTTCTCGAGCCCGCCCAGCGGGAAGCGCAGGAAATCGAGCTGGTCCTGCGTCGTCGCGAACAGGAAATAGCTCTGGTCGCGCGCCGGGTCGACCGCGCGGTGCAGCTCGGCACCTTCGGACCCCATCATCCGCCGCACATAATGGCCCGTCGCGAGGCAGTCCGCACCCAGTTCGCGGGCAAGCGCGAACAGGTCGGTGAACTTCACCCCCATATTGCAGCGCACGCAGGGGATCGGCGTGCGCCCGGCGAGATATTCGTCGGCGAACTGGTCGATCACCGTGTCGCGAAAGCGGCTTTCATGGTCATAGACATGATGCGCGAAGCCCAGCCGGTCGGCGACCGCGCGCGCGTCGCGGATATCCTGCCCCGCACAGCAGGCGCCGACGCGCTTCGCCTTGGCCCCATGATCGTAAAGCTGAAGCGTCACCCCGATCACTTCGGCGCCCGATCGCGCCGCGAGCGCGGCGACCACGCTCGAATCGACTCCGCCCGACATCGCAACGACGATTCGCCGGTCCCTGAGCGGCTCGGCGAGCTGGAAGTCGGCCCGGGCAAGCCCGGCGGGGGAGGAAATAAGCGTGGCCATGGTCGCCGCCATCTAGGGGCGATCATGCAAAAATGCCAGCTTTTCGGCGCCCCCTGTCAAGATATTGACGCAGGTTAAGCTTCGCTAACGAGCCATGAAATAGGCATTTACGGGACCTTAGCTGGTCTTGGCTAGACCGGCCTCATGAACCTCGCCCCGTCCGATCTTCCGCGCCTTGCCGGTGCGTCCAGCCTGTCGAAGCCCGGCTTCGACATCATCCTGGCCGTGTCCGCCGCGCGGCAGGCCGTGCTGCCGACCGCCGGTCTGCTGCACGCCGGCAACGCGCACGACACCCAAGCCGACCTGGCGTCGGCGCGGCGCGCGATGCTGTGTGGAACGTCGGCAGGCGCATCGGCGTTCGGCCCCCGGCCGGCACGCTTTTTCGACCTGTCGGAAGAAGTGACCGCTCTGCCCGAAACTATGAACAGCCTGTTTACCAGAGGATTTCAGCCGATGTTGAACTCCTCCACGGTAGACATTCTCGCGTCGGACACCCCCCGCTCCGACGGCGAAAAAGTGGAATGAACATGATCGAAAACCAGAAAATCCGTCCAGCTCAGGTCATTGGCCCCCTCGGGGAACCGCTGACCATCGATTCGCTGCCGCCGCCGAACACCACGCGCTGGGTCGTTCGCCGCAAGGCAGAGGTCGTGGCGGCGGTCAACGGCGGTCTGCTGACCGTCGACGAGGTCTGCGAACGATACAGCCTGACGCTCGAGGAGTTCGCGAGCTGGCAGCGTTCGATCGATCGCAGCGGCATGCCGGGGCTGCGCGTGACGCGCATCCAGCACTATCGCGACCTTTACGAGCGCCAGCAGCGCTTCTGATCGCGGGCGCGAAAAAAAAGGGAAAAAGGGCGCCGCTGGGCGCCCTTTTTTGTGCCATCACTGGATCGCGGCGACCTCAGGCGAGGTTGAGTTCGACCTCGATATTGCCCGCGATCGCCTTCGAATAGGGGCAGACCTTGTGCGCGGCTTCGATCAGGTCCAGCGCGACGGCGCGGTCGATCCCGGGAACGGCGACGTCCAGCCGTGCGCGCAATTCGAAACCGCCGCCGCGATGGAGCAGGTCGATCGTCGCATCGATCGAGGGGGTTTCGGGCAGCGCGATCTTGCGCTGGCCGGCAACGAGTCCGAGTGCCCCGAGGAAGCACGCCGACCAGGCGGCGGCGAACAGATTTTCGGCCGCCGGGTGCGGTTCGGGCAGCTCGATCTCGAAATTGCCGTCGACGCCGCGCGCATAGCCTTCGGCGCCGCCGACGGTATGGGTGGAGCCGCTGAACAGGATCTTGTCGGTCATGGTCTTTTCCTTTGGAAGAGGGTTGGAAACATTTTTATCTCGTCCGATTAGATCGGATACGATATAAATAGCGAAAGACTTTTCGGCGTCAACCCCCTTCCGATTTAATCGTATACGATCTATATAGGAAACACGAACCCATCAGGGAGACCGCCACCATGACCGCCCCCGAACCGTTCCCTGCCAAGGCGCCGGGACTCCCCGATTTCCTGTGCTTTGCCGTCTATTCGGCGAACCTCGCCTTCGGCCGCGCCTATAAGCCGATCCTCGACGAACTGGGACTGACCTATACCCAATATATCGCGCTCGTCGCACTCAGCGACGGCGACGACCAGACGGTCGGGGCGCTCGGCGACAAACTGTTCCTCGAATCGAACACGCTGACCCCTTTGCTCAAGAAGCTCGAGTCGGCGGGCTATATCGTGCGCCGCCGCGATCCCGCCGACGAACGCCAAGTCCGCCTCAGTCTGACCGCCGCTGGTCGCGCGCTGCTCGACCGCGATTTCAGCGCCACACTGCTCGACGCCACCGGCCTCGGCGCCGACTTCCACCCCGTCCACCAATCGATCGTCCGCCTGCGCGACAATCTCGTCCGCGCGACGCGGGCCGGCGCAGCGAAAGATTGAACGGTCGGCGACGCGCGGGAGCGAGCCTTGGCGCATTCCGGTTCTTCAACAGGCTTCCGGATGTACGGAAAGCCAAGGCATTCCCGCCATTTGACATTTTCTTTGCAACCCTCCCGTTCACCCCGCGTTAAGCCCCCAAGTCAACCACGGGAGCCACTCACTATGCGTAAGATCCTCATCACCCTCGCCGCCACCTCCGCCCTCGCGCTCGGCGCCTGCCAGAGCCCGGCCGCCGACAAGGTCGAAGACAAGGCCGAAGCTCAGGCCGAAGCCATCGACGCGCAGGCCGAGGCAATGCCCGACGGCCAGGCGAAGGAAGCGACCGAGGAAAAGGCTGACGCCGTCGAAGCCGCCGGCGAGGAAAAGGCCAACGCCATGGACGACAATGGCGAAGTCGCCCCGTCGGAAGTTCCCGGCGCGACGCCCGAAAAGAAATAATCGGGCTGCCTCCCCTAAAGGGCAGGGTGAAGGGCGCCGGATCGATTCCGGCGCCCTTTGTCGTGGGCGCGTGATTTTCGGATTTTTTTCGCCCTGTGACGCATGTCACGCCGCCGCCGCAGCGCGCCGGCTAAACAGAGCATGTGGATCCGGGGGCCCTGCCAGACCGGCCACGGCTACACCCTCCCGTCGCCGATCTGCGACCCGCGGCGGCGGGAGGGACTAGCTCCCGCGATCCCGCAAATCCCGATCTTGGCAGGCCGCCCCTGACGCTATAGCGAGGTGCTGGCGCAGAGGGGGATCGGCCATCGCTTATAATCGGCATCGGTCGATGCATCCCGGGCGGGCATGGACGATCCTGGACCGCTCGCCCGGATCGGACATGACGGCGATCAAGCGCGCCTACGCCGCAAAGCTCAAGGCGATCGACCCCGACCGCGAGGTCGAGGCCTTTCTGGAACTGCGCGCTGCTTTCGATCTCGCCCGGCAGCAGAGCGACGGCGATTCCGCGCCGCGCCCGGCTCGCATGCCCGTCGTCGAAGCCGCCGGACCCGAGCCCGCGGCCACGCCGGCCGCTGTGGTCGTCGATCGGCCCAAGTCCGCACCACCGCAACCGGTCCCTGCGCCCGAACGCGACCCCCGCAGCGAACTCGCCGAACTCTTCCGGCGCCGCGCAAAGCGCGACGCGGGCGCCGCCGAACGCGCGGCGCGCGCGCTTTTCGATCATGCCGCAATGGACAATGTCGGGTTCGCAAGCGAGGTCGAGCTTTGGCTGGCGCGGCTGATCGTGGAAACCGCGCCGCGCGCGGACGCCATCCTTGCTTTGGCGGCGGAGCGGTTCGGCTGGCGCCGCTTCGACGGCATGATGCGCGTCGATCCCGCCATCGCCGGCGCGTTGCAACGGTTGAACGATCTCGAGGCCAGCGAGCGCCTGCGCGCGCCCGCGCATCGCTGGAACGCACTCTACAAGATGCTCGAACAGCCCGCGCCGGTCGCGATCGCACGCGGCGATCTTCTGCTCTACGGCCCCTTTATGGGGGACATGCTCGACAGTCTGCGCTTCCACAACCCCGGCATACTCCGCTCGCTCGACCGCGCGCATGTCCGGCTTTGGGAAGAGGCGGTCGTTCGCCAGCGATCAAACCCCGCCGCGCCCCGCGCCGACGGGGTCAGCTGGTTCGGCTGGTTCATCCTCGCCGCCGTCGTCGCCAATATCGCCGCGCTGGCCAGCCGATGGCTGTGACGACATAACATCGCCTCTCCGCCAGGTCCCATCCGCAAAGCCGGGCGCTGGCTGCGCTGGAGCCTCGGCTATGCGCCCGATTTTCGCGGCCGCCTGGCGCGTCTCCCGGCCTGGCTCCAAATCCTGGCGATCGTCGCCATCTGGGGGTGTCTGGGCAGCGCCGGCCTGCTGTTTCCTGCGGCCAACTCCGCACAGCCGCATATCGCTGAAGCGATCGCCGCCATTCTGAACATTTGCCTTCCGCTGATCGTGCTGCTCTCGGTGCTGATCCGCCGGATGCACGATACGGGCCGATATGGGTTCGCGCTCCTCATCGTCGCGCTTCCTTATGGCGGACCGTTCATCCTGCTCTATTTTCTGCTCGCCGACAGCCAGCCCGAAACCAACATCTTCGGCGACCCGCCGACATAGTGCTATGTCACCGCCGACCGCATGCGATATTCGGGCCGGTCCCATTCCCGCTCCGCCACGACCTCGGCCAGCGCCTCGCCGGCTTGCCACACCTCTTCATGGCTCAGCGTCAGCGGCGTCAGCCCGAAGCGCGCCACGTCGGGCGCGCGAAAATCGCCGACGATGTCGCGCGCAATCAGCGCCTGGACCACACCATAAGCCTCGGCATGGCGAAAACTGATATGGCTCCCCCGCGCCGCAGGGTCGAGCGGGGTCACGCAGTCGAGTCCCGCGCGCCTCCCCGCCGCGAGCAATATGTCGAACAGCGCCGCCGACTTCGCCTCGACCGCGGGCATGTCGATGCCGCGCCACAGCGCCAATCCGCTTTCGAGGCCGTCCAGCGCCAGCATCGGCGGTGTCCCCGTCAACCAGCGCGTCATGCCGTCGGCGGGCGCATAATCGTCGGTGAAATCGAACGGCGCCGCGTGCCCCATCCACCCCGACAACGGATTGCCCAGACCGCCCTGCCAGCGCTTCGCGACATAGAGGAACGCCGGGGCGCCGGGCCCGCCGTTCAGATATTTATAGCCGCAACCGACCGCGAGGTCGGCGCCCGCGCGGTTCAAATCGACCGCCACCGCCCCCGCGCTATGGCTCAAATCCCACAGCATCAGCGCGCCCGCCGTCTGCGCCCGCGCGGTCCATTCAGCCATGTCGAAGCGCGCGCCGCTCTTGTAATGGACATGGGTGAGCAGCAGCAGCGCCGTGTCGTCGCCCAGCGCCTCGGCCAGCCCTTCGCGCGGCACGATGCGCAACTCGGCGCCGGGCACGCAGCCGACCGCGCCCGCCGCGATATGCAGGTCGGTGTGGAAATTGCCCGCCTCGCTGACCACCACCGTCCTTTTGGGGTCACGGCGTCCCGCCTCGCGCAGGCCCGCGACGATCGCCTTGAACAGGTTCACACTGGTCGAATCGCAGACGATGACCTCGTCCGCCGCGGCCCCGATCAGCGGCGCGACCAGCGCCCCGATCCGCGCCGGCGCCTCGATCCAGCCCTCGTTCCAGCTGCGGATCAGCCGCTCGCCCCATTGCCGCGCCACCATATCGGCGCTCGCCGCGACGCTGGCGGCGGGCAACATGCCGAGCGAATTGCCGTCGAGGTAGATGAGCCGCTCGGGTCTCACGAACCGCGCACGCAATGGCGCCAGTCCATCGGCCGCATCCAGCGCCCGCGCTTCGGCCAGCGTCGTCACTTCGCCGCCATCCCGAACGCGGCCAGGATCGCCGCGCGCTGCTTCGCCCAACTCACACTGTCGGGTGCGATCAGTTCGACATGGCCTTCGCCCGGCGTCACCGTCATCGTCACCGTCCGCCCGCGCTTCGCCATCGCCGCGGCATAGGCCTCACCCGTCGCGGGCGGCGTCACATGGTCCAGCGCATTGTTGAACTGCATCTCGGTCGCATCGCCCAGGGGCATTTCGGGCGGCGAGGTCCGCCCGAACTCGCCGCGCGCCATATCGCGCGGCGCCTCGGCCCCGCAGGCATGACCGCTGCTCGCCGCGCCCGCGCGCAAATCGGGCAGCCCGCCCTGGCTGATCGCAAGGTCGATCGTCACCGGATCGCGCCCGCGCAAGCCATCGTCCGCCGCCAGCCCCGGCCGCCGCGCCAGCCACAGCGCCAGATGCCCGCCGGCGCTATGCCCGATCGCGATCCGCGGCGCACCCGTCTTGAACCCATATCGCGCGCCCTCACGCACGAACAGATCCGCCGCCGCACCGACATCGTCATAAGTCCCGGGATAACCGCCACCGCGATCGACCCCGCGATATTCGATGTTCCACACCCCGACGCCGTGGCTGCGCAAATCGTCGGCGATCCAGTTCATGATGTCGCGCTCGGCGACCGCAGTCTGCCAGCAACCGCCATGGATCATGATCACCGCGGGAAACGGCCCCTCGCCCCATTTGTCCTTTGCGGGCACCCACACATCGACCAGTTGCAAATCATCCGTGCCATAGCTCAGCGTCGCATCGGGTTTCGGCTGCGGCCGCCCCAGCAGATCGCCCCACAGCATGATCGGTTTTTGCGGCACCGCGCCCTCCTGTGTCACCCCGGGAGCCGAGCAGCCGACCAGCGCCGCGGCCAGTATCGCCATCGCCATCATCCGCCGCATGCCTGTCGCTCCTGCATCCTCGCGCCCCCGCATAGCGGCAAGCGGGCGGCGTGGCGACCGGTCACATCAGCTGCGCGAACACATCCTGCACCCCGCGCGTCGCATCGTCGCCGCGCAGCGCGGTCAGCGCCCCCGCGATGTCGAGCCAATATTCGGTTACCCCCGCCGCCTCGCCCTTCCATGTCGCGCCCAGCGCCTTGACCAGATGTTTTGCCGCGACATTCTCCGACAGGATATGCAGGTCGAGCGTCTCCAGCCCCTCGGCGCGGCAGTCGATCAGCAGCGCCGCGGTCAGCATCCGCCCCAGCCCCTGCCCCTGAAAGGCGTCGGCCACCGCGACCGAATATTCGGCCATCGCACCGCCGGTCGCCGACCGCCCCGCCATCCGCACCGCATGCACCGCGCCGATCGCCGGCGTGCCCTCGCACTCGGCGCACAGCGCCCCCCAGCCGATATGGTCGTGCCCGTCGACATCGACCAGCCGTTCGATCACCGCATCGGGCAGCGCCTTCGCGGGCGAGAAAAAGCGCAGGTAGCGCGACTCCGCCGACAAGGCCGCGATCCCCGCGCGCAGCAGCGGCGCATCGTCGGGGGTGATGGTGCGCAGGCACACCGCCGTCCCGTCGGCCAGCCGGCTGTGCACTACGATATCGGCCAGTGCCTGCCGCCGCTCCCCGTCCGCCGTCGCCGCCATCGCCGCCTCCGCTGCCGCGTCCGGGGTGGAAGATAGGCCCCGCCCGCCCCGCTGGCAATCGGGCCCTGCCAACCGCAGAGGAGAAATCGTATTCCTACTTTATTCCTATATGGCTCGTTCTATCAACTCGACGAACCGAAAGGACCCGCGATGCCATCTACGGCGTCCCCGAAACCTGGTCGCGCGAGGGCCGCGTCACCATGGAGCGCCGCCGCCCGAACATCCGCGCGATGCAGCATATCGCCGCCGCGCATATGCCCGAAAGCTTCGCCGGCCACCTCATCATCGACGGCGTCCCGCCGCCGTCCCCCACGCCGTCCGCCGCCTGCGCGAACGCTGGCGCCAGGAATGGGCCGACGAGCGCCAGGCCGAAGAGCGCCAGCGCCGCTTCGAATATAACAAAAGGGAAAAGGCACAGGCGACCGAACTCGACGATCGCCTGCGCATCATCCGCACCTTCTATCTGCGCAAGATTTCGCACGACCCGGTCAAGTGCGCCGCCTGGAACCTGCTCACCGGCCCCGGCACCGATTGGGACGCGCTGCGCGCCGCCGACGCCTATCTCAACCCGTACAAGCACGAATGGCATATGTACCACCCCGACATGATCGTCCCGCTCGCCGCCGAAGCGGGCACTGTCGACTGGGAGGAAGCCGAAGGCGGCGACCTGACCCACGCCGAGTGGCACCCGCCCGCGCACGACCCCGACGGCAGCGCGGGCGAATGCGACGAAATCTGGTTCGCCCGCTACGAAGACCATCTCGTCGAGGGCGAGCCGGGCGCGACCGTCCCCGGCAGCGGCACGATCGCGCGCGGCGACCTGCGCCTCGTCGCCCAAACGCTGCGCGACCGGGCCGAGGCCTGGCAAGCCGCGCGCCCGCCCGTCCTCGACCGCCCCTACGGCATCCCCAATCCCGTCTCCATGCGGGGCGGCCCCACCCTCGGCGAACGCGACCGCATTCGCCGCCGCGTCCAGCGCGACATCCAGCAACTCGAACGCGAATTTGCCGCCGCCTACAGCGAGGAGAGCTGGGCCGCGTGGCAAGCGGGCGAGGTCGGCCGCGGCCCGATCGAAGGCTCCGGCGCATGAGCATCGAACAGGACCTGCGCGAAGGGCGCCCCCACCCCGACCGTCCCGCCGCTTCGGCCGCACCGTCGCGATCGAATGGATCCAGCCGCGCGAACCCTATGGCGGCTGGACCGACCTCGCCCACGTCGAGCCCCAGCCCGCGCAGACCTGCTATTCGGTCGGCCGGCTGGTCCATGACGACGATTTCGTCAAGATCCTCGCGGGATCGGCGGTGGTCGTCGGCGACGAGGAGCGGATCGAGGTCAGCGGCGTGATCGAGATTCCGGCACGGTGCGTGGTGCGGATTGTTCGGTTGGAGGAGTTATGACTAAGCTCGTGCTGAATGATCCAAAGTGGCGCTTACGCCAACCCGCCCTAGCCTTTCTGTATCGCCGCACTATGAGTTCTTGGCATGACGATCGACGACGCGACCAAGACGCTTCTCCAACAACTCGCGGGCAAGCCAGGGCATGACGAGGTCAAGGCTGGCTTTCTCGATTTGCTCGTTCGCGAATTCGATATCGAACGCGGAAATTTGAATTTCGAGGTTCGTCAGCCCGTCATTGCGGGCCGCCTCGACGCGCTCGTCGGTCGCACCATCTTTGAGGCGAAACGCGATCTCGACAAGGAATGGGCCGACGTCGAACGGAAAATGCCCGGCTATCTGTCGGACCGCGAACGACAGGACAAGGAACCCTATGTCGGCATCGCGTCCGACGGACGCCGCTGGGTGGCCCTCGAACTCGCCGAAGGCAAGCTGGCCACCATCAAGGAAACCATCCTCGATCCCGAAAAGGGCGAGGCCTTTCTGGCGTGGCTCGATGGCGCTCTGGCGCTCAAATCTTCGCTGCCCCCCGATGCCCTCACCATCCGCGCCGAACTGGGGCACGACAGCTTTGCTTTCCATCGCGTCGATACCGAGCTCCGGGCGCTGTGGGCCAAGCTGCAAACCGTCCCGGCCGAGGCGCTGAAACGGCAACTCTGGGCCGAGCTGCTCAAACAGGTCTATGGCCGCGATGTCGAAAACGACGCGCTCTGGTTCCAGCATAGCTACCTCGTCATCGTCGCAAAGTGCATCGCGCTCGCTGTCATGCACTTGCCCGAGGATGATCCGAAAAAGCTGCTCTCGGGCGAAGCCTTCACCGCGGCGGGCATAAACGGCGCCGTCGAAAGCGATTTCTTCGACTGGGTCGTCGCCGACCCCGATGGCGAGGCGTTGGTGCGCAGAATCATCGCCCATGTCCGTCGTTTCCGGCTGAATGAGGTGGAGAGCGACGTCCTCAAAATCCTCTATGAATCGCTGATCGACCGCGACGAACGCCACGGACTCGGCGAATATTACACACCCGACTGGCTCGCTGCGAAAGTCGTCCGCCATGCCGTCGATCGTCCGCTCGAACAGAATGTCCTCGATCCCGCCTGCGGCTCGGGCACCTTCCTGTTCCACGCGGTGCGCCGCGTGCTCGCCGAAGCCGAAGACGCCGGCATCCCGCGCGGCGAGCGTGCCGCCGAAGCAGCGCAGCGCGTCACCGGCATGGATATCCATCCGGTCGCGGTCATCATCGCCCGCGTCACCTATCTGCTCGCGCTCGCCCCGGCGCTCGTCGGGCGCAACGGCGGCTTTGGCGTTCCGGTCTATCTGGGTGACGCGATGCAGCTCGGCATTGCCCAGACCATCAACGACACAAGGCTGGAAATCCGTGTGCCGCCGCCTCCTGCCGGGGCCGAACTGCGGGGGGAAATCCGCGGCCGCGAAGTCCTGTCCTTTCCCGAGACCTTCTGCCGCGATCCGGGGCTGTTCGACAAGGCGATCGAGCGCATGCGCACCGGCAGCCTGGCCGATTTGACGCGCGACCAGATCGAGACGTCGCTGGAGACCATCACCGACCGCCATCTGCTCGAGCGGCCGATGACCCAGATCGAACGCGCCAGCGGCAAGAGGCCCGAAGGCATCGATGACGAGCATCGCCGCGCCATCCGCGACCTTGGCGCGACTTACGAGATCTTCGACCGGCTGCGGCGCGAAGGGCGCGACACCATCTGGTCCTATGTCGCACGCAACCTGTCGCGCCCGCTCTCGCTCGCGACGCGCAGCGGCTGGGCCCATGTGTTGGTCGGCAATCCGCCCTGGGTGGCGTTCCGGCATATGAGCGGCGATTTGCAGAAGCGGTTCAAGGCGCTGTCTAATGGCGAACGTGTTTTTGTTGGCGGCAAATTCGCGACGCAGAATGACCTGTGTGCGTTGTTCACCGTCCGCGCGTCGCATCTCTATCTTCGCCCCGCTGGCCGTCTCGCTTTCGTCCTCCCGCTTGCCGTTTTATCGCGCGGCCAGTTTGAAAAATTCCGGCGCGGCAGCTTTGCCAGCTATTGTATCGCTTGGGACGAAGCCTGGACGATGGACGATAGCGTGACGCCGCTGTTTCCCGTCCCCGCCTGCACCGTCTTCGGTCGCAAACGTGCCCTTGCACAAAAAATGCCGGATAAGGTGCGCGCTTACTCGGGCTGGCTACCCATGCGTGACGCTCCCGAAGAAATGGCCGATGAACGGCTAACGGTCCGCGAGAACGTCGACGCGCCGACGGAAGCGATTTTTACTGGGGGCTCGCCCTATCGAAATATGTTCTCGCAGGGCGCTATTCTGGTCCCTCGGATGTTATGCTTGGTCGATCATAAAGCGATGGGCCGCTTAGGCGCAGATCCAAGTGCGCCAATGGTAATGAGCAAACGTTCATCGCTTGAAAAGGAACCGTGGAAAAGCCTTGATGGAATTGAGAATCGGGTAGAGTCACGATTTCTGCGACCCATTTATCTAGGCGAGAGCATCTTACCCTATCGTATTTTTCAACCTTTTGAAGGGGTTATCCCATTTGAGTCGGATCGTGGGCCCCTTGACGCACAAGCCGCCCACAATCTCGAAAATGGCATAAAAACTGCTGCTGGCTATAAAAATATCGCTGACTGGATGCAGATCGCAGAAGAAGTTTGGAACACAAACCGGTCGGATTCAACCACTATAAGCCTTATCGAGCAATTTGATTACTACGGGAAATTGTCAAGCCAGTTCCCTATACCAAATCTGCGAGTAGTCTACGCGACATCTGGATCATTATTGGCTGCGTGCATCATTCGCGATCATATCGCTGTGGTAGATAGTTCCCTCTACTGGTGCGCAGCAAATGATGAAGATGAAGCGGCGTACTTGATAGCCATTCTGAATAGCGAAATTGCAAGGGTCCGCGCAGAGAATTTTCAGGCCCGAGGTCAATTTGGCGCTCGCCACTTTCACAAGGTCATCTGGAACCTCCCAATTCCGCGCTACAACGCCAAACTCAAACTCCATCGTGATCTCGCCGAAGCAGGCGCGCAGGCCGAAGAAAAGGCGGCAATGGTCATCCTGAAGGAAGATGAAAAATTCCAGCGTGCGCGGAAGCGGGTACGCGACGCTCTGATCGCCGATGGCATCGCCGGCGAGATCGAAAAACTTGTGGAGAATCTGCTGGGGCCTGCTCCCAGCCCTTGACGCTGCGTCGTATCAGGATAGATTCCGTGCCATGAGAGCCAAGAATATGGATGACCTGTTCGGCCATGTGCCGCAGGCGGACGAGTTGCCGATCGAAACCGCCGCGCCCGTATCGCGAGGCCCGACCCAGCACACGCCTGAAACGATTCGGGCGCTCATGCTTGGCATCCTCGAAACCGCGCGGAACGCCGAGACCATGCCCTTCACCCCGCGCGAGTTGCAGAGCCATGTCGGCCTATACCCCTATATGGCCGAATGGCTGGAAGAAGGCGGCGAAGGCGAACGCCTGCTCGCCGAATTCCGTGCCGAAATCGCGCGGCTGACGGCCGCAGGTGAGCTGGCCGCTTAACGCTCAGGCATCATCCCCCATCCGCAGCGCCGCGATAAACGCCTCCTGCGGGATATTGACGTTGCCATATTCGCGCATCCGCTTCTTGCCCTCTTTCTGCTTCTCGAGCAGCTTCTTCTTGCGCGTCGCGTCGCCGCCGTAGCATTTGGCGGTCACGTCCTTGCGCAGCGCGGCGATGGTTTCGCGGGCGATCACCTTGCCGCCGATCGCGGCCTGGATCGGGATTTTGAACATGTGGCGCGGGATCAGGTCCTTCAGCCGCTCGCACATGCCGCGGCCGCGCGTCTCGGCGGTGCCGCGGTGGACGATCATGCTCAGCGCGTCGACCGGCTCGTTGTTGACCAGGATGCTCATCTTGACGAGGTCGCCGGGGCGGTGGCCGATCTGGTGATAGTCGAAGCTCGCATAACCGCGGCTGATGCTCTTCAACCGGTCATAGAAATCGAACACCACCTCGTTGAGCGGCAGTTCATAGGTGATCTGCGCACGGCCGCCGACATAGGTCAAATTCTTCTGGATACCGCGGCGGTCCTGGCACAGCTTCAGGATGGGCCCCAGATATTCGTCGGGGACATAGATCACCGCCTCGATCCACGGCTCCTCGATCTCGTCGATGCGGTTGGGGTCGGGCATGTCGGCGGGGTTGTGGAGCTCGATCTCCTTCGCCGCCTCATTCTTCGTATGGCCCAGCTTCAGCTTGTACACCACCGATGGCGCAGTGGTGATCAGGTCGAGGTCATATTCGCGGGTCAGCCGCTCCTGGATGATCTCCAGATGGAGCAGGCCCAGGAAGCCGCAGCGAAAGCCGAAGCCCAATGCCGCGCTGCTTTCCATCTCGAAGCTGAACGACGCATCGTTGAGCCGAAGCTTCTGGATGGATTCGCGCAATTTCTCGAAGTCGTTGGCGTCGGTCGGGAACATGCCGCAGAAGACGACCGGCTGGACCTCCTTGAACCCCGGCAGCGCCTGTGCCGCAGGCTTTTTGGCGTCGGTGACGGTGTCGCCGACACGCGCCTGCGCGACGTCCTTGATCTGCGCGGTGATGAAGCCGATTTCGCCGGGGCCGAGCTCGGTCAGCTGCTCGATCTTGGGCGTGAAGCATCCGACGCGGTCGATCAGATGGGTGGTGCCCGCCTGCATGAACTTGATCTGCTGGCCTTTTTTCAGCACCCCGTCGACGACGCGGATCAGGATGACGACCCCCAGATAGGGGTCGTACCAACTGTCGACGAGCATCGCGACCAGCGGCGCCGCGGCGTCGCCCTTCGGCGGCGGGATGCGCGTGACGATCGCCTCCAGCGCTTCCTCGATGCCGATGCCGGCCTTGGCGCTGGCGAGCACCGCGTCGTCGGCGGGCAGGCCGATGATATCCTCGATCTCGGCCTTCACCTTGTCGACGTCGGCCGCGGGCAGGTCGATCTTGTTGATGACGGGAATGATTTCATGGTCGTGCTCGATCGACTGATAGACGTTGGCCAGCGTCTGCGCCTCGACCCCCTGCGCCGCGTCGACGACCAGCAGCGCGCCCTCGCACGCCGCCAGGCTGCGCGACACTTCATAAGCGAAGTCGACATGGCCGGGCGTGTCCATCAGGTTGAGTTCATAGGTCTCGCCGTCGTGCGCCTTGTACGACAGGCGCACCGTCTGCGCCTTGATCGTGATCCCGCGCTCCTTCTCGATGTCCATGTTATCAAGGACTTGCGCCGACATTTCGCGCGCGGTCAGCCCCCCGGTGAACTGGATCAGCCGGTCGGCAAGCGTCGACTTGCCATGGTCGATGTGCGCGATGATCGAAAAGTTGCGAATATGCGAAAGAGGCGTTGTCATCGGGCGCCGTTAGCAGCGGAAAGCCGCGCTGTCAGCAGGCGAAGCTAAACCGCCAGCCAGCGCGCACAATCATCGCGCACCCGCGCATCGGCATCGCGCAGCCCCAGCTCCAGCACCGCCGCCCTGCCCGCGCCGTCCTCCACCGCGGCCAGCGCGGCGATCGCATTGGCGCGGACGCGCGGCACCGGGTGCGCGCTCGCGAAATGGTCGGCGATGTCCTTGGCTTCGTCGGTCAAATGCACCGCGCAGCGCAGCAGCATCTCCGCCGGCGTCACCGTCGGGCGCCGCGCGATCGTACCGCGCTCCCGATCGACGATATATTGGTCGCGCCAGGAGGTGTGTTCGCCCTCTTCCATGATGTTGAGGCTGACCGACAAGCTCGTCGGGGGGTGCTGGCTGTGGATGTCGCGGTGGGCGCGGTAGAGCATGGTCTTGCCTTCGCTCAGTTGGCTGCGCCCTGCCAATTGCAGGTCCAGCGGCTCGTCGATGCGGCCATCGATCGCCTCGGGGTCACAGGCATAATCGTCGCTGACATAGCCCGGGCCCCAATAGCCGGTGGTGACGAAGCTGAAATTATGGTCGTGCGGCAGGCCATAGGCGAAGGCGGCGGCGCCGCTCGCCGCATAGGCCGCGTCGCTGGCGGCGGGCCACAGGTTGGCGCGCAGGAACGGGCCGCGCGGGCTGCGATGGAGCACCAGCACCTGCGCCGAATAATGGCTGAGGCCGAGCTGGTTCGTGAAGCTCGTCTTGAGTTCGGCGACGATATGGTCGGCAAGGAAGGTGCGGTTCTGCGCGAGACCAGCGACGAGCCGTGCGGCATCGGCGACGCTCGCTTCGTCATGGAGGTCGATCATGCTTTCGTCGAGGCGCGCGGCGACTTCCTGGAGGTCGAGAGCCGGGCCGGCGGGCGGGTCGATCAGGCGGGGCATGGCTCGGCCTTGGAAACGGTGAAGAGCGCCAGCGTCGCGGCCGCGGCAGCACGCACCTCGGGGTGCGGGTCGGACGCGGCCATCGCGGCGAGGCGCGGGTGGGCGGCGGCGGGATCGAGCGCGACCAGCTCGCGCATCGCGCCCCAGCGTGCCGCGAAATCCTGGGCCTCGGTCGCTTCGACGAAGAGCGGCGCGGCAGCGCGGCATCCCATCGTGCGAAGCAGCGCGAGTGCCATGCCACGGAAACTGCTGTCGCGGCGCGACGCCGCCACATGGACAAGGCGCCCGCTCGCGATGTCGTAGGCGCGCATCGGCAGCGGCGACGGCGGCTGCACCGCGAGTTCGAGGAGGAGGACATCGCCGGTCGCGCCGACCACGGTGAAGGCGGTGCGCGTGGTGTCGAGATCGAATATCTCGCCGACCATCAGCGGCTGCGGCGGATCGCTGCGACAGGGCGCGGCGCCCCCCGCGGTGAAGCCGCCCGCTTCCTCGGCGGCGGAGAGCGCGACATGGTGCGAGGTCCGGCATGCACCGCCCGCGGCGAGGACGCGGGTCGCCGTGCGGCCGGGAAGGAACAGCACGGTCGCCGGGGAGGCGATCATGTCGAAGGGGATCAGCTGGAGCGACAGGCGGATCGGACCGCGCTCGGCCAGGATCAGCCCGCCGGAACCACCGCCGCCGACGATGCGCAGAGGCGGGCGCGCGAAGGGATCGGCGGCGAGCAGGCCGAGCGCCTGCGTCAATCGCGCCGCAAGCCAGCGCGGATCGGCGAGCCAAGGGCGAAGATGGTCGATGGCTTGGCCGGGATCGAGCCCGGCTGCGGCATCAAGCGCGGCGGTGAGGCCGCCTGGCGCGGCATCCGCGATCGACCATAGCGCGGCGAGATCGGCCGCGGTGCGGCGGATCGACCGGCAACGCGCCGCGTCGGACCGGGGGAAATGATCGTGGCGGGAAAATGCAGGCATCGTACGGCTTTCGAAATGCGGGCGCAGCGCCGAAGCCTACGCCCGCAGCCCGGTCAGTCGTTGATGATCAGCACGACGGTGACCGACACCTCGAAGACCGACGGCCCCGATTGCGCCATGGGCGTCATGAGCGAGCCGAAGAGCCCGACGACGGTGTCGAGCAACGGGATGGCGTCGATGTCGATGGATGGCAGATTCATTCTTCCCTCCCTGAACAAAAGGACGGCCGGCTAGCCGCCGCAAAGGAGGATCGGAAAAGCGCACCGTGAGAGCCAGTTAACTTATCGTAATGTCGCACGACGCCGTTCGTCGAACGGCCCTTGCCCGCGCGTCGCGGCGCCATAGGGTGCGGCGACATTTCGGGGAGACACGCCATGCGCCGCACCGCCGCCATCCTGTCCATCCTGCTGTTTGCGGTCCCGCCTGTGGCGGCCGAAACACTGTTGATCGGCAACAAGGGCGAGGACACGCTGAGCCTGGTCGCGCTCGACACCGGGATCGAGCTGGCGCGAGTGCCGACGGGCAAGATGCCGCACGAGATTGCGGTGTCGCCCGACGGACAACGGGCGGCGGTCGCCGCTTATGGCGGGACGACGATCGACATCGTCGATGTCGCAAAGCGCGCGAAGGTGAGGACGATCGACCTCAGCCCGAACCAGCGCCCGCACGGGCTGGCGTGGTTGCCCGACGGGCGGCTGGTGGCGACGGCGGAGGCGAGCCGGTCGGTCGCGGTGGTGGCGCCCGGCGGAGGCGTCACGTCGATCGCCACGGGGCAGCAGGGCACGCATATGGTCGTCGTCGCACCCGACCATCGCACCGCCTACACCGCCAATATCGCGTCGGGGACGGTGAGCGTGCTGGACCTGAAGGACGGAAAGAAGCTGCGTGACCTTCCCGTCGGCGGCCAGCCCGAGGGGCTGGCGCTGGCCAAGGGCGGGCGCGAATTGTGGGTCGGCGACCTCGACGCGCCGCGGGTGTCGGTGTGGGACACGGCGACGGGCGAGAAGATCGACGAGAAGGCGGTCGATCCGGTCGCGATCCGCGTGCTCGCCAGCCCCGATGGCCGACTGATCGCGACGAGCAATATCGGCGCCGGAACAATCAGCCTGTTCGATGCCGAGACGCGCGCACCGGTCAAGACGATCAAAGTGTCGGAGGGCGACGCGGCCCGGCAGGTGACCTTGCTGTTCAGCGCCGATTCGAGGCGGCTCTATGCCGCGGAGACCGGGATCGACAAGGTCGCCGAGATCGACGTGGCGAGCGGCCAAGTGCTGCGCCGCCTGTCCGCAGGCAAGAATGGCGACGGGCTGGCGATCGCGCCTTAGCGCGCCCTTTTTATCACCCTCACCCTTCCCACCGGCTTTGCCGGCGGACCCCTTCCCTCTCCCGCCGGGAGAGGGAGGGAGGCGCGCAGCGCCGGAAGGGTGAGGGTCGAACGCCGATCAGGTCAACGCCGCGCGAAAGGCGGTGAGGCGGGCGACGGCTTCGTCGAGGGTTCTATGGTCCTTGGCGAAGCAGAGGCGCAGTATGTGGCGCGGACCGTCGCCTTCGAACAGCGCCGACACCGGGATCGATGCGACCCCGGCTTCGCGCACCGCGCGTTCGCTGATTTCGCGGTCGTCGAGCGCGATACCCGAGGCGGCGAGATCGACGCACAGGAACCAGGTGGCGGCGTTCGGGAGGACGACGAAGCCGGCGCGTTCGAGGGCGTCGGCGAGGTGGCGCCGCGAAGCCGTCCAGCCCGCGCGCTGTTCGGCGAACCAGCTATCGGATCTGGCCAGCCCCTCGGCGACCGCCCATTGCAGCACGGGGGGCGTGGTGAAGGTCAGGAACTGGTGCGCGCGGCCCAGCGCCTGCGCAATGTCGGGCGCGGCGCAGAACCAGCCGACCTTCCACCCCGTGAGGCCGAAAATCTTGCCCGCCGAGCCGATCTTGATCGCGCGGCGCTCCATGCCGGGCATCGCCAGCAACGACCGGTGTGCTACGCCGTCGAAGCGGACGTCCTCCCACACCTCATCGCAGATCGCGGTGAGGTCGTGACGACCGCAGACGTCGGCGATCATCGCGAGTTCGGCGTCGCTCGCCACCGTCCCCGCAGGGTTGAGCGGGTCGTTGAGCATCAGCAGCCGCGTGCGCGGGGTGATCGCTGCCGCGATCCGGTCGGCGTCGTAGCGCCAGTCGGGCGGGCTCAGCGGCACCGAAACCGGAACCCCGCCGGCGCGGCGCACCATCGGGGCATAGCTGTCATAGGCGGGCTGGAAGAGGATGACCTCGTCATGGGGATTGACGAGCGCGAGCAGCGCCGCGGCGAGCCCCTCGGTCGCTCCCGACGTGACGACGACCTGCTCGCGCGTCAGCGACAGCCCTTGCCGCCGCGCATAAAAACCGGTGATCGCATCGCGCAGTTCGGGAACACCAAACGCCGGTGGATATTGGTTCGACCGTTCGGTCAATGCCCGCGCCGCGGCTTCGATCATGTCGGGATGCGGCGGCGCATCGGGGAAACCCTGCCCCAGATTGATCGCACCATGCGCCCGGGCGAGCCCCGACATATGCTCGAAGATCGTCGGCGCCATCGCGGCGTAGACGGGATGGATCGCCGTCATGATGTGGGCGGCGCAAGCCAGAGCGACAGGCCCGGCGGCGGATCGGCGGGCGGCGTAGCTGCGACATGACGCACCGCGTCGGCGCGCGCACGATCGAGGATCGCGGCGGGAATAGGCACGGGGTGGAAGACATGGTCCGCCTCGCCCAGCAGGCGCGCGGCGCGCAGGGTCAGGTCGTCGGGGTCGGAGCTGGTCAGCGCGATCGTTTCGAGGCGCGAAGCGGGCGTTGCGGCGTCGGTGGCGAGCCAGTCGGCGACGCGGTCAGTGGCATTATCATCGAGCGGGTCAAGCGCGCCGCCGGGTGCCAGCGCGGCATCGATCGCGCGGCGGCGGTCGGCCGCGGCGGGCCAGCGCGCCTTCATTGCGTCGCGTGCGGCACGGAGCGCCGATGCGAGCGCGCCGAGGCGCGGCGGCAGCAGCGTTTCGATACGCTGGCGCACGGCCTTCGCCAGCCCGGCGGACGCGCCGCCCGTCCCGATCGCGATCGTCACCGGAGCGCGATCCACGATCGCGGGGGTGGTGAAATCGCACAGATCGGGGCGATCGACGACGTTGACGAGCAGGCCGCGCGCGCGAAGATCGGCGGCGACCTTCTCGGCGCCGTCGCCCAGCGCGACGAAGGCGAGCGTCGCGCCCGCCTCCCACGCGGGGACGATCCGGCCACCCGCGCGCGCGATCAGCCGCGCCTTGGCATCGGCGGCTTCCCCCTCCCCGACCAGCACGACCGTACGGCCGCGCAGGTTCAGGAAGATGGGAAGCTGCTCCATTATCAGTCGATCCAGTCGGGCACGCGCTCGGCCGCCATGATCGTGCCCGCCGTGATGCGGTCGGCGACGACGGCATAGCGGTCGCCATCGACGAGCACCTCGGGAACGAGGCTGCGGCTGTTGTAGGTGGATGCCATCGTCGCGCCATAGGCGCCCGCGCTGCAGAAGACCGCGAGGTCACCCGCCTCGACCTTGTCGATCAGCCGGTCGCGCGCAAAGGTATCGCCGGTTTCGCAGACCGGGCCGACGATCGACGCGGTCATCGTCTCGCCCGTCGGCTTTACCGCGACGAAATCGTGCCAGGCGTCATAGAGCGCGGGCCTCGCCAGATCATTCATCGCCGCATCGACGATGACGAAGGGATGCGTCGCGCCGGGCTTCACCCACAATGTCTCGGTCAGCAAAACCCCCGAATTGCCCGCGATGACGCGGCCGGGCTCGAACATCAGCGTGACGTCCCAGTCCTTTGTAACGCGCGCGACCATCGCCCCATAATCGGCGGGCGACGGCGGAATGACGTTATCGCCAGCACGATAGGGCACGCCAAGCCCGCCGCCGAGGTCGACATGGGTGATGCTGTGCCCCGCCGCGCGCAGGTCGGCGACGAGTTCGCCAACGCGCTTGAACGCCGCTTCGAACGGCGCGAGGCTGGTCAGCTGGCTACCGATATGGACCGCGATGCCGCGCAGGTTGAGTCCCGGCAGCGCCGCGAGCCGCGCGAAGATTTCGGGTGCGGCGTCGATACCGACGCCGAACTTGTTTTCGGCCTTGCCGGTCGAAATCTTGGCGTGGGTGCCCGCATCGACGTCGGGGTTGACCCGCAGCACCGCCGGCGCGGTCATTTCCTTGCGCAGCGCGATCTCCGCGAGCGCGACGCCTTCGGGCTCATGCTCTATGTTGAACTGGCCGATGCCGCGGTCGAGGCCGAGTGCCAGTTCGGCGCGCGTCTTGCCGACGCCCGAAAAGACGATGTCCTCGGCCGCCATGCCGGCTGCGAGCGCGCGTTCGAGCTCGCCCCCCGAGACGACGTCGGCGCCATAGCCCTGCCGCGCGAGCACGCGCAGCACGCCTAGGTTCGGGTTGCTCTTAATCGCGAAGGCGAGGTGCTTCTTCGGCACATCCTTCAGCCCGTCGCGGAACGCCTGGGCATGGCGTTCGAGCGTCGCGCGCGAATAGACATAGACGGGGGTGCCGATCTCCTCGGCGATACGCGGCAGCGGAATATCCTCGGCGTGCATGACGCCGTCACGAAGGTCGAAATGGTTCATTGGAGAAGTCCTGAAAACTCAGCCCGGAGGGGGCAAATCAAAATCGTCGGGTTCGCGTTGTTCCGACCGTTTGAGAAGTTCGTCGCTGCGCGCGGGCCGGGCCTGCGCGTCGGGCGTCGTGAGTTCCTCCGTTGTGGGTTGTAGCTTGGCGCCGACGGGCAAGGGCGGTGGCGCCTCGCCCGCAGCGGGCTTCAGATCCTCGCGCTTGCCGCACGCGCCGAGCGCCGCAACACAGGCGGCACCGGCCACGATCAGAACGAGGGCTCTCGCCATTTCCTATTCCTCCAGCGCGTCGCGTGCCGCGACAATGGCCTGCCTTACCCGTTCGGGCGCCGTCCCGCCATAGCTGGTGCGGCTGGCGACCGACGCCTCGACGGTCAGCGCCGCGAGCGCCGCGGGGGTCACCGCGACATGGATCGCGGCGGCTTCTTCCACAGGCAGCGCCGACAGCTCAACGCCGAGTTCCTCGGATCGTTTCACGCAGGCGCCGACGATATGATGCGCGTCGCGGAACGGCACCCCCGCCTCGCGCACCAGCCAGTCGGCGAGGTCGGTCGCGGTCGAGAAGCCCGAGGCGGCGAGCGCGCGCATGCGGTCGGTGCGAAAGGTCAGGGTTTCGACCATGCCCGTCATCGCGGCGAGCGACAGCGCGAGCGCGTCGAAGGCGCCGAAGACCGTTTCCTTGTCGTCCTGCAGGTCCTTCGAGTAAGTGAGCGGCAGCCCCTTCACGATGACGCTGAGGCGCTGGAAGGCGCCGAGCAGCAAGCCGGCGCGCCCGCGCACCAGTTCGGCGGCGTCGGGGTTGCGCTTTTGCGGCATGATCGAGCTGCCGGTCGACCAAGCGTCGGGCAGGCCGACGAAACCGAAGGGCTGGCTCGCCCAGATCACAATCTCTTCGGCGAGGCGCGAGAGGTGGATCGCGGCGATGGAAGCCGACGCGCAAAATTCGAGCGCGAAGTCGCGGTCGGACACCGCGTCGATGCTGTTCGCCATCGGCCTGTCGAAGCCGAGCGCCGCGGCGGTGGCGTTGCGATCCAGCGGGAAGCTGGTGCCCGCGAGCGCCGCCGCGCCGAGCGGCGATTCGTTGAGGCGCTTCGCCGCATCGGCAAAGCGCGACCGGTCGCGCGCGAACATCTCGACATAGGCGAGCAGGTGATGCCCGAGCGTCACCGGCTGCGCGACCTGAAGATGCGTAAAACCCGGCATGATGCTGTCGGCATGTTCCTCGGCGCGCGCGAGCAGCGCCGCCTGGATCGCTTTCAGTCCCGCGTCGATGCGGGTGCAGGCGGTGCGCGTCCACAGGCGGAAATCGGTCGCGACCTGGTCGTTGCGCGAGCGCGCGGTGTGGAGCCGCCCGGCGGGCTCGCCGATGATTTCCTTGAGCCGCGATTCGACGGTCATGTGGATGTCTTCGAGTGCGAGGTCGACGGGGACGCCGTTCGCCGCGAATTCCCCGGCGATCTGCGCGAGGCCGGCGTCGATCGTCGCCGCATCGTCGGGCGAGATGATTCCCGCGGCGCCGATCATCGCGGCATGCGCGCGGCTCGCGGCGATATCTTCTTCCCACAGGCGCTTATCGACCGGGATCGATGCGTTTATCTCTTGCATGATCGCCGCGGGACCGGCACCGAAGCGGCCGCCCCACATGCTGTTGCTGTTCGGAGAATCCGCCATCCGCCGCGTCCCAAGCCTTGTCCCTGCGATCCTCGCCGTGCTGCTGGCCGGATCGATCGCGGGCTGCGATAGGGAAAAGGCCGCCGGGGAGCAACCCGCGCCGGGCCAAGCAAATATTTCGGGTTCCGAAGCGGGGCCGGGGGTCAAGACCTTCAAACACCAGGTGATCCGCACCGAAGCGGGCAGGCCCGCGCCCGAGGCGGCCTTCACCGGCCCCGACGACGCTTCGGTCACGCTCGCGTCCTTCCGGGGCAAGCCTTTTCTCGTCAACCTGTGGGCGACCTGGTGCGCCCCATGCGTCGCCGAGATGCCGACGCTCGACAAGCTCGCTGCCTCGCAGCAGGACGAGCTTACGGTGGTCGCGGTCGCGCAGGATTTGCAGGGCGCTGCGGTAGTCGATCCCTGGTTCCAGCGCGCGGGGCTATCGACGCTCCAGCCCTATCTCGATCCCGAGAACGGCCTGCTCGACGCCTATAACAGCGCGCTGCCGACGAGCATCCTCTACGACACCAAGGGGCGCGAAATCTGGCGCGTGGTCGGCGCAATCGACTGGCAGGGCGATGAGGCAAAGGCGCTGCTGGGCGAAGCCAGCCTCTGATGAGTTGTATAACTAGGTGATATGGGTTACGGCCACCGCAAGGCCGCGCTTGATTGGTTAGACTGCTATCTATTAAGGTCGGCGATAACGGACGGGAGAGGAGCCGACATGGGCATGCTGGACGGCAAGGTGGTCGCGGTGACGGGAGCGGGACGCGGCGTCGGGCGCGAGATCGCGTTGCTCTGCGCCAGGGAAGGCGCGTCTGTGGTTGTGAATGATCTGGGCGGCAGCGCCGAAGGCGAAGGCGCCGACCTCAGCCCCGCGCAGGAAACCGTGAACGACATCGAGGCCGCCGGCGGCAAGGCGCTGGCGAATGGCGCCAGCGTGTCGGACCCCAAGGGGGCCGCGAGCATCGTCGAGGATGCGGTGCAGAACTTCGGCCGCATCGACGCGGTGGTGAACAACGCCGGCATCCTGCGCGACCGCATCTGGCACAAGATGAGCCATGAGGATTGGAACGCCGTCATCGACGTTCACTTGAACGGCTGCTTCAACGTCTCGAAGGCGGCGACGCCCTATTTCCGCGATCAGCAGTCGGGCAGCTTCATCCACTTCACCTCGACCAGCGGACTGATCGGCAATTTCGGCCAGGCCAATTATTCGGCGGCGAAGCTCGGCATCGTCGGGCTGTCGCAGTCGATCGCGCTCGACATGGCGCGCGCCGGGGTGCGCTCGAACTGCATCGCCCCCTTTGCGTGGAGCCGGCTGATCGCCACGATCCCCGCGACCAACGAGGCCGAGGCGCTGCGCATCGAGCGGATGAAGACGATGACGGCCGACAAGATCGCGCCGCTCGTCGCCTTCCTCGCCAGCGACGCGTCGCAGGAAGTGTCGAACCAAGTGTTCGGCGTCCGCAAGAACGAGATTTTCCTCTTCTCGAAACCGCGCCCGATCCGTTCGATGCAGAAGAATGAGGGCTGGACGCCGCAGGCGATCGCCGACGAAATGCTCCCGGCGTTCCGCGGCAGCTTTGCCGATCCGGCCGAGCGTTCGGGGGACGTGTTCGGTTATGATCCGATTTAACGTGATCCTCCCCGGAACGGGGAGGGAGACAGTTTGGGGTCGTCCGGTCCCCCGGACCGGACTTGGATTGCCGGGGGCAATTCAACCCCAAACTCGAAGCATGGTGGAGGGGCACGCGGTGTCGAGCGCCGCGTATGATCTCCAGTGCCCCTCCACCACCCTTCGGGTGGTCCCCCTCCCCCGTTGGGGAAGGACCGTATGATCGATCCCGCCTACCTCCTCGCGATGCCGCCGATCGTCACGCGGCAGACGCTGACGCCGCGCGATACGATCCTCTACGCGCTCGGCATCGGGGCGGGCGAGCTCGATTTCCTGTTCGAGGAACGGCTGAAGGCGCTGCCGACGATGGCGGTGACGCTCGGCTATCCGGGCTTCATCTGGCGCGACCCGGCGCTCGGCGCGAACTGGCAGAAAGTGCTCCACGGCGAGCAGTCGACGATCCTGCACGCGCCGCTGCCGGTCGAGGGCGAGATCGTCGGGTCGACGGTGGTCGAGGCGCTCTACGACAAGGGCGCCGACAAGGGCGCGCTCGCGATGGTCACGCGCGAGATCCACGACGGCGCCGGCATGCATCTCGCCACCTCGCGCTCGATGACCTTCCTGCGCGGCGACGGCGGTTTCGGCGGATCGGCCGAGGGTGCGCCGGTGCCGCACGCCATCCCCGACCGCGCCCCCGACGAGGTGGTGACGCTGACCACGGCCGCTAATCAGGCCCAAATCTATCGCCTGTCGGGCGATCTCAACCCGCTGCACATCGACCCCGATGTCGCGACGGGCGCCGGCTTTGACGGACCGATCCTGCATGGCCTTGCCACCTATGGCGTAATTGGCCGCGCGCTGCTCGCGGCGCGCTGCGGCAACGAACCCGCGCGCCTCAAGCGCCTCGACGGTCGCTTTTCGTCGCCGGTCTATCCCGGCGAAACGATCGAGACCTCGATCTGGGACGAGGAAGGTGGCAAGCTCGCCTTCCGCGCCCGCGTCGTCGAGCGCGACACGATCATCTTCACCAACGGCTATGCGGAGGCGGCATGAGCGAGTTCGGAATCCTGTCCTTCGGCGCCTATGTGCCGATCACCCGGCTGCAGCGCAGCGCCATCCATGCGACGAACGGCTGGTTCGCCGGGGGGCTGCGCGGGCTGGCAAAGGGCGAAAAGGCGGTCGCCAATTGGGACGAGGATAGCGTCACCATGGCGCTCGAGGCCGCGCGCGATGCGCTCGACGGCCTCGACCGTGCGATCGTCCAGCGCGTCGCCATCGCCTCGACCACGCTCCCGTTTGCCGACCGCCAGAACGCCGGCATCGTCAAGGAAGCGCTGAACCTGCCCGACGCGGTCGGCGCGCTGGACGTCGCGGGATCACAGCGCGCGGCGACCTCGGCGCTGCTGGCAGCCCTCGACGGCAGCGAAACGACGCTGGTGACCGCCGCCGAAATCACCACCCCCAAACCCGCGTCGGAACGCGAGATGACCAGCGGCGACGCGGCGGCCGCGGTGCTCGTCGGCAGCGGCGAGCCGCTGGCAAAGCTGATCGCCAGCCACAGCGTGACGGTCGACTTCGTCGATCATTTCCGTGAAGCGGGCGAAGCGCACGACTATGACTGGGAAGCGCGCTGGGTCCGCGACGAAGGTTTCGCCAGGATCATGACCCCGGCGATCGCCGCGCTGCTCGCCAAGGCGGGCGTGAAGGGCGACGCGATCGATCATTTCTTGGTGCCCGTCGCGGTCAAGGGCGTGCCCGAAATGCTCGCGAAAAAGGCCGGAGTCGCCGACAGCGCGGTCGCCGACGCCCTCACCGCGACGCTTGGCCATGCTGGCGTCGCGCATGCGTTGGTGATGCTGAGCGCGACGCTCGAAACCGCCAAGGCCGGCCAGCGCATCCTGCTGGCCAGCTTCGGGCAGGGCTGCGACCTGCTGCTGTTCGAGGTCACCGACAAGATCGGTTCGATCAAACCGCGACTCGGCGTATCGGGCTGGCTCGCGCGGCGGATCGAATCGACCAATTACGCCAAATATCTCTTCCACCGCGGGCTGCTCCCGCTCGACCGCGGCGCGCGCGCCGAGCATGACAGCAAGACCGCGCTGACCGCGCTGTGGCGGGGTCGCAAGGCGGTGCTCGGCCTCGTCGGCGGGCGCTGCACCAAGACCGGCACGGTGCAATTCCCGAAGAGCGAAGTCAGCGTCAACGCCAACGACCATGCAGTCGGCACGCAGGAGGATTATCCGCTTGCCGAGGTGCCGGCGAAGGTGATGACCTGGACCGCCGACGCGCTCACCTACTCGCCCGATCCGCCGAGCTATTATGGCAATATCGACTTTGTCGGCGGCGGGCGCATGATGACCGAGTTCACCGATTTCGCGGGCGATACGCTCGACGTCGGCGCCGATCTGCGCATGATGTTCCGCATCAAGGCGTATGACGAGAACCGCGGGTTCCGCCGCTATTTCTGGAAAGCCGCGCCGGCGTTTTGATCCTTCTCCCCTTGAGGGAGAAGGATAGGGAGCCTTATCGCGAAGCGATTAGGCGAACTTGGATGAGGGGTTGCGAGCCCTTGGCTCGCGTGGTCGCAAGCGACCACAACCCCTCACCCAGCTACGACTAGGCAGCAAGCTGCCAAGTCTTCGCATCCCTCTCCCTCAAGGGGAGAGGGGAATAGTTGGAGGTGAATATGGCCAAGGGTATCCGCGACAAGGTCGCCATTTTGGGCATGGGCTGCGCCAAGTTCGGCGAACGCTGGGACAAGGACGAGGACCAGCTGATGCTCGAAGCCTATGAAGAGGCGATGGCCGACGCCGGGATCGAGGCGAGCCAGATCGACGCCGCCTGGCTCGGCGCCGCGTTCGACGCGCAGAATATCGGGCCGAGCGGCATCCCGCTCGCGGTCGCGCTGCGCCTGCCCGACATCGGGGTGACCAAGGTCGAAAATTACTGCGCCAGCGGCACCGAAAGCTTTCGCGGCGCGGTCTATGCGGTCGCCTCGGGCGCCTGCGACATCGCGCTCGCGATGGGCGCCGAGAAATTGAAGGACACCGGCTATGGCGGCCTGCCCGTCCGCACGCGCGGCACGACGCACGACATGGTCGGGATCACCGGGTCGGCGCCGGGCAATTTCGCGCAGCTCGCCAGTGCCTATCGCGGCGTTCACGGCGTCGGCAAGGACGACCTCAAACGCGCGATGGCGCATGTCTCGGTCAAGAGCCATGCGAACGGCGCTAAAAACCCCAAGGCGCATCTGCAAAAGGCGGTGACGATGGATCAGGTGCTGAACGCGCCGATGATCGCCGAGCCGCTCGGGCTGTTCGATTGCTGCGGGGTCAGCGACGGCGCCGCCTGCGCGATCGTCACCACCCCCGAAATCGCCCGCGCGCTCGGCAAGACCGATATCGTCACGGTGAAGGCGCTGCAGCTCGCGACCTCGAACGGCTGGGAGATGCAGGCGCAGGGGTGGAACGGCAGCTATTTCCACACCACGCGCGTCGCCGCGACCAAGGCCTATGACGAGGCGGGGATCACCGACCCGCGATCGCAGCTCAGCCTGATCGAGGTGCACGACTGTTTCTCGGTGACCGAACTGGTGACGATGGAGGATCTGCATATCTCGAAGGAAGGCCAGGGCTGGCGCGACGTACTCGACGGATTCTACGATAGCGATGGCCCGATTCCGTGCCAGATCGACGGCGGCCTCAAATGCTTCGGGCATCCGATCGGCGCGTCGGGGCTGCGCATGATCTACGAGAATTATCTCCAGATCCTCGGCCGCGCGGGCGAGCGCCAGCGGCGGGACAATCCGGTCTTCGCGCTCAGTCACAATCTGGGCGGGATGCCGAACCAGAATGTCTCGTCGATCGCGATCATCGGGCGAGCGGATGCATAGTTCGCATTTCTCGTGTCCCCGCGAAGGCGGGGACCCAGAGCGGAGCAGCTTTTACGTCGCGTACGAGCGCTCTGGGTCCCCGCCTTCGCGGGGACACATGGGTTGCGTGGCACGCCATGTATAACCTCCTCCCCAATCTCTCGGTCATAGAGGCGTCGTCCTTTGTGGCGTCGCCGACCGCGGGCCTCTATCTCGCGCAGATGGGGGCGGAGGTGATCCGCGTCGACCAGATCGGCGGCGGTCCCGATTTCCGGCGCTGGCCAGTGACGGAGAATAACGACTCGCTCTATTGGGAAAATCTCAACCGCGCGAAAAAGTCGGTCGCGCTCGACCTCGGTCGGCCCGAGGGGCGCGAATTGCTGCAGGCGCTGGTGCGCGCGACCGGCCAGTTCGTGACCAACTTTCCGGTCGGCGGTTTCCTGTCGCACGAGACGGTGGCCAAGGGGCGCCCCGACCTGATCACCGTCCGCGTGATGGGCTGGGCCGACGGCTCGCCCGCGCTCGACTATACGGTCAACAATGCGGTCGGTTATCCGATGCTCACCGGCGCGGGGCCCGAACCGGTCAACCATGTGCTGCCCGCCTGGGACCTGCTGACCGGCGCCTATGCCGCCTTCGCGCTGATGGCGGCGATCCAGCGCCGCGCCGCGACCGGCGAAGGCGGCGAGGTGCGGCTGCCGCTGTCGGACATCGCGATCGGCACCGTCGCCAATCTCGGCGGCATCGCGGAGGTCATGTACGGCGGGGCGAACCGCCCGCGGCTCGGCAACGCCGTCTATGGCCTGTTCGGGCGCGACTTCGTGACGCGCGACGGCGAGCGGACGATGATCGTCGTGGTCACCCCGCGCCAATGGGCGAACCTTGTTACGGCGCTAGATCTCGGCGAAGCGGTCGCCGCGATCGAAGCCGCGCGCGGGGTTTCCTTCGCCAAGGACGACGGGCTGCGCTTCGATCACCGCGATACGCTCTATCCGCTGTTCGAGCGCGCCATTGCGGTGCGCGATCATGCCGACCTCGCCGCCGCCTTCGACGCGGGGGGGATCGTCCATTCGCCCTATCGCACGATGCTCGACGCCGCGCACGACCCCGCGCTGGTCGCGGACAATTCGATCTTCGGTGCAGCGGTAAACCCCAGCGGCTTCGCCTATCCCGCCGCGGGCGCCTTTGCGACGATCCCGCAGGCCGACCGCCTACCCCCCGCCCCCGCCCCACGCAACGGCCAGCATTCGGAAGAGGTGCTGGCCGAGCGGCTATCGCTGCCGTCGGGCGAGATTGCGCGGCTGGTCGATGCCGGTATCGTCGGCCTTTCCTGAATCCGGAGAACAGAGATGACCCTTCGCCGCGCCGCCATCGTCGCCCCCATCCGCACCCCCGTCGGCAAGTTCGGCGGCGCATTGTCGAGCCTGACCGCGGGCGATCTCGGCGCCGTCATCCTGAAGGCGCTGATGGAGCGGACGAAGATCGACCCCGCGCGCGTCGACGACGTCGTCTTTTCGCAAGGCTATGGCAATGGCGAAGCGCCGTGCATCGGCCATTGGTCGTGGCTCGCCGCCGGGCTGCCGATCGAGGTGCCCGGTTACCAGCTCGACCGCCGCTGCGGCTCGGGGCTGCAGGCGATCGTCAACGCCGCGATGATGGTCCAGACGGGCCTATCCGACGTCGTGGTCGCGGGCGGCGTCGAAAGCATGTCGAACGTCGAACATTACAGCACCGACATCCGCAAGGGCGTGCGCGCGGGCAATCTCACGCTCTACGACCGGCTGACGCGCGGGCGCGTGATGTCGCAGCCGGTCGAGCGTTTCGGCGTGATCAGCGGCATGATCGAGACCGCCGAAAACCTCGCCAAGGATTATGGCATCAGCCGCGAGGCGTGCGACGCCTATGCGGTGCGCAGCCACCAGAACGCCGCCGCCGCCTGGGCGAACGGACTGTTCGCCGACGAACTGGTGCCCGTCGCGGTGCCGCAGAAAAAGGGCAACCCGGTCATCTTCGATCATGACGAGGGCTATCGCGCCGACGCGACGCTCGAAAGCCTCGGCAGGCTGCGTCCGCTCGAAGGCGGCGTCGTCACCGCGGGCAATGCCAGCCAGCAGAATGACGCCGCGGCGGCGTGCCTCGTCGTCGCCGAGGACAAGCTCGAAGAACTCGGGCTCACCCCCATCGCCTGGTATCACAGCTCGGCCGCTGCGGGCTGCGACCCCAGCCGCATGGGCATCGGCCCGGTGCCCGCGGTCGAGCGCCTCTTCGCGCGCAATTGCCTCGGCTGGGGCGACATCGACCTTGTCGAGCTCAACGAGGCCTTCGCGCCGCAGGTGCTCGCGGTGCTGGGGGGCTGGGGCTGGAGCGACGACGACAGCCGCATGGCGATACTCAACGTCAACGGCTCGGGCATCTCGCTCGGCCATCCGATCGGCGCGACGGGCGGGCGCATCCTCGCCAACCTGACCCGCGAACTGCATCGGCGCGGCGGGCGCTATGGGCTGGAGACGATGTGCATCGGCGGCGGCCAGGGCATCGCCGCGATCTTCGAGGCGGCATGATGCGGGATTATTCGGATATCCGCGAAGAGGTCGCCAAGCTTTGCGCGCAATTTCCCGGCCCGTATTGGCAGGCCAAGGACGGCGCCCGCGAATATCCGAGCGAGTTCGTCGCCGCGCTCGGCGAGGCGGGTTATCTCGCCGCGCTGATCCCCGAGGACTATGGCGGCGCGGGGCTGCCGCTCTCGGCCGCCGCCGCGATCCTTGAGGAAATCCAGCGCCAGGGGTGTAACGGCGGCGCCGTCCACGCGCAAATGTATGTGATGGGCACGGTGCTGCGCCACGGGTCGGAGGAGCAAAAGGCGCGCTACCTGCCGCGCGTCGCGACCGGCGAACTGCGGCTGCAGGCGTTCGGCGTCACCGAACCGACGAGCGGCACCGACACGCTGAGTTTGAAGACCGTGGCCAAGAGGGACGGCGACGAATATGTCGTCAACGGCCAGAAGCTGTGGACCAGCCGTGCCGAGCATAGCGACCTGATGATCCTGCTCGCGCGCACGACGCCGCGCGAGGAAGCGGCGAGCCGCACCGAAGGCCTTTCGGTCTTCCTCGTCGACATGAAGGAGGCGCTCGCCGCGGGCACGCTGTCGATCCGCCCGATCGACACGATGATGAACCATGCGACGACCGAAATATTCTTCGACAATATGCGCATCCCGGCCGCGAACCTGATCGGCGAGGAGGGCAAGGGTTTCCGCTACATCCTCTCGGGCATGAATGCCGAACGGCTGCTGATCGCCGCCGAATGCATCGGCGATGCGAAATGGTTCATCGAGAAGGCGAGTTCATACGCCAAGGAACGCGTGCTGTTCGGCCGCCCGATCGGCCAGAACCAGGGGGTGCAATTCCCGATCGCCCGCGCCTACGCCCAGATGCGCGCCGCCGAACTGCTCGTCCACGACGGCATCGCCAGATATGAGGCGGGGGACAATGCGGGGGCCGAGGCCAATATGGCGAAGATGCTCGCCGCCGAGGCGAGCTGGGCGGCGGGCGAGGCGTGCATCCAGACCCACGGCGGTTTCGGCTTCGCGGCCGAATATGACATCGAACGCAAGTTCCGCGAAACGCGGCTTTATCAGGTCGCGCCGATCAGTACGAACATGATCCTGTCTTACGTGGCGGAGCATGTGCTGGGGATGCCGCGCAGCTATTGAGCGCAAGAGAAAGGGCGGGCGCCCCATGTGACACCCGCCCTTCCCTTGCGACCCGGAAGTCTCGCTCCCGGGGAGCTCGTGGCGCGGCTCAGCCGCCGACCGTCACGCGGCCGGTGCGATAGCCCTTCTTGCGCATTTCCTTGACATAATCCTTGTCGGCATCGGCGACCTCGACGGTCCATTCATCCCACGCGTCCCAGCGGTCCTCGCGGTCGGTCGAATGGCGCAGGTCGCTGACCAGCTCCTTCTCGGCCTCCAGAATGTCCGTTTTGTAATTATACCAATATTGATTGTACTTGCCCGCGATCGGCGTCGAGCGCACCGGCGGCGGGTCGAAACCCGGCGGCATCGAACCATAGGGCACCGCAGCGACGGCACCTGCCGGAAGCGCCGCGAGAATGGCTAGGGTGGTCCATTTTTTCATCGTCCATCTCCTGATTGACACGGTGGTCGGAGGTAGAACGATCAGCCGCGCCGATTTCTTCCCGGCTCGGCGGGGATTCAGAACGGCTGGCGGTGGAATCGGCTCAGCCGGGGTGCGCTTCGTCACCCACCGACGAGCGAAGCAGGCCGCGAAACACCTCCTGCGCGTCGCGAATGCCCTGCGTCACGTCGTAGACGTCCTGCGCGATCGGCATGACGAGGCCGTGCTTTTCGGCGAGCGCGATCACCGTCGGCGCGCTCTTCACCCCTTCGGCGACCATGTTCATGCCCGCGATGATGTCGTCGATCCTGTGGCCCTTGCCGAGTTCGACCCCGACATGGCGGTTGCGGCTCAAGGGACTGGTGCACGTTGCGATGAGGTCGCCCATGCCGGTCAGCCCCGCAAAGGTCTCGGCGCGCCCGCCCATCGCGACGCCGAGCCGGGTGATCTCGGCAAGCCCGCGCGTCATCAGCGCCGAGCGGGTGTTGTCGCCCGCGCCGAGCCCGTCGCCCATGCCGACCGCGATCGCGATGATGTTCTTGAGCACCCCGCCGAGCTCGCAGCCCAAGAGGTCGGTGTTGGTATAGACGCGGAACAGCCCGGAGTGGAACACCGGCTGGAGCGCGCGGACGACGATCTCGTCCTCCATCGACAAGACGCTGGCCGCCGCCTGGCCGCTCATGATCTCGCGCGCGAGGTTGGGGCCGGTGAGCACGCCGACGGGATGGCCGGGTAGCACCTCCTCGATCAGCTCGGTCATGCGTTTGCCCGACGAGAGTTCGAGGCCCTTGGTCAGGCTGATAACGGGCACCCAGGGGCGGAGATGTTGCTTCGCCTCCTCGAGCACGCCGCGAAAGCTGTGCGAAGGCACGCCCATCACGAGCACATCGGCGCCCGCGACAACCTCTGCCATGTCGTTCGTCGCGCGGACCGCCGACGGCAGGGTGATGCCGGGGAGATATTTCCGGTTCTCGCGGAAACTGTTGATGCTCTCGACCGTCTCGGCATCGCGCGCCCACAGGGTGATCGGCGCGTTGCGCGACACCATCGCCGCCACCGTCGTACCCCAGCTGCCCCCGCCGAGCAGGCCGACCTTCAACCGCATGAACGCTCTCCCTGTTTTTAGGGAGAGTGGCGGCACAATCAGTGCTTGGCAAGAAAGCCCTTCATCACCGCGGCGGTCGCCTTGGGGTCCTCGATCATCGGGACATGGCCGACATGCTCGAAGATATGGCTTCGGCTGCCCGCGATACCGGCTTCGAGCACGGGCACGCAGCTGACGTCGAGTAGCCGGTCGTGGCGGCCCCAGATGATCAGGGTCGGCGCCTTGACCTCGCCCAGCCGGTCGTTGAGCGGATGGTCGCGGCCCTCGTTGGCGATGATCCAGAAGATGGTGTCGAGCTGGTCGCGATATTTGAGCGCGTCGGCGTAGAAGACCGGCTTGAGCCGCTTGGGCAGATAGGGCGGCTTGTGCACCACCATCGCGACCAACCGGTCGGCATCCTCGAGGCTGGCGAGGACGAGCGGGTTGTAATCCTGGTTCGCCGCCTGTTTCTGAAGGTCGCTCTCGTCCGCGCCATTGACCCCGGCATTGTTGAGCAATGTCAGGCTGGCGAGCGCGTCGGGATAGTCGAGCGCGTAGCGCAGCGCGATCCAGCCGCCCATCGAATTGCCCGCGACATGGGGACGCGGGAACCCCAGTGCGTCGGCGAAACTCTTGAGCCGCGCGGTCTGCGCCGCGATGTCATAGGCGAGTTGCGGATTACGCTCATTCTGGCCGAAGCCGGGCAGATCGGGCGCGATGACATGATAGTCGCGCGTCAGGTACGGCGCGATCATCGACCAATTATCCTTGTCGCCCGCGAAGCCGTGGACGAGCAGCAGCAGAGGCTTGGCGGGGTCGCCGCCCTCGAGATAGGGCCAGTCGCGGCCATCGACGGTTAGGCTTTTCTGCACCGTCCCGCCGCGCTTGCGGAGCATCCAGCGGCCCAAGGCGACGAGGCGACCGGGGAAGAGGAAATAGAGCAGGGCCAGCGTGATCAGCGGCGCGAAGATCAGGACGAAGAGGATACGCATGACTTTAAGACCGTCCTCTCAATCCGTTCGTGTCGCGGGGAGTAGGGACCAGGGAAGGGACCCGCTGCCCCAGGGTGTGTCGAGGGGGCGCGGGCCGACCG
>JAEULK010000053.1 GCA_016793775.1 Sphingopyxis sp. | reverse complement strand
ACTTCGCCTTCCTGCGGCTTTTCCTTGGCGGTGTCGGGGATGATGATGCCGCCCGAGGTCTTCTCCTCGGCTTCGATGCGGCGGACGACCACACGGTCGTGCAAGGGACGGAAATGCATGCATAACCTCCATGTTGCATAGCGATATGATAAGCCGGCGCGCCTGTCCGGGACGCGCGGCGCCGATGAGCTAGGAAGCGGAATTTTTTGCTTCAAGAGGGTCGACGAAAATTTTTTCGCATTCGCGCCAGCGCAAAACAAATGCCCCTTATCAACGGGCTGAGACCTCTTGACTCGACTCGCTTCCTTTCCAAAATCTTTGGTCGCGGCAGCCTGCCGCACGACAGGAAAGGAAAGGCTACAAGGAAGGAGGCACGATCATGTCCGAGCCATTTTCCCGTTTTCTTCATCCCTTCGACGTGGCGCGTCACCCGAGCCTCGAGCCCGAGGTCAAGCGCGCCCTTCTCGCATCCTGGGCATCGGATCGCTCGGCGGTCCGCAACAAGCCCGCGCTTCGCAAACCCCCGGGGGCGAGGCGAGCGGTGCCAGTCGACGATGTGCTCGCGGCGCTTCGGTCGCTCGACGGGGGCGAGACGCGCGCGCCATGACCGACCGCGCGCTGATCGCACAGTTGGACGGCTATGGGCTAACGACCGCGGAGATCCATTATTACCGGCCCGATCATCCTTCGCTGCTCCAGCTGTACGTCTGGCAGGACTATGATCTTCCGCCCGACTTCCCGGTGCTGTTCGATTTTCTGGCCATGTGGCGGCGGCAGATTGAAGCTGCGCTTCATTCGGTGCGGATCGCGCATGATGCGCTGATCGGGCCCGCCGAGTGGAGCGCGGCGGATATGATCCGGGCGATCGACTGACGGATCGGGAGCGTCGCCGCGTACCGGAACCTTCATCGTGTTTTGGTTCGTCTGATACAGCGAAGCGGGGCCGCCGCTGAACAACGGCTCCGCCAGACGTTAGGCGGTCTCGAGAGTCTTTTCCTTCGACGATCCAATCCGGCGCGTTTCGGTGTTGCCGCTGCCGATCTCTATCTTGCGCGGCTTCATCGCCTCGGGGATGACCCGGTTGAGTTCGATCGCGAGCAGGCCGTCGGCAAAGCTCGCGCTGCCGACCTCGATATAGTCGGCGAGCTGGAAGCGCCGTTCGAACGCGCTTCGCGCGATGCCGCGGTGAAGATAGGTGCTCTTCGCTTCGTCTTCCGCCGGTTTGCCTATGACGGTCAGCTGGTTCTGCTGCGCGACGATCTCGATCTCGTCGGGCTTGAAGCCCGGGACCGCCAGCGTGACGCGGAAGCGGTCATCGGCATCGCGCACGATGTCGAAGGCGGGAAAGCCATCGGACGTTTCGCCGCGCTGCCCCTTCTCGAGCAGGTCGAAGAGATGATCGAAGCCCACCGTCGAGCGGCGGTAGGGGGTGAAGTCAAAGTCGGTTCTCATTTCCAAATCCTCCTGATTGAAGCAATTCGGGCATGAGATGCGCCGGGACTTAGAGCCGGCGCTCTCTATGTCCTCAGGACCCGGAAAATCCGGCATCCGGGAAAAAATTAGGAAGCCATTTTTCGATTTCAAGAGGTCGCGCGCGCGAAGATTCTGGATGCGCCATGTTCCGAAAATCCGCAGCGCCAAAGCGCGGAGCCGCAACGCGCGCGGCTCCGCGATCGGGTCAGGCGACGCGACTGTCGCCGGTATCGCGGCTCCATGCCGCGATCTGGTCCTTGATCGCCAGCTTCAGCTTCTTGAGCCGCGCAATCAGGACTTCGTCGGGCTGGCGGCGCTGCGCCTCCCGATCGATTTCGGCGTCGAGGCGGGCATGCTCGCGCCGCAGATAATCGATATGTTTGCTGGACATCTTCTTCTCCATGCCAAGTTGAGGATGTTGCAGCCCGAGCGGCTGCGGCGTCGATGTAGGAAAGCTATGGTCAGGATTTCAAGGGGTTGAAGTGTCTGCCTGTGGGAGACTGTCGGAAGCTGTGAAGAGCATCGCGCGGCGCCCCGCACGGAAGGCACGACAGCCGGCATTGGGAAGCAAAGATGTAGAGGCGGTCGGCGCGCTACAGCTAAATCGTCACAACATGGGTTAGTCGCTGCAACCCGGCCTGGCGACCATTGTTTCGGTAGCATGCCGACTCGCGAGGAACAGGTTTACCCGCTCTTCCGGCGCGTCGCCGACGCCATTTGCGCTGTTCGCCTTCCTGGCCGCGCCTGGGAATATGCGCTGCGCCGGAGCCAACCGGCATATGCTTCAGACTGGGAGTGATGGATGTGACCATGAAAGCACAGAAGCTTGATACGATCAGGGTCGAGAAACCTTGGGGCGTCGATCGGCTTCCTCCGCCCTTCGATGCACGGACTGGTGGCCGCGTCGGCGAAATCTGGTTTCGTCCGCCCAAATCCAATCCGCTGCTCGTGAAATATATCTTCACGAGCGAGCGCTTGTCGATCCAGGTCCATCCCGACGACCGGCAGGCGCAGGCGCGCGGACTTCCCGCAGGCAAGGAGGAATGCTGGTACATTCTTGACGCTGAGCCGGACGCGGTGCTCGGCATTGGCACGCTCCGCGCGCTCGGCGAGCGCGAACTCGCCGATACCGCCCGCTCGGGTGCTATCGAGGCGCTCATGGAGTGGCATCCGGTGCGCGCGAACATGTTCTTTCATATTCCGCCCGGAACCGTCCATGCGATCGGCACCGGGGTCACACTCGTCGAAATTCAGCAGAATGTGGATGTTACCTATCGTCTCTACGATTACGGCCGCCCGCGCGAGCTGCACCTCGCCGATGGGACGGCGGTCGCGAAGGCCGCGCCAATGTCACGCGATCTCTGCCGCCAAGTCGATATCGCAGAGAGCGCGTTGTTGCTCGACAGCCGCCATCTTGTGGTCGCGCACCTGAACGCCAACGACCTTTCGCCGCTTGCCGATGCGAGGGATGGGGCGATGATCGTCCCACTCAGCGGCACGGTCGCGACTGACGGCGTGACCGCGCAGGCGGGCGAGTGCCTGTGGGCCGAGGACGTCGCTACCATTGAGGCCGGAGCCGGCGCGCGTTTTCTGGCGGGTTGGCACAAGCCTTGACGCCCTGCGCCACCTTGGCGCGTCACCGATGGAGGGCGATCCGCCTGCGCCAGCTAACCTGGCACCGTCCTGCCGCCCGAGACGCCTAGCGAGGCGCGTCGGCTGCCGCGCATGTTACAGGGTTGATCGGCTATCCGCCCGAGGCTTTCTCTACGGCGCTTCCCATCTCCTCTCCGAGGCGCACCGGCCGTTCGGGAAACCAATCGGGGTTGAACGCGATCGCTTGCTTCTCGAACAGCATCACGATCGTGGAGCCGAGGAGAAAGCGACCCATCTCGTCGCCCTTGCGCAGCAAGACTTCATCGGGGGCGTAGGACCATGACGATATCTTGCCCGATCGCTTTGCATTCACCACGCCATGCCATGACGTTGCGATGCTGCCGACGATGGTCGCACCTACGAGTATCATCGCAAAATGGCCGTGAGTGGGGGACTCGAACAGGCATATGACCCGCTCGTTACGCGCGAAAAGGCCGGGCACCCCTCGCGCGGTCGTCGGGTTGACGGAAAAGAGCGAGCCCGGGACGTGGATCATGCGTCTGAGCTCCCCGTCGCACGGCATGTGCAGCCGGTGATAATCCTTGGGCGAAAGATAGAGGTTGGCGAAACTGCCGTCGCGAAACGTCGCGGCGAGGGCAGCGTCGCCGCCCAGTATCGCGGTGGTGGTGAAACGGTGGCCCTTGGCCTGGACGATGTGATGATCGTCGATGGCGCCGAGCTGGCTGATGGCACCGTCGACCGGACAGATGAAATCGGCCTCCGCCCGCGGGCGAGCGCCGGCTTTCAGCGGACGCGTGAAGAAGTCGTTGAAGTTTGCATAGCTGCGGATGTCGGGATTTTCCGCTTCGCTCATGTCGACGCCATATTTGGCGACGAACCATTGGATCAGTCGCGGGGTCAGCCGGCCCGACGATGCGGCAACACGGCCGGCGAATTCGGTCAGCCGCCGCTTCGGCATCGCATGCTGGGCAAGAATTGTCAGGCGCTCGAACATGATATCATCCGTTGGTCGATGCTGCGGAGGGAAAGCCGATCGCCTGTGGAGAGACGACGGCGCCCGCCTCTTCGTTCCGGCGGTGATGCTTTATCCCGATGTCGTGGGGCACGGGAAGGCGCATGGCCGGGAGCGGAAGATAATCGGGTAAGGGGCGCGCTCAGTCTCGCCGGGCCTTTGGCGCCCCTCCCGCCGAACGGACGAAGCGGTAACTCTTCTGCTCATAGTTCCGCGCGCGCAGGAAGTTGTGGGCGTTGTTGATCATGATGTCGCTCATGATCTCGATCGTGCCGCATCCGCCCTTGGCGAGAGCCGTTTCGGCGGCGGTCAGGAGCGCCGTCCCGATGCCGCGGCGCCGATGGTCGCCGTCGACAAGCAGCAGGGTGACGCGGCCGACGAGGCCGTGTTGCAAGGTCGGAACGGCGGCCCAGGCGCAGCATCCGACCAGCCCGCCGGCGTCGGCGACGAGAAGTCCGGCCCTCGCCTTGCCGATCGCATCGATGTTCGCATCGATCGATATGCGCTTCGGCGGCTCGGCAAGCTGCGCGAGCAGACGACCGAGAGCTTTTCGGTCGTTGCCAGTCGCGGGCCGCAGGCTGAGCTTGGACTCGGGTTCGGGCACGGGCTGGGGAGTGACGATCCTGAGCACCGGCTTGGCCTTCGGCGGCGGCGGCGGATCCTGCCGCCTTCGCACAGGCTCGGGTGACGGTGGCGGACGCGTTTTTCCGCGTCGACGGATGGGT
Organism: Sphingopyxis sp.; assembly: GCA_016793775.1. Taxonomy (GTDB): domain Bacteria; phylum Pseudomonadota; class Alphaproteobacteria; order Sphingomonadales; family Sphingomonadaceae; genus Sphingopyxis. The sequence continues at coordinate 1,400 of JAEULK010000053.1, read as the reverse complement.
AATTGCTCCTCGATAGGTTCGGCGGCTTTGGGTGCCTTCTTGGCAGGCTTCGCCGCGGGTTCGCGTTCGGCCGAGAGTTTCCAGCTGTCGGCCGCGCCGCCGCGAAGATAGTGCGCGATGTCGGCGGCGCTTGCCATGAGCCCTTGTTCGCCGATCCCGAGGAGCGGCTTGCCCGCCGCATCGGTGAGGCCGAACTTCCCATAGTCGCCGACGCCCGGCGTTCGCTTTCGCGACCGGACGAGTTTCATCCCGCGGTGTTCGGCGATTGCGCGAAGCTCGTCGGCTGTCGGCTCGGTCGCCATCGATCAGGGCCGGAAAGGAGAGGCGGGGCGGGTCTGCGGGGAGGGGGCGCTCGCCCGGACCGCCGGCGCGCGCTCGCCCGCGCCCTGGTGGGAACCTGTGCGGCTGCGGCGCGCTCTGCCGATATGCGCGCGCGCCGTTTCACCCGCTCGACCATGATCGACCATGTCGCCTTTGACGAGGCGGCGTCGGTGCTTTCCATCAACTTCCGGGACAGCGGCAAATATCTTTATCATGGCGTCCCGTGCGCGATCTACGACGGGCTGTGCGCCGCGGAATCGCTCGGCGCCTTCTTCAACGCGCATATCAAGGACTATTTCCGCTGCGAGCGCGACCCGGCGCGCAAGCGGTTCGGTCCCGGTGCCTGAAGCTCCGGCGGTTATCGGTACTGCGAAGGCGCCGCTCATGCGCGCTTGCGCGCGGCTGTCTTGGCTGGCGCCTTTTTCGTGGGGGCCTTTTTGGCGGGCGCCTTTTTGGCACTGCCGGCCTTCGCCTTCCCGCCGCCATCGCCGATCGACTTTTTCAGCGCGGCCATCAGGTCGACGACATTCGATCCGCTCGGCGCCTTTTCGTCCTTGTCGTCGTCGAGATTGAGCGTCTTGCCCTTCTTCTTGCGCTCGATGAGTTCCTTCAGCGCCTCCACATAGCGGTCGTGAAAGTCGCTCGCATCGAACTTGCCCGTCTTCTTGTCGATCAGCGTCGTCGCTAGATCGAGCAGGTCCTCATCGGGATCGCTGTCGGCGATGTCGCGGAAATAGCTCGCCGCCTTGTTGACCTCGTCGGCATAGCGCAGCGTCTCCATGACAAGACCCCGGCCGCACGCCTTGATGCTGACGACATATTCACGGCCGCGCATCGCGAGCTGGCCGAGACCGACCTTGCCGGTGCGGCGGAGCGCTTCGCGTAGCACGATGAACGCTTCCTCGGCAAGATCGTCGGCGGGGACGACATAATAGGGTTTCTCGAAATATATCTCGTCGATATCCTCGGCCTCGACGAACTGGGTGAGCTCGAGCGTCTTCTTGCTCTCGAGCTTGACCCCCTCGATCTCCTCGTCGTCGAGCAGGACATATTGGTCCTTCGCATATTGGAAGCCCTTG
>JAEULK010000105.1 GCA_016793775.1 Sphingopyxis sp. | reverse complement strand
CAAGCTGCTGCAGGCCAGCGACTATAATGTCGAAAAGGCGCAGCGCGGCATCGTCTATATCGATGAAATCGACAAGATCAGCCGCAAGGCCGAAAATCCGTCGATCACCCGCGACGTGTCGGGCGAAGGCGTGCAGCAGGCCCTGCTCAAGCTGATGGAAGGCACGACCGCGTCGGTGCCGCCGCAGGGCGGGCGCAAGCATCCGCAGCAGGAATTCCTGCAGGTCGACACGACCAACATCCTGTTCATCGCGGGCGGCGCGTTCAGCGGCCTGGAAAAGATCATCGGCGACCGCCTGCAGGGCAAGTCGATCGGTTTCGGCGCGCATGTCGCCGGCCCCGACGAACGCCGCCAGGGCGAGGTGCTGAAGCAGATCGAGCCCGAGGATCTGCTGAAATTCGGGCTGATCCCCGAATTCGTCGGCCGCCTGCCGGTCATCGCGACGCTCGAGGATCTCGACGTCGATGCGCTGGTCAAGATCCTGGGCGAGCCCAAGAACGCGCTGGTGAAGCAATATCGCAAGCTGTTCGACCTGGAGGAGGTCGTGCTGACCTTCACCGACGACGCGCTGATCGCGGTCGCCAAGAAAGCGATCGAACGCAAGACCGGCGCGCGCGGGCTGCGCTCGATCGTCGAGGCGATCCTGCTCGACACGATGTTCGACCTGCCCGACCTGACCGACGTGGTCGAGATCGTCGTCGACAAGGATGTCGTCGAGGGCCGCAAGGACCCGGTGCGCGTTTATGCCGACAAGGCGAAGGAAGCCGGCGACGCCGCCTGAGTCGCGGCGCGCGCCGCCGCGGCGCGCGCCAGCGATGTTGCATTGCAGCAACACCCCATAGGAAAAACGCAGCCTCGCTTGTGGATAAGTCGCGACGCGCGACGAAAAACAGGGCTTTTTTAGTTTCGGCGGCAACGATCCGCCGCGCGCGGCTTGCACTGTCACATTTGCTGTCACAATCGTGCCACATGCGGGCTTCAGGGGCGCTCGCAGGTCAGGCGCGCCCCATTTCGCGTGCCGACCAGATGCACCAAAGGGGACATTCATGAAACTTCGTTATTCGATCGCCGCGAGCCTGATGGCCATCAGCGTGGCGACCGTCGTCGCGGCGCCGGCGGCGGCGCAGCAGATCACCACCGGCATCCAGGGCCAGGTCAACGACGACAACGGCGCGCCGATCGGCGGCGCGACGGTCGTGATCACCGATACCCGCACCGGCGCCGAGCGCACGATCACCACGGGTGCCGACGGCCGCTTCGCCGCCTCGGGCCTGGTCACCGGCGGCCCTTACAGCGTGTCGGCCAACGCCGGCGCCTATGAGGGCCAGTCGCTCGGCGACGTGTACACCACGCTGCAGGGCAACACCTCGCTCACCTTCTCGCTGTCGTCGGGCGGCGGCGAAATCGTCGTCACCGGCTCGCGCGTTCGCGTCACCCAGCTCGCGGTAGGCCCGGGCACCAGCTTCACCGCCGAAGTCCTGGCCAACGCCCCCAGCTTCAACCGTGACGTCCGCGACATCATCCGCCTCGACCCGCGCGTCAGCCTCGACCGCGACGACGGCGGCTCGGGCGTCGACCGCATCTCGTGCCTCGGCGGCAACGACCGCGGCAACGCCTTCACCGTCGACGGCATCAGCCAGGGCGACGTCTATGGCCTGAACGACACCGGCTTCTCGTCGCGCAGTTCGACCCCGCTGCCCTATGACGCGGTCCGCGAAACGCAGGTCCAGTTCGCACCGTTCGACGTCGACTATGGCCAGTTCACGGGCTGCGCCGTCAACGTCGTCACCAAGTCGGGTACCAACGATTATCGTTTCGGCGGCTTCTTTGAATATTCGGACAATGGCATGCGCGGCGACAAGTTGCCGGGCGTCCCCACGGTTCCCCCCATCGAGCCCGACAAGCGCTGGGGCGTGTGGGCCGGTGGTCCGGTGATCAAGGACCGTCTGTTCATCTTCGGCGCCTATGAGCATCAGGAAGCGGGCCAGTCGCAGGATAACAACCCAACGGGTCTCGGCACCGGCCAGACCGGGATCAGCGTCGATCAGTTCAACGCGATCTCCGACGTGCTGAGCAGCGTCTATGGCATCGAAACCGGCCCGCTGGTCACCAATCGCCCGTTCAAGAACGACCGCTATTTCGGCCGCCTCGACTGGCAGATCAACGACCAGCACCGCCTGGAACTGACCTATCAGCGGCTCGAGGAATCGGTGATCCGTCCCGACGATCTTTTCACCGGCAACTCGCCGCAGGCGATCGGCCTCAACACCTATTATCTCAGCGGGACCAAATCGAACTATTATTCGGGCCGTCTCTATTCGCAGTGGAACGACAGCTTCTCGACCGAAATCCGCTATTCGCGCTCGGAAGTGCAGGATCTTCAGGATCCGGTCGGCGGCGGTGAAGCCCAGTCGGCCAATCCGATCCCGCGCATCATCGTCGGCATCGACAACCCGACCGGCATCGACGGCACCGTCCTGGCGGGACCCGGCACATCGCGTTCGGCGAACGATCTGCAGACCACGATCGACCAGTATCGCGCGGTCGCGAAGCTCGAGGTGGGCAACCACACGCTGAAAGTCGGCGCCGAACTGAACCGCGCCGACCTTTTCAACCTGTTCGTCCAGAATGCGACCGGCACTCTGGTATTCCGCAACATCGACGATCTGCGCGCCGGCCTGCTGTCGCCGGGCGTGCGCCCCGCAGGTGCGAACCCGCTGTGCACCACCGCGACAACCACCACGACACCGGTCAATGTCGTCAACGGTTGTACGTTCGGCGCCTTCGGCAACGTCACTGCGACGGGCGACATCAACAGCGCCGCTGCTGCCTTCACGCGCAGCGTCTATTCGATCTTCGCGCAGGACGAATGGCAGGTCACCGACGCGCTCAGCGCCGTCGCCGGGGTTCGTGTGGATTGGTACGACGGAGGGCGTCCGGACTATAATCCGGTATTCCAGCAGCGTTACGGCATCCCCAACAACACCGGCTTCAGCAATCTTGCGCCGATCGTTCTACCGCGCCTGGCGCTGACCTATGACATGAACGATTTCGCGGTGTTCAGCCGGGCGCAGCTGCGCGCCGGCGTCGGCATCTTCTCGGGCGGCGATCCGCTCGTGTGGTTCGGCAACGCCTTCCAGAACGACGGCAGCGCCTTCGCTCAGGGCACGACGGGCGCCGCCGGTTGCCCAACCGGCCAGATCGACGTCGTCGTGGGCGGCCAGTTTACCGGCGTGCCGAGCTGCTTCGTCTCCGCCGCTTCCACGTCGGCTGCCCGCGGCCAGGGGTTCACCCAGTCGATCGATCCCGACATCAAGCTGCCGTCGGTGCTGCGCGCCAACATCGGCTTCTCGTCGGAGCTGAATTTCGCTCCCTCGGGCTTCTTCAGCGGGTGGAACTTCAACGCCGACTATATCTACAGCAAATATCGCGATGCCTATACGATCGTCGATCTGAGCCAGGTCCCCGACATCCGTCGCGGCCTGTCGGGCTTCGCGATCGACGGCCGCCCGGTCTATGCGACGATCGATCCGCTGAACACGGGTTGCTCGGCCCAGCTGACCGATATCACGCCGACGCCGATCTACACCGGCGTCACCAACGCGTGCTTTACGACGGCGCGCGAGGACGAGTTGATGCTGACCAATGGCGGCAGCTTCCGCAGCCATTCGGCATCGTTCCTGCTGTCGAAGAATTTCGACGGCGGCATCTTCACCGACGGCGGTTCGGCCTATTTCAGCTTCGGCTATGCCTTCTCGGACTCGCAGGATCGCCGGAACATGTACAACTCGACCGCGGGGTCGAACTATGACCAGACCGCCGCGTTCGACCGCCAGAACCCCGCCGCGTCGCGTGGTTTCTTCAACAGCCGTCACAACATCACGATGTCGACGTCGTTCGAGGAAACCTTTTTCGGCGATCTGGGAACGCGCTTCGGCGCAACCTTCGTGGCGCGTTCGGGTCGTCCGTACAGCCTGACCTTCACGGGCGGTTCGGTGTTCAACGACAATGCCTCGGGCACCGACAACGCGCTGGCCTATATCCCGACCGGCGCCACCGATCCGAACGTCTCGCCGTCGTCGACGGCGGGCGTCGCCCAGGCGGTCGCCGATTTCGCGAGCGCTCTGGGCTGTGCGAAGAATTACATGGGTCGTACGATCGAGCGGAACACCTGCTCGAACGACTGGTATTTCGACGTCGACCTGTCCTTCTCGCAGGAACTGCCCGGGCCGGGTCACCTGTTCGGCCGCAAGGACAAGATCAAGCTCTATGCGACGATGGACAATTTCCTGAACTTCCTCGACAAGGATTGGAACGTTCAGCGTCGCCGTGATTTCGCCGGCCGCCAGGATATTGCGACCGTCAGCGGTGTCGATGCCGACGGCAAGTATATCTTCACCAGCGCTGCGGGCCTGAACTCGTTCGATGCCGACAATCTGGTCAACATCAGCTCGTCGGTGTGGCGTCTGAAGGTCGGCGTGTCGTACCAATTCTGATCGCAGGACAAACCAAAAGAAAGGGCGCGGGAGGAAACTCCCGCGCCCTTTTCTTTGTTCCCGGAGAGGAGCCGGCGGGCGCCCGGCGCGGCGCGTCAGCCCGCGGCGATACGCCGGGCGGTGTCCTGGACGAGCGCGATCATGTTGGGGACGCCCTGGGTGCGGTTCGACGACAGCTGGCGCGTCAGGTCGAAGGGGGCGAGCGCGGCGGCGACGTCCATGCCTGCGACCTCGACCGCGTCTTTGTCCTGCACCGCGGCGAGGACGAGCGCGACGATGCCCTTGGTGATCGCTGCATTGCTGTCGGCGAGGAAATGAAGGCGACCGTCGGATTGCGGGACGGGATAGACCCAGACGCTGGCAGAACAGCCGCGCACCAGCGTGGCGTCGGTCTTGAGCGCGTCGGGCATGGCCTCGAGCGCGCGGCCGAGTTCGATCAGCAGGCGATAGCGATCGTCGCCGTCGAGAAAGTCATATTCTGCGAAAATATCGTCGAGGCTGCGCATGGGCGGGCCAGTGACAGATTTGGGGAGGCGTGGGAAGAGCTTTGCCGTCGCCCCCGCGTAGGCGGGGGCCGTTGTGGGCATGACGCTGCACCGTCGGCTCTATCCAGCCAGCGGCCCCCGCCTGCGCGGGGGCGACGGACTCTTACAAATCGACGCCCGCCGCGATCGCTTCGAGCTTGCGCAGCCGTTCCTTGAGGTCGGCGATCTCGATGCGCGATCCGGCGTGGGGGACGGTCGCGTCATGGGCGACCGCGACATGGCCCGCGGCGAGTTCGTCGCGCTTGAGCTGGATCCAGTCGCGCCAGCCGCGCAGCGCGACGATGCTGACGATCGCGAGGGCGGTGAGCGCGACCGCGGCGGCGGTGAGATCGGAGGTGATGAAGGCCATGAGCGATGCTCCCTTGTCGGCGATCAGATTTGCGGGCGGTCGCGCAGCCGCTCGATCTCTTCGTCGAGCGAGGCGGCGCGGTTGCCGTCGGTGGCGATGCGTTCGAGCACCTGGATACGCTCCTTGAGCGCGCGAATTTCGGCCAGCAGGGCCTTGGTCTCTTCCTTGTCGGCGGCGTTGCCGGCAAAATATTCATTGCCCTTGTTGTCGCGGCGGATGCCGTGCTTGGCGCGGATGATTCCGCCGATCGTCACGATCAGGACGATGCCGATGACCATTTCAAAGGGGTTCATGCAGGGAATCCTTTATATCTTGTCTGTTCAGTTGAGCGGCGCGTCGCGCAGCTTTTCGATCTCGTCGGCGACATCGATTCCCTTGTCGGTAACGATGCGTTCAAGGACGCGGACGCGCTGCTCCAGCCGTTCGGTCTGCGCCGCATATTGCGCCGCTTTCTCCGCCGTCTCGTTGGTGATCGCCATGAGCTGCCGTTCCTTGAATTTCAGGTGGCGCTCATAGGCGGCGTAGCCGATGCCCATGATGGTCGGCACGGCGACCACGATGAAGAAAAAGCCCAGGACAAATCCGCCGCTCATCGTTCAGCTCCTCAGTTCGCGGGGCGCCGCAGCGCCTCGATTTCGCTCGCCACGCGGTGGCTTTCGTCGGTGACGATGCGTTCGATCACCGCGAGCCGGTCCTTGACCGAGCCGAGCTCGGCGCGCAGCTGCGCATTTTCCTGCGCAAGCAGCTTGATGCGTTCCATCGCCTCGTCGCCGATCTTGGGATAGACCGGCTTGCCCCAGCTGTTTTCGAGCGGGTAGCCGTTCTTGACGCGGAGCCAGGTGGTGAAGACCCATCCGCCGACCGTGGCGAGGCCGACGACGGCGGCGACGGGGGCAAAGGCGTTGAAAAAGTCGAGTTCCATTGTCTTTCCCCTCAGCGCAGGCTATCGATCCGGTCGGCGAGCTGCGCCGCCTGGCCGTTGGTTTCGGTCGCGATGCGTTCGAGAACCGAGATCCGCTCTTCGAGCCGGACGATCTTGTCGGCGAGCTTGGCATTGTCGCCTTCGAGCAGCGCGATTTTTCGATCAGCGTCGGCGTCGGTTCGATGAACCGTGCCGCCCCATTCATTCTCAACGGGATAGCCGTGCTTGGCGCGGATCCAGGTGGTGAACATCCAGCCGCCGATCGACAGTGCGATGATGGCGAGGACGAAACCGGTTCCACCGAAATTCATGTGTTGTCTCCCTGTTGCCCGTCAGCCGCGTTTCAGCGCAGGCTGTCGATCTCGTCGGCGAGGCGACGGTTGTGGCTGGTATAATAAAGTTCGATGTCGGCGAGCCGGCGGTCGATGTCGCGGAAGCGCGAGCGGATGTCGCGGGTGGAGGCGGTCGGGTTCGAGCGCACGCCCTGCCAGAATTTCGCCTCCTCGTTCGAGCCATAGAGCGCGAAGGGTTTGGGCGTGCCCATCCAGGCGACCATCCAATAAGCGATCAGCGTCCAGGGGAAGCCGCCCATCAGGGTGAGCAGCACGGCGCCGACGCGGACCCAGAGGACATCGATCCCGCTGTAATCGGCGATCCCCGAGCACACACCGCTCCATTTGGCGTTCTGCTTGTCGAGGTAGAATTTGGTGCGGCTGGCAGACATCTCAGTTCCTCCTGGTCGGGTTTTCGAGTTGCGCCAGATCTTCATCGCTGCGAACCGCGGGGCGGAAATCGGGATGGTCGGCGCTGATGATGCGTTCGACGGTGTGGAGCCGGGTTTCGAGCCGGCGGGCGGTGTCGTAGAGCTCGTCGAGCAACTGCTCATCCTCTCCGGTCAGCGTCTTGGCCTGTTTCCACTTGGTCACATAGTGGAGGATCAGCCAGGGCAGACCGAGGAAGAGAACGCTTATCGCGACGATCGGGATAAAGTCTTCCATCGGTCCGGTTCCTTACTGCTTGCCCTGGGCGGCCTTGAGCGCGGCGAGTTCCTCGGCGACCTTGTCGGCGGCCTGAAGGTCGGCGAATTCCTCGTCGAGCGACTTCTTGTAGCCCAGGCCCGCGGCTTCGGCACGGCCCTCGGCCTCGTCGACGCGGCGTTCGAGGATCTCGAAGCGCGAGAAGGCATCCTCGACGCGGTCGCCGCCGGTCATTTCGCGCAGCTTGTAGCGGTTCTCGGCGCTTTCGAGGCGGGTCGAGACGCTCGACTGGCGGGCGCGCGCTTCGCTGAGCTTTTTCTGCAGCTTGGCGATGTCGTTCTCATAGCCCTTGAGCGCGTCGTCGAGCACGGTGATCTCGGCCTTCAGCTTTTCGGCCATGTCGCCGGCCTTCTGCTTTTCGACGAGCGCGGCGGTGGCGAGGTCTTCGCGGTCCTTGGACAGCGCGAGTTCGGCCTTTTCCTTCCAGCTGTCCTGCAGGCTTTCGAGCTTGGCGATGTGGCGGCGCATTTCCTTCTGGTCCGCGATCGTGCGGGCGGCGGAGGCGCGGACTTCGACAAGCGTCTCGTTCATCTCGAAGATGATCTGGCGGATCATCTTTTCGGGATCCTCCGCACGGTCCAGCAGATCGGTGACGTTGGCGGCGATGATGTCGCGGGTGCGTGAAAAAATACCCATGTGACTAACTCCTGATCGAAATTTTGAAGTGTTTGAAAAATGCTGGTGCCGGGGCGGGGCAAGGGGGGAGAGTGCCCCGGCACCAGTGCCGGTCAAGCCATTTGGCCGACCGCCGGGGTGGCTGCAGCGGCCGCCAGCGCCAACCCGCCCGGGGAAGCGGCGATGCCGAAGGCGACTTGGGGCTGGTCGATCACGCCGACGAGAAGGGCCAGGGCGCCGATCGCGCTGAGCGCGAAGGTGGTCGTCTGGGCAAAAATCGGCTTCATGATCGTCTGTCCCTTTTTCGCTGCACCGGTGCGAGTTGCGCCGGTTCGAGAGACGTGATGCAGAGAGCGTGCCAATTGCCGCGAAGCGCCGAAAAGCGCGCGACTTCACGCTGAAATCGCGGGCCGCGCCGATTTGACTTGCCAATCAGCGGGAAATTTTGCCAATCATTGGGAATGGAGCGCGAAAGCCAGTTCATCGGCCAGTCGGCCGCCTTTCAGGATTCGGTCGAGCGCGCGAGCCTGGCCGCCTCGCTCGACCGCCCGGTGCTGGTGATCGGCGAGCGCGGGACCGGCAAGGAGCTGATCGCGGAGCGCCTCCACCGCCTGTCGACGCGCTGGGACCGGCCCTATGTCATCATGAACTGCGCCGCGATGCCCGAGACCTTGATCGAGAGCGAGCTGTTCGGGCATGAGGCGGGCGCCTTTACCGGCGCGACCAAGACGCGCGCGGGGCGCTTCGAGGAGGCCGATGGCGGTACCTTGTTCCTCGACGAACTCGCGACCTTGTCGATGGGCGCGCAGGAACGGCTGCTGCGCGCGGTCGAATATGGCGAGGTGACGCGCGTCGGATCGTCGCGCCCGATCCGCGTCGATGTCCGCATCGTCGCGGCGACCAACGAACATCTGCCGGCGCTGGTCGACGATAATAAATTTCGCGCCGACCTGCTCGACCGGCTGTCGTTCGAGGTCATCACCCTGCCCCCGCTGCGCGCGCGCGAAGGCGATATCGAGGTGCTCGCGACCTATTTCGGCACCCGCATGGCGGCGGTGCTGGGCTGGGACGAATGGCCGGGCTTCGGCCCGCGCGCGCTCGCCGCGATGGAGGGCCACGACTGGCCGGGCAATGTCCGCGAGCTGCGCAACGTCATCGAACGCGCCATCTATCGCTGGGCCGACCCGATGAAACCCGTCGATGCGCTGAGCTTCGATCCTTTCGCGAGCCCCTGGCAGCCGGCGGTGCGCAAGGCCGCGGCGAAGAGCGAATCGCCCGCGCCCGCATCGGCCGAAACGCCCGCGCCCCTCGCCGCGCCGCCGTCGGGCACGGTGACCGACCTGCGCGCGGCGGTCGACGCCTATGAGAAGCAGATCTTGTCCGACACGATGGCGCGCTGCCGTTTCAACCAGAAGATCGCGGCCGAGGCGCTGGGACTGAGTTACGACCAGATCCGCCATGCGCTGAAGAAGCATGGGTTGAACTAGTATCGCGCGGATTATTCCCCCGGCAGCTGCGCGCTCAGCGCCTGCAGCACCGCATCCTGCCCCGACACGATTTCCGACAGACGATCGCGCAGCGCATAGATGTCGGGCAGGCCGTCGATCGCCTCGTCGATGCTGCGTTCGATATAGAGGCGTTCGATGTCGGCGAGCGCCCCGGTGATCGGCGCACGGGCGGCGGTGAGGCGCGAAATCGCCTGTTCGGCGACGACCCAGCGCTCGCTGGCGACCTGCGCACCCGCAGCCGCGCCGACGAGCTGGGCGGTCGCATCGCGTTCGGCGGCAAAGGCCTGTTGCCCGGCGACGCCGTCCGATTCCCAGCGCGCGAGGCGGCCCGCGAGGTCGGCGGGCAGCGGCCCTGGCGGCGGCACGACGACCGGGGTCGGCGCGACGTTGAGCCGCCCCTCGACCGCGCGCTTGGCGAGCGAGGGGGCGGCGGGCTTCTGTGCCGCGGCGGCGACCGGAAGCGACAGCAAGGCGGCCATAGCGGGAGCGAGAAAGGCGGTGCGCGTCATTGCCGCCCCTGATATGGGGAGCGGCGTCGGCCAGCAAGCACCGAAT
>JAEULK010000034.1 GCA_016793775.1 Sphingopyxis sp. | reverse complement strand
CGCGGCCGGGGATGGGCCGCGCGGGGGGCGGGGGCGGGGCCGGCCGTTCGGATCGACCGACCGGCCCCGCCGGACCCTTGTCAGGCCATCTTGGCCTTCACTTCTTCGGCGACGTTGGTCGGCACTTCCTCATAATGCGAGAATTGCATCGAATAGCTGGCGCGCCCCTGGCTGAAGCTGCGCAGTTGATTGACGTAACCGAACATGTTGGCGAGCGGCACGATCGCCTCGACCACCTGGGCGATGCCCCGGCTGTCGGTGCCCTGGATCTGGCCGCGGCGGCTGTTGAGATCGCCGATCACGTCGCCCATGAACTCCTCGGGAGTCACGACCTCGACCTTCATCACCGGCTCGAGCAGCTTGATGCCGGCTTTCGCCGCCACTTCGCGCATCGCCGCACGGCCCGCGATTTCGAACGCCAGCGCCGACGAGTCGACGTCGTGGTACGCGCCGTCGGTCAGCTTGATTTCAAAGTCGATGATCGGGAAGCCGATCATGTGACCATTTTCGGCCGACTCGCGCATGCCCTTTTCGACCGACGGGATATATTCGCGCGGAATGTTGCCGCCCTTGATCTCGTCGATGAAGGTGATGCCCGCGCCGCGTTCGCCGGGAGCGACGCTGACCTTGACGCGGCCGAACTGGCCCGAGCCGCCCGACTGCTTCTTGTGGGTGTAATCGACGTCGACGGCCTTCGCGAGCGATTCGCGGTACGCCACCTGCGGCGCGCCGACGTTCGCCTCGACCTTGAACTCGCGCTTCATGCGATCGACGAGGATGTCGAGGTGAAGCTCGCCCATGCCCTTGATGATCGTCTGGCCCGATTCATGGTCGGTCGACACGCGGAACGAGGGATCCTCGGCGGCCAGGCGGTTGAGCGCGATGCCCATGCGTTCCTGGTCGGCCTTGGTCTTCGGTTCCACCGAAAGCTCGATGACCGGCTCGGGGAATTCCATCCGCTCGAGGATGATCGGCGCGTTGGTGGCGCAGAGCGTGTCCCCGGTGGTGGTTTCCTTGAGGCCGGCGAGCGCGACGATGTCGCCCGCATAGGCTTCGTCGATGTCTTCGCGGCTGTTCGCATGCATCAGCAGCATGCGGCCGACCTTTTCCTTCTTGTCCTTCACCGAGTTCAGGTAGGTGCCCTTGTTCAGGGTGCCCGAATAGATGCGGGCGAAGGTGAGCGAACCGACGAACGGATCGTTCATGATCTTGAAGGCGAGCAGCGACAGCGGCGCCGAGTCCGCAGTCGCGCGCGAATCGGGTTCGTTGTTGTCGGGGTTGATGCCCTGGACGTCGGGAATGTCGAGCGGCGACGGCAGATAGTCGACGACCGCGTCGAGCAGCGTCTGGACGCCCTTGTTCTTGAACGCCGAGCCGCAGAGGACCGGAACGAACGCCTGTGCCAGCGTGCCCTTGCGGATCAGCTTCTTGAGCGTGGCGACGTCGGGGACGGTGCCTTCGAGATAGGCTTCCATCGCGTCGTCGTCCTGTTCGACGGCGAGCTCGACGAGCTTTTCGCGATATTCGGCGGCCTTGTCGACGAGGTCGGCGGGGATTTCCTCATAGAAGAATTCGGCGCCGAGGCTTTCGTCCTTCCAGATGATCGCGCGCTCGTTGACGAGATCGACGAGGCCCTTGAAGCCGCCTTCCGAACCGATCGGCAGATAGAGGACGGCTGGCACCGCGCCGAGGCGATCGATGATCGTCTGGACGCAATAATAGAAATCGGCGCCGGTGCGGTCGAGCTTGTTGATGAAGCACATGCGCGGCACGCGATATTTGTCGGCCTGGCGCCACACGGTTTCCGACTGCGGCTCGACGCCGGCAACGCCGTCGAAAGCGGTGATCGCGCCGTCGAGCACGCGCAGCGAACGTTCGACTTCGATGGTGAAGTCGACGTGGCCGGGGGTGTCGATGATGTTCAGGCGATGCTCGGGACCCTGACCTTCGTCGGCTTTCCAGAGGCAGGTCGTGGCCGCAGACGTGATCGTGATGCCGCGTTCCTGTTCCTGTTCCATCCAGTCCATCGTCGCGGCGCCGTCATGGACTTCGCCGATCTTGTAGGATTTGCCGGTGTAGTAGAGGATGCGCTCGGTCGTCGTGGTCTTGCCGGCGTCGATGTGCGCCATGATCCCAAAGTTGCGATAATGTTCGAGCGAATGGCTGCGTGCCATGGTCTTTTCCTTGGATTTGGGGGGAGGCCTTTGGAGCCGCCCCCGATATAGGAAGTTTTGTTGCGATTGCGAGACGCCCCCGTAACGCGGAGGGCGTCCGGCAAATTACCAGCGGTAGTGCGAGAAGGCGCGGTTGGCTTCGGCCATGCGGTGCGTGTCTTCGCGCTTCTTGACCGCGTTGCCGCGGTTGTTCGACGCGTCGAGCAGCTCGCCCGACAGGCGCGCGGCCATGGTGGTCTCGCTGCGGTTGCGCGCGGCGGTGATCAGCCAGCGGATCGCGAGCGCCTGCGCACGGTCCGGACGGACTTCGACCGGAACCTGATAGGTCGCACCGCCGACGCGGCGGCTGCGGACTTCGATGTTCGGGCGGATGTTCGCCAGCGCTTCGTGGAACACGCCGAGCGGTTCCTTCTTGGCGCGGGCTTCGACCGACTCGAGCGCACCATAAACGATGCTTTCGGCGGTGGACTTCTTTCCGTCCAGCATGACGCTGTTCATGAATTTCGACAGCACCGTATCACCGAAACGGGGATCGGGCAGGATTTCGCGGCGTTCGGGACGACGACGACGAGCCATAGGTAATTCCTTTGTACAACAGCATCCCGGCGCAGCGCGCAACGGGATGATCAAAAGCCGAAAAAGCGGTCCTTACTTCGGACGCTTCGCACCGTATTTCGAACGGCTCTGCTTGCGGTCCTTCACACCCTGCGTATCGAGCACGCCGCGCAGGACGTGGTAACGCACACCGGGAAGATCGCGGACACGACCGCCGCGGATCAGCACGACGCTGTGTTCCTGGAGGTTGTGGCCTTCGCCGGGGATATAGGTGATGACTTCGCGGCTGTTGGTCAGGCGGACCTTCGCAACCTTGCGGAGCGCCGAGTTCGGCTTTTTCGGGGTGGTCGTATAGACTCGGGTGCAAACGCCGCGCTTCTGCGGATTTGCGTCCATCGCCGGGACCTTGGACTTCACCTTCTGGGGAGTCCGGCCCTTGCGGACCAGCTGGTTGATCGTGGGCATGAATGCTTCACCTTTAAATGTCCGCCCATCAAAGCGAACGGTTACTGTACCGCGGTGGATGAAGCATCGATCCGAGACGCGCGGAAAACCGCGGAAAACGGGCGACCTTGTAACAGCAAAAGACCCCGGCAGACCGCAACGATCGTCCGGAGGCTCCATCCGCGCCAGCAATGTTCAAGCGCTGTTGTAACCGGAACGGGCAGCAAACCGCCCTTTTCGGTCGAGCGCGCCCCTAGCGGCGATTCCCCCGTCGGTCAAGGGGCGAGCAAGATTGTTGCGCCGGGCGGGCCGCGCTATCGGTCGGTCCATGCCGCCCGTCCGCCACGCCAGTTTTGCCCCGCACGTCCATCCCGACACAAGGCTGCTGATCCTCGGCAGCCTGCCCGGCGCACGATCACTGGAGGAGCAGCGCTATTATGCGCATCCCACCAACCAGTTCTGGCGCTTGGTGGGGGAAGTGATCGACCGGCCGCTGGCGGCGATGGAGTATGACGACCGGCTGGCGGCCTTGCGCGAGGCCAAGGTCGGCCTGTGGGATGTAATCCGCACCGCCGAGCGGCGATCGAGCAGCGACGGCGAAATTCGCGAGGTCGAGGCGCAGGATCTGGCGGCGCTGGTCGCGGAACTGCCCGAGCTCAGGATGATCGCCTTCAACGGCGGCAAGGCGGCGGCGATCGGGCGGCGGCAGTTGCCGGGGCTGGCGGGCGTGGAGGTCGTCGATCTGCCGTCGAGCAGTGCGGCGAATACCGGCGGCTATGCGGGGAAGCTGGAGCGATGGTTGCGGCTGCGCGCGGCGTTGGCGGACTAAAGCTCGTCATTGCGAGCGAAGCGAAGCAATCCAGAGCGGTTTACCCTACCCTGGATTGCCGTGTCGCTTCGCTCCGCGCAATGACGAGGTGGATCAGTCCACCACCTCGCCCCGCGCCATCACGAAATCGACCTTTTTCAGCACCGTCACATCGGCGAGCGGGTCGCTGGCCACCGCGATGATGTCGGCGCTCTTGCCGGGGGCGATGGTGCCGATCTGGTCGGACAGGCCGAGCAGGTCGGCGGCGTTGACCGTCGCGGCCTTCAGCGCCTCGACCGGGGTCATGCCGTGCTGGACCATCAGTTCGAACTCGTCGGCGTTGCGGCCGTGCTTCGACACGCCCGCGTCGGTGCCGAAGGCGATACGCACGCCGCGCGGGACGAGCGTCTCGAGGCTCTTGCCGGTGATCGAAATGCGCCACTGGATCTTGGCGAGTACGTCGGGGGCATAGGCGTTGGGGTTGGCGGCAAGCCGTTCCTTATAGCCATTCACCGTGGCGAGCGTCGGGACGTAATAAGTTTTCGATTTGGCCCAGGCGGCGACCGTCGCTTCGTCGAGGATCGTGCCATGCTCGATCGAATCGGCGCCCGCCGCCAAGGCAAGGCGGATGCCGTCGGCGCCGTGCGCGTGGACCGCGACCTTCTTGCCGAAGAGATGCGCGGTGTCGACGATCGCCTGCGCCTCGTCGTCGAACATCTGTTTGCCGAGGCCGGCGCCGATGCGGCTGTTGACCCCGCCGGTCGAGGCGAATTTGATCACGTCGGCGCCGCGCCCGATCTGCAGCCGCACCGCGCGGCGGCAGTCGTCGGCGCCGTTGCAGGTGTTGCCTGCACCCGCGAAGAAGGGTCGAAGCTCGTCGCGATAGCCCAATGAGCCGTCCATATGCCCCGCGCTGCCCGAGATGCTGTTGCCGGCATCGACGATGCGCGGCCCCTGCACCTTGCCCGCGAGGATAGCGTCCCTGAGGGCGAGCGTCGCGCCGTCGCCGTCGCCGAGGTTGCGCACCGTGGTGAAACCCGCGCGCAGCGTCTTCATGCCGTTGACCTCGGCATTGAAGGCCTGCGCCGCGGGGCTGAGCGTCACTTCCTCAAGCTGGCCGGCGATGCCGCCCGCGTCGCTGGTGAGGTGGACATGGCTGTCGATCAGGCCGGGGAGGACATATTTGTCGCGAAGGTCGATCAAAGTCGCGCCGGGATCGGCGGGCTGGTGGCCGTCGGCGATCGCGACGATCTTGCCGCCTTCGATAACGATCGTCGAAGCGCCTTTGACCGGCTTGCCGGGTTCGGCGAGCAGGTGGCCGGCGTGGATCACGGCGCGGGCGGTCTGCGCCGCGGCGGGCGCGGCGAGCGCGGTGCCGAGGAGGAGGAGCGGGAGGAAGGTTTTGGTCATGCGGCGTCCCCTTTTGAATCCGTTCGCCCTGAGCTTGTCGAAGGGCTGTGCTTGTCTGGCTTCGTTAAAGAGGAAGAACGGTGCTTCGACAAGCTCAGCACGAACGGATTTGAAGAGAGGTCCGCCTTGCCCCCTCGCCGCCGGGTCGGTAAGCGCGCCCGCATGCCCCAGCGCCTGACCGATATCGACACCTGGATCTTCGATCTCGACAACACGCTCTATCCGCCGTCGGCGCAATTGTTCGACCTGATCGACGAACGCATGGGCGCCTTCATCATGCGGTTGCTGGGCGTCGATGCCGCCGAGGCGCGGCGGGTGCAGAAGCGATATTTCCACGACCATGGCACGACGATGGCGGGGCTGATGCGCCATCATGACGTCGCGCCCGAGGATTTCCTCGTCGATGTCCACGCCATCGCGCTCGACCGCATCGTACCCGATCCGCGGCTGCGTGCGGGACTCGAAAGATTACCGGGGCGGCGGCTGGTCTTCACCAATGCCGATGCCGATTATGCGACGCGCGTGCTCGCGGCGCGGGGGATCGCCGACCTGTTCGACGGCATCTGCGACATTCGCGTCACCCGCTATACGCCCAAGCCCGATCCCGCCGCTTATGCGATGATGGTCGATCATCTCGGCATCGACCCGGTCCGCAGCCTGTTCGTCGAGGATATGGCGCGCAACCTGCCCCCCGCAAAGGCGCTGGGGATGACCACCGTGTGGCTGGACAATGGCAGCGAAAGCGGCCATCGCGACCACCTGCCGGAGCATGTCGACTTTCACGCCAGCGACATCGCCGACTGGCTCGACAATTTGCCGACACCCTGGGGGATTTCATGACGACCGACCTGCAATCGACGATCGAAGCCGCCTGGGACGCGCGCGACACTTTGGGGCTGACGACGACCGGCGCGGTGCGCGAGGCGGTCGAGGCCGCGCTCGCCGGGCTCGACGACGGCAGCTTCCGCGTCGCCGAGCGCGATGCGGGCGGGACGTGGCAGGTCAACCAGTGGCTGAAGAAGGCGGTGCTGCTGTCGTTCCGCCTCAACGACATGGAGATTATCGACGGCGGCGCGGGCGGCGCGACCTGGTGGGACAAGGTACCGTCGAAATTCGCCGGCTGGGGCGAGAATCGTTTTCGCGACGCGGGTTTCCGCGCCGTCCCCGGCTCGATCGTCCGCCGCGGCGCCTATATCAGCAAGGGCGCGGTGCTGATGCCGAGCTTCGTCAACATCGGCGCCCATGTCGGCGAGGGGTCGATGGTCGATGCCTGGGCCACCGTGGGCAGCTGCGCGCAGATCGGCGCGAACGTGCATCTGTCGGGCGGCGCGGGGATCGGCGGCGTTCTCGAGCCGCTGCAGGCGGGGCCGGTGGTGATCGAGGACGGCGCCTTCATCGGCGCGCGCGCCGAGGTCGCCGAGGGCGTGATCGTGCGCGAGGGCGCGGTGCTGTCGATGGGCGTCTATCTGGGCGCCTCGACCAAGATCATCGACCGCGCGACGGGCGAGGTCTTCATGGGCGAGGTTCCCGCTTATTCGGTCGTGGTCCCCGGCGCGCTGCCGGGCAAGCCGCTGCCCGACGGGACGCCGGGGCCGTCGCTTTATTGCGCGGTGATCGTCAAGCGCGTCGATGCCAAGACGCGCGCCAAGACCGGGATCAACGAGCTGCTGCGCGACTGATCGCGGCGCCCAACCGGCGGTTCAGGGTGCCGCCGCGGACGACAGGCACGGAACGTCGGCCGCGGTCCAGTCGATATCATAGGTCGCCGGGACAAGCTTGCGCCGCGGATTGGGTGCCGCGCCGCCGACGGGATCATAGAAGATCCAGCCCATGCTGTTGTCGAACCCCGCGATCCGGCCATTGTCGCGCCGCGCGGTCGCGGCGTCGATTTCCTGACGATCGACCCGCAGGCCGCGCACCATCCGGATCGACCCGTCGCGAATGTCGAACGCGCGATAATGATTCTTGCCGAAGATATGCGTGTCATAGCTCGACTTGGTCGTCCAATGCGCGGCATCGGTCGTCGATGGCAAGCGGACCGTGGTCACATGGCAGCTGAACTCGGGCTTGTTATAAAAGGGCAAATCCTGATCCTGGTCCGGCGGGCGCACCCGCTTTTCGGGCGGATTGAAGCCGCCGCCGGGTAGCGCGAGCGAACGCGCGGCGCCGCCGTCCTTGTCCCAGTCGATATCCCGGGTGCCGACGATGGTCAGGACGCTCGCCGCCGCCTTTTGATCGTAACGCCAACGGACGTCGTCAACCGTCTCCCAGGCGTCTCCGACGATCTGCTGGCGAAAGGCGCTGGTCAGCTGATCGGCGGTGAGAGCCGAAAAATCCGCCTGCTGCCGCAAGCCGTCGATACCGCGCCTGATGGTCGTGCTTGTGACTTTCGCCGGCCGATCGAATCCCGCGCGCGCGTCGATCTCGTACAAATTAATCTCGTCGGGGCGTTTGGCGGGTTTCCACTCGTGCCGCTGGATCGCGCTGCCCCCTGTGCTCAGTGGCAGAACCCAGCGATAGGCGATGGACGGATCGGCCGCCGGCGTCGCTACCGCCGGCAACGTCCCGTCGAGCCAGTAAAGCGCGCCGTCGATACGGACCCGCACGAGGACATGGTCGAACAGCCCCGGATTCGGAAGCCGCTCGTCGAACCCGTCGTCGCCCCCCTGGTTGTTGACCAGCACGGCTTCGCCCTCGATACCCAATTCGGCCAGGAGGCCGAGCAGCAAAGCGGTCTTGCCTTTGCAATCGCCATAGCGCCGCTGCCAGGTTTCGTCCGCGGTGGCCGGCGTCAGATTTCCGCTGCCGAGCCCGACATAGATATATCGGACATCCTGTTGCACCAGCTTGAGCGCCGCGGCGGCGCGGTCGAGCGGTCGGTCATGCGCCGCAGCGATGCGGTGCGCTTCGGCCTTGAGCGGCGATCCCTCCGCCAGGTGCGCCGCCTTGGCGAACAGCGGAGCGAAATGCCGCGACACGCCGGCCCAGTCGGCAAAATCGCTATATTCGACGATCCGTTGCCATTGATAGCGTGCGGGCGCGTCCTTTGGCGGGGCCATCATGGGCGGATTGTCGAACCGGAAGTCGATGCTACCCTCGCCGGACTGCGCCTTGGCCGCCATGTCCGGAGTCATCCTGACATTGGGCTTCGCCCCCTTTTCCCAGCTGAGCCCCAGACGGAAACGTCCGGGCGACGGGTTGGCCAGAAGGAAAAGCAGGCCCGAATCCTGCTTCGCCAGCGTGGGGTCGTTCGACCGGGTCGTCAGCGCGACCTCGAGCTCGTCCCCGACGCGCAGGTCGGGCACGCGCAGCACCGCGGTCAATACTCCGTCGAGTTTGGCGGCTTCGAGCTGATCCTCGCGGCGCAGAATCTCGAACGACGCCTTTGCGAGCACGTCTATCGTTTCGCCGCCCCGATGCACTTTGATCATATGGACGACCGGTGGCCCCGAAACGGGGTTCCAGGCGATCGAGATATTGCCGAGCTGCAAGGCGTTGGCATGCAGAATTCGCATCCGATAGCCGAGATATTCCGCCTGTCCCTGCGCATCGAGATGCGCGATGACATCCTGACGCCGGACGAAAAGCAGTCCGCTTGCGTCGGCGGGGACCTCCATCAGTTCGGATGGAACCGCCCAGACCGGCGCCGGGGCGCGCTGAACCCGATCGTCCCCGGCACGCGCCGAAGCATGCGCCAGCATGAGCGCCAGCACTATCGACCCGGTTATGCGCACCTCGACCCCCTCGCAATTTCCTAACATCTGGTCGGAAATTTGGATCGGCGCAAGATATGACGGAAGCGCCGCCATCGCGACGCTCGTCGAACCGCGGGGCGCGTTGGTAGCCAAGCCGGTGCCAGAATATTCTTGCGAACTGGTCGCGCAAGATGCGGACTGCGTCTTCAATCGCAGCGCGACAGGGGGATCATGTCGGCCTATTTTCATCGGCCATCACTGGCGGCGATCGTCCGATCTGGACGCCGTCATGGCGAGGGGAGCGAAGCAATCCAGGGCGGTTTACGCCTACGCGCGATTGCCGCATCGCCTTCGGCTCCTCGCCATGACGAGGCTCATTATTTCTCGCTGAGATAATAACGTTCGCGCGCGGTCAGATCGTCGGTCAGCTCGTAGACGATCGGCTGGCCGGTCGGGATTTCGAGGCCGGTGATGTCGGCGTCCGAAATGCCCGACAGATGCTTGACCAGCGCGCGCAGGCTGTTGCCATGCGCCGAAATCAGCACGGTCTTGCCCGCCGCGAGTTCGGGCTCGACCGCCACCCGATAATAAGGCAGCACGCGCGCGATCGTGTCCTTGAGGCTCTCGGTCGAGGGGATGGCGATGCCCGCGTAGCGCGGGTCGCTCGCGAGATCATAGGGCGAACCGGCATCGAGCGGCGGCGGCGGGATATCGAAGCTGCGGCGCCAGATCTTGACCTGCTCGTCGCCATGCTTCGCCGCGGTCTCGGCCTTGTCGAGCCCGGTGAGGCCGCCATAATGGCGTTCGTTGAGGCGCCAGTCCTTGGTCACCGGCAGCCACAGGCGCCCCATCGCCTCGAGCGCCAGGTTCAGCGTCTTGATCGCGCGCGACTGGACCGAGGTGAAGGCGGTGTCGGGCGCGATGCCCTTTTCCTTCATCAACTCGCCGGCGGCCCATGCCTCCGCCGCGCCTTTTTCGGTGACATCGACATCCCACCAGCCGGTGAAGCGATTTTCGAGGTTCCACTGCGACTGGCCGTGACGGATGAGGAGGAGCTGGGGCATGGACGGTCCTTGCAAAAAGGGTGATCGGGGGCGCCATAGCGCGGCTTTCGCGCAAAGGCCAAGGCCCCTCTTGAAATGGTTTCACCCGCACCCAGATTCGCTTCATCCGGTTGCCGATACGGGGCCGGCTGGCGATCGCGGCGCGATGCCGCGGTCCCTTTGCTTCGCTTATCAAAGGAAGAATGACCCATGCGTAACAGTTTCGACTGGACCCCCTATCGCCGTTCGACCGTCGGATTCGACCGTCTGTTCGATTTCCTCGAAACAAGCGGTTCGAGCGCCGAAAATTATCCGCCCTTCGACATCGAAAAGGTCGCCGACGACCATTTCCGCATCACCGTCGCGGTCGCGGGTTTCAAGGCGGGCGAAATCGACATCACCGCGCAGCAGAATATGCTGACCGTCAGCGGCCGCAAGGCGCCCGCGCAGGAGGGTGAAGGCCGCCAGCTGCTGTATAGCGGCATCGCGACGCGCGCCTTCGAGCGCCGCTTCCAGCTCGCCGACTTCGTGCGCGTCGACAAGGCCGACCTCGCCGACGGGCTGCTCGCGATCGACCTGGTGCGCGAAGTGCCCGAGGCGATGAAGCCGCACAAGATCGCGATCGGCGGCACGCGGCCGGTGATCGAGGACAAGAAGGCCGCGTAACGCACGCGCCGATTGTCGCGGCCCTGCGGGGCCATGAGCGGGGTCCGGAGTCCCTTCCGGACCCCGTTTTCGTTTCTACAGCGCGCGCGTCATGAAGCGGCTGAAGGGGTCGGGCTTGTAATCGGCGAAGGGGTCGCAATCCTCGAAGCCGTAGCGCCGGTAGAGCGCGAGCGCGGGTTCGAAGGCGGGGCTCGAGCCGGTTTCGAGGCTGAGGCGCCCGGCCCCGCGCCCGCGCGCTTCGGCGATGATATGGTCGAGCATCCGCGCCGCGACGCCTTGGCGCAGGAAAGCGTCGTGGGTGCGCATCGACTTGATCTCGCCATGGCCGGGATCGAGCATCTTGAGCGCGCCGCAACCGGCGAGGTCGCCGCCGCGGTGGATCGACCAGAAGATCACGTCGCCCGCGCGCAGCCCGTCGAAGTCGAGGAAGTGGCAACTGCCCGCAGGCGAATTGGCGAGCATGCCGGCGAAATGTCGTTCGAGCAGCGCGCGGATGGCGGCGCCCGACAGATCGTTCTCGACGATATGCCAGGTGCCGCCGTCGGATCTCACAAAATGCCGTCCAACGTTGCGAGGCAGGCGTGGGCGAGCAGCTTCGAGCGTTCGGGCGACCAACCCTGCACCGGGTCGGGCAGGTCGCGATTGTCCTTGAACGGCATTTCGAGCGTCATCGACACCGCGCCATAACGTTCGGCAAGCTGGGTCGTCGACATGGTGAGGTTGGCCTTGCCCGGCGCCGATTCGACATAGCCCAGATCGACCTGGAAATCGGGCGTCGCAGCGGCGAGCGCGGCCTGGAACTTCTTATATTTGTCGGTCTGTTCGGGCTTGAGCGAGGGGATGCCCTCGAAGCCCGCGAAGAAGACCGCCGGAATCGCCTCGTCGCCATGGACGTCCATCGCCCAGTCGACGCCGGTTTCGTCCATCGCGTTGCGCACGCAGAGGACCTCGGGGCTGCGCTCGGGGGTCGGCTCGTGCCATTCGCGGTTGAGATTCACGCCCGCAAAATTGGTGCGCAGATGGCCACGGCGCGAGCCGTCGGGATTCATGTTGGGCACGATATGGAAGCGGCATTTGGCAAGCAGCGAGCGCGCATGCGGGTCGGCAGGGTCGGTGAGCTTTTCGAGCGCGCCCTCCATCCACCATTCGGCCATGCTCTCGCCCGGATGCTGGCGCGCATAGAGCCAGACCTGCGTATCGCCCCCGCCCATTTCGAGGCAGTCGATCGGCTGGCCTTCGAGGCTGTGGCCGAGGCAGCGATAGGTGACGCCCTCGCATTCGGCGACCGAGGCGATGAGGTCGTGGTGGCGCTCCATCGAATAGGGCGCGAAATAGGCGACCCACAGGATCGGGCTTTCGGCGGTGTGCTGGACGATCAGCGAGCCGCCGTCGACTTCGGCGTCATAGCGCGTGTCGAGCCGGAACCAATGGTCGCGGTCGGTGCTGGCGCAGACCGCATAATCGGGCCATCCGTCGGGATAGGCCGAGGAGGCAAGCCCTGTGATCGCCAGCTCCAGCGCGTCGCCGACGGCGCAGCCGACGCGAAAGTGGAACCATTGGAAGAAGTCGGATTCGCGGTCCTTGCGGATCGAGAGCCGGGCGGTGGTGCCGGCGAGCGACTCCACGACGATATTGCCGCTGTCGAAAGCGGCGTCGATGCTGATGGTCATGGGACGCTGATAGTGCGTCCCGATTCGCCGGGGAAGTCCTTGAATAAGGCCTCGGCCAATTTTGCCGCGGCGAGCGACGGCTGTGCGGCGGGCGCCTTCGCCGGGACCGCCGCGGTGGCGCGGCCCTCCCAAAGCGCGTTGCCGCTGGCGGCATCGTCGATGCGCACCGACAAAATCATGTCGTAGATCCGGCGCGGTCCGCCGCCGAGGCTGAAGCCGATACCGAGTCCGACGCCCGAGCGATAGCCGCCGGTCGAACCGCCGACACCGACCGACACCGGCGAATTGCCGCCGCCGCTGACCCGTTCGCTGCGGTCGAAATCGATGCGCACCAGCAAGGGCGCGCGCTCGCCCGAGCCGGCGGCGACGAGTCCCTGGCGCTGCAACTGCTGATCGACCGCATTGCGATAGCTGTTCCATTCGATCGACGGCATGCCCGCGCCCGGACCATCGAGCGGCGCGGTCGCGATCGCATAGCGGGTGCCCGGCGCCCAGCCGGGGACGGCATTGTGAAAACGCGTGACCTCGACGGGAGGAACCGCGGTGGCACAACCGCCGAGCGTCAGCGCCGCTGCGCAAAGCAGGGCGACATTATGATGAAGCTTCATGCGCTGCATCATGCGCCAACAAATATGGCTTGGCAATGAACGGGATGCGGCACGCATCCCGCGTCATGCTCAGCGATAGAAGATGTGATTGTCGATCTGCGCGACGCGCGTCTTGCGCCAGCCGGGCGACACCGAACGCGCGTGGAAGAAGAGCGCGCCGGGCGCCTGGTTCTTCCAGCTGTCGTTGCGCGCGATTTGCGCGATGGCGACGGCGTTCGACCACAGGGTCGAGGATTCGCGGATCGCGGGCATCTTGCCGCCGCGCACGAAGCTGAACTGGCTCGGCTGATGGACGACGCCGCACAGGCTGGTCGGGAAGCGGCCCGATTCGGCGCGGTTGATGACGACATGCGCGACCGCGAGCTGGCCGGTAAGCGATTCGCCGCGCGCTTCGAAATAGACCGCACCGGCCAGGCAGCGCAGTTCGGGATCAAGCGTCGCCGGAGCCGGGGTCGCGGCGACGAGCGCGGCGAGCGATTCGGCGGTGACCGGGGCGGGGGCGGGATCGGCCGGCCGATCTTCGACGATCTGAGGGGTCTCGACCGTCGTTTCGGTCGAAAGATCCGCCTTCTGGAGCAGTTCGGGCGCGTCGGCGCTCGCGATGCCCGTCACGGGCAGGCTGGCCTGCGCGGCCAGATCGGTGGCGAAACCGGGTTCCGCCATGACCAGCATGGTGGCGACTGTCATACCGACGGCAGCCACGCTGGCGACGTTCAAAATGCGACTCATGAAATCCGTCAAAAGGGCGGCTGACCGGCCAAAAGAAATCAGGCGGGGGACTTATTTCTGTACCCGCCTGCGGCTGTCATCCGACTGCGTGTCCGAACCGTTTGCCGGGTGTCTCGACCGAAATCGATGCAACCCGCGGGACGACCTACGCGTTAATTTGTGAGCGCCACCTATTGTGCGGCGCAACAATGTCAAGCAAGCTGTGCCCACTCGGCGACGAGTTGTGGCGCATTCGCGATGTCCAGTTCGACGATCCACAGGTCGGGATCGGCCTTTTTGCGCCGGTCGAGATAGGATGCGCGCCCCGATTCATCCCCGCCGACTGCCGCGCCGATATCCTCCCAGACATAATCGCCGGTCGTCGAAAACCGCCGCTCGAGCAGCGGTCCCGCAACCCCGCGATCGCCGCACTGGATGAGAATCACCCCCGATTGCGCGTCGCCCGACGCGATGATCGTTGCAAAGCCCCCGGCCGCGTCGGTGCGGCGGCAGAGCAGGTCGATGAGGAAGCGGCTGGTGAGCCGCGTCATCGGAGTCGGTTGGCGGTTTCAGCTACGCTGAAACGAAGCGGCACCACGTCAGTGGAAAAAAGGTCAGGCCGCGTCACGCGTTTCGCTGTCGGCGAGCAGCGCATAAAGCGCCTCGTCGCTCTTGGCGCCGCGCAGCCGGTCGGCGATCGCCTCGTTGCGCAGCATCCGTGAGACGCCCGCAAGCGCCTTCAGATGGTCGGCGCCGGCGTCGAGCGGCGACAGCAGCACGAACAGCAGATCGACGGGCAGGCCGTCGATCGCCTGGAAATCGATCGGCCGCGACAATTGCAGGAACAGCCCGCGCACCCCGGTGAGGTCCGCCAACTTGGCGTGCGGCAGCGCGATGCCGCGCCCGAAGCCCGTCGAGCCGAGCCGCTCGCGTTCGAGCAAAGCCTCGCTGACTTCGCCCGAATCGAGCCCGAGCGAGCGCGCCGCCAGGTCGCCGACGAAGGGGAACAGCGCCTTTTTCGAATCGAGCTGAACATGCGCGCGCACGGTCGCCGGATAAAGGAGGGAAGATAGGTTCATCGCTCTGGTCAAATCTCAAACAACCCCGGGCCCGCGGCCGAGCGCGCCCCAATGGCAATCGCTCGCGGATCGGTCTGGTGCCCCCGCCATCGCGGCCCTGGGTATCGCGGGTGTATCGTTGGGCGCGGCCCTTATGCCGGATGGCGGAGAAAATCCAGTCCTATTGCGGTTCGACCCAGCCGATGGTCCCGTCGGTCCGGCGATAGACCATGTTATGCGCGCCGGTCTTGCTGTTCACAAAGAGCAAAGCATTGGTGTTCCTGAGGTCGAGCATCATCACCGCGTCGGACACGCTGCTGCTGGGGATATCGACGCGGGTTTCGGCGATGATCGCCGGGGCGTCGCCCGCATCCTCTTCCTCGCTGCCGCTGTCGAAAACGATATAGGCGGCATTGTCCTGGATCTCGTCGACCGTCGGCGACGGCGCGCCCGACCCGTTGCGGTCCTTCAGACGGCGCATGTAGCGGCGCAGCTGTTTTTCGATGCGTTCGGCGGCGCCCTCGAACGCGACATGCGCGTCCTGCGCCTGGCCATGGCCCTTGAGCACCAGGCCCTGCATCACATGCGCGACGATGTCGCATTGGAAACTGTCGTGCGGCCCCTTGCCGAAGGTCGCGTGGGCGCCGATCGCGCGGGAGAAATATTTGTCGGCAATCGCGTTCATCCGATCCGACACATGCGACTGCAGCGCTTCGCCGGTTTCGATCTGGTGGCCAGAGACGCGGATTTCCATTTTTCTTCTCCTTCAAGGCCGGGCGATGGTCAGGGAGAGGCCATCACACCGTATCGAGCCACAGCGGCTGGTTCAGCGCTGCGACAAATTGGGCGTGGCGCGCCAGTTCGGCGGCCGACGCCATATGCGGGCGCGGTTCGCGCCATGGTCGGTCGGGGGCGTGGGTCGGCGCCGACGACGCCGACGGCGATGCGGCGGTGCCCGTATTGGCGGCGAGACCGAGGCCGATCTGCCGCCCGCCGGTCATTTCGATATAGAGATGCGCGAGCAGCTCGGCGTCGAGCAAAGCGCCATGCTTGACGCGGTGGCTGCGGTCGATGCCGTAGCGCGTACACAGCGCGTCGAGGCTGTGTTTCGCGCCGGGATGGAGCTTGCGCGCCATCTGCACCGTGCAGCACATGCGCGTCATGTCGAGCGCCGGGCGTCCGGCGCGCGCGAATTCGGCGTTGACGAAACCGAAGTCGAAGGCGGCATTATGCGCGACAAGCGGCGCATCGCCCAGAAACGCGATCAGCTCGTCGACGCGCGTCGCGAAGAGCGGTTTGTCCGAGAGGAACTGGATCGACAGCCCATGCACCGCCTCGGCGGCGGCGGGCATGTCGCGCTCGGGGTTGAAATAGGCGTGGAACGTGACCCCGGTTTCGCGGCGGTCGATCAGTTCGACGCACCCGATTTCGACCAGCCTGTCCCCGGCTTTGGGGTCGAACCCCGTGGTTTCCGTATCGAAGATAATTTCACGCATCGAACGATCAATATTGACCCTATTGCGCGCGGAAACAAGAGGCGATGGCGCGAATCTGGCGGCGCGTCGCGCTTTTGGGGCGGCCCGTTTCGATGATGAAATCGGCGCGCGCGCGCTTGACCCGGTCGGGGACCTGGAGGCGTCGGATCGCGCGAAGCTTGGCGAGCGTCATCCCCGGCCGCCGCATCACGCGCTTGCGCTGCATCCAGGCGGGCGCCGAGACGACCGCGATGGCACCGACGCGGCGCCAGCCGCCCTTTTCAAAGAGCAGGGGAATGTCGAGCACGACGACGTCGCGGGCGCGGTGTTTGGCGAGGAAGCGTTTCTGTGCGCGGCCGACCGCGGGGTGGACGATGGCCTCGAGCGCCGCAAGTTCGTGGGTGTTGCCAAGCACTTGCGCACCCAGTTTCTGGCGATCGACGCCCTTCGGCCCCGTCGTGCCGGGAAAACGCGCCTCGATCGCCGGGACGAGCGCGCCGCCGGGACCCTGCAGCCGGTGCACCTCGGCATCGGCGTCGAACACCGGTATCCCCTCGGCAACGAACATCTTCGCCGCGGTCGACTTGCCCATGCCGATCGACCCGGTGAGGCCGAGCAGGAAGGGACGGCGGAGCCGCGAGGCGGGGGGCTTGTAATGGCTCATGCGGTCAGCAGCGCGCGCAATTCCTCGTCGCGCCCCTCGGGCGGGGTCTTGCCGAAGAAGAGTTCGAAGGCGAGCGCGGCCTGGCCGATCAGCATGTCGAGCCCATCGACGGTATCGAGTCCGCGCGACTCGGCAGCGGCGAGCAGGCCGGTGCGGAGCGGCGCATAGACGAGATCATAGACGATCGCATCGTCCGCCAGCGGCGACAGGTCGAGATCGAGCGGCGGCTGGCCGGTCATGCCGAGGCTGCTCGCATTGACGAGCAGCGCGGCGGGCGGCAGCGGCGCGTCGAGCGCGACGACATCGCCCTTGAGCCCGAAGGTCGCGAGCAGGCCCATCGCTTTCAGCGGGCTGCGGCCCAGGATCGTCACCGGGCCGATTTTGGCGCGCGCAAGCGCGAACAGCACCGCGCGCGCCGCACCGCCGGCGCCGACCACGACGACCGGCGCGCCTTCGAGATCGAGTTCGGCGAGCGGCGCGTAAAAGCCGGCGGCGTCGGTATTGGTGCCGATCAGCGTACCGTCCGGCTGGAGGACGACGGTGTTCATCGCGCCGATCGTGCCGCGCACGTCGCCGGGATCCTCGACATGCTCCATCACCGCGAGTTTGTGCGGGATGGTGACGTTGCAGCCGCGCCAGTTCGCGTCATCGCGGCGTTCGGCGATGAAGGCGCCCAGATCGTCGGGCTTCACATGCGTGCGCCGATAATCGCCGCTAAGGCCCAGCGCCTTCAGCCAGAAGCCATGGATCAGCGGCGATTTGCTGTGCTTGATCGGGTCGCCGATCACTTCGGCATAAGGCGCGCTCATGACGGTGCCAGCCCCGTCGCACGCAGCCACGCCAGCAACGGCAGCATCGGCATGCCGATGATGGTCCAGGGATCGCCCTCGACCCGGTCGAACAATTGCACCCCTGCCCCCTCGATCTCGTAACAGCCGACGGTCCAGCGGATGCTGTCCCATTCGCGCGCGACATAGTCGGCGATGAAGGCGTCCGACAAGGGGCGCATCCACAGCTTCGCTTCGCCGATCGCACGCCAGATGGGCGCGCCGTCGCGCGCCGCGACCACCGCGCTGAACAGGCGGTGGCGGGTGCCCGCCATGCGGCGGAGGTGCGACGCGGCCTCTTCCGGATCGGCCGGCTTGCTCAACATGCCGCCGTCGTCGAGCGCCAGCGTCGAATCGGCGCCGAGCACGGTGACGCCCGGCAGCCGCGACGAAATCTTGATCGCCTTCGCCTCGGCGAGCGCGTCGGCGATGTTGCGCGCGCTCTGGCCGGCGGCGTGGAGCGCGGCGGTAAGCCCCTCTTCGTCGACATGCGCGGCGCTGGTCTCGAAGCTCAGCCCGGCGGCGCGGAGCATGGCGGCGCGGCCGCTGCTTTGCGAAGCGAGGAGCAGGGTCATGCCGCGCTACGGTCCTCGACCAGCTTGATCACCGCTGCGGCGGTTTCCTCGATCGAGCGGCGCGTCACGTCGATCACCGGCCAGCCATTGTCGGCAAACATCCGCCGCGCATAAGCCAGTTCGGCCTTGACCTTATCATCATCGACATAGGCGGTCTCGGGCGCCTGGTTGAGCGACAGCAGCCGGTTGCGGCGCACCTGCACCAGCCGGTCGAGCCCGGTGGTCAGCCCGACCACAAGCGGCTTTTTCAGATTATAGAGCGCCGGCGGCGGCGGCGATTCGGGGACGATCGGGATATTCGCGGTCTTGAAGCCACGGTTGGCGAGATAGATGCTCGTCGGGGTCTTCGAGGTGCGCGACACGCCGGCCAGGACGATGTCGGCCTGTTCCCAATTTTCCCAGCCGATCCCGTCGTCGTGCGCGACGGTGAACTGGATCGCCTCGACCCGCGCGAAATAGGCGGCGTCGAGCTGGTGCTGGCGGCCGGGGCGCGCCTTGGCTTCCTGTCCGAGCATCGTCGACAGCGCATCGGTCACCGCGTCGAGCGCCGCGACGAGCGGCAGGTCGCGCGCGCGGGCGCGGCGCTCGAGGCTGACGCGCAGGTCGCCGTTGACGAGGGTGAAGAGGATCATGCCGGGGCTCGCCTCGACCTCGGCCATGATCCGGTCGAGATGCGATTCCGAGCGCACCATCGGCCAGAAATGGCGCACCACCTCGACATCGTCGAACTGCGCGATCGCGGCCTTGGCGATATTTTCGAGCGTTTCGCCCGTGGAATCGGATATGAGGTGCAAGTGGAGCCGGCCCATGGCCCAGCTTTCCGATGCAACGCGTGAAAAGGCAACAGCAACCGTCGCCCCCGCGAAGGCGGGGGGCCGCTGGCCACTTTACTCAGCGGCGTTGTCTAAACCGATGGCGGTCCCCGCCTTCGCGGGGGCGACGATCTTGGGGGCTGTGGATAAGGTTCCGGACAAGCGCGGGGGGTAATCGGGACTGTGGATTCATCCCCGGTCGCGTCGATTCCGCCCCATGGCTTGTCCACAGCGGCGCAGCTTTATCCACAGGCTGTGAAGAATGGGGATGCTCCTTCCGACTCCGCAGCAAAGATGGTGCGGCGGCGAGTCAAGCTGTTGGCAAAGGCGGCGGCGCTGCCTAAAGCCGCCTTCTTCGCCCGCCAACAAACCACCACCATATTCTTATATTTATAATGGAAGAGAAAGAGGGACCGCGCCATGGCGTCACACAAGAGCCTGCTCGCGACGCTGCGCGGGGTGCGGCAGGAGCGACCGTCGCTATGGCTGATGCGTCAGGCCGGGCGCTACCTTCCCGAATACCGCGCCCTCCGCGAAACCAAGGGCGGGTTCCTCGAGCTGTGCTACGATCCCGAGGCGGCCGCCGAGGTGACGTTGCAGCCGATCCGCCGTTTCGGTTTCGACGGCGCGATCCTCTTTTCCGACATCCTCGTCATCCCACATGCGCTGGGGCAGGATCTGTGGTTCGAGGCCGGCGAAGGGCCGCGGCTCGCGCCGCCGCTGGTCGACAGCGCGCTGGCCTCGCTCGCGGCGGCACCGCAGCGGCTCGACCCCGTCTATGCCACCGTGGCGCGCGTCGCGGGCGCGCTACCGGGCGAGACGACCTTCCTGGGCTTTGCAGGAAGCCCGTGGACGGTTGCCACCTATATGATCGCAGGTGCGGGGTCGAAGGACCAGGCCGCGGCACGGCGGATGGCGTTCGGCGATCCGGCGGCCTTCCAGGCGATCATCGATGCGATCGTCGATCTCAGCGTCACCTATTTGTCGGGGCAGATCGAAAACGGCGTCGAGGCGGTGCAATTGTTCGACAGCTGGGCGGGAAGCCTGTCACCCGCACAATTCGAGCGTTGGGTGATCGCCCCCAATGCCGAGATCGTCCGCCGCCTTAAGACCCTGCATCCGGACACACCGATCATCGGCTTTCCTAAAGGCGCCGGTGGCAAATTGCCCGCCTATGCGAATGAAGTCGGCGCCGATGCGATCGGGCTCGACGAGACCGTCGATCCGGCGTGGGCCGATGCCAATCTGCCAGCGCATCTGCCGGTCCAGGGCAATCTCGACCCGCTCGCGCTCGTTGCGGGGGGCGAGGCGCTCGATGCCGCGATCACCCGCATCCTTGCGGCCTTCCCCTCGCGTCCCCATATCTTCAATCTTGGCCATGGCATCGTGCCCGACACCCCGATCGCGCATGTCGAGCAACTGATCAAACGTGTGCGGGGATAGGCATGGAACTGGCGGGTTTCCTTGGGTCGGCGACCTTGTGGGTGAAAGCCGCCCACATCATCTTCGTGATCTTCCTGATGGCCGGCCTGTTCATGCTGCCGCGCTTTTTCGTCTATCATCATCAATGCGTCGTCGGATCGGACGAGGACAAGCAATGGATCGATCGCGAGAGGCGATTGCTCCGCATCATCCTCGATCCCTCGCTGACCATCGTCTGGATCCTCGGTCTCGCGCTCGCCTTCAACGGCGATACTTGGGGCGAGCCTTGGTTCCTCGTCAAATTCCTGCTCGTGATCGGCCTGTCGGGCTATCATGGCTGGATGGCCGGCTATGCGAAGAAGCTTGCCAAGGGCGAGCGCCCGATGAGTGAGAAACGGCTCCGCATGCTCAACGAGGTCCCCGGGGTCGCCGCGGCGATCATCGTGATCCTCGTCGTCGTCCGCCCCTTCTGACGCTTCGGCTGGGCGCAGCCGCGATTGACTTGGCCGACCGCCGGTTATAGGGGCCGGTCAACCCCGCTTCCAAGCGGGCGGCGCGCCTTCGCGTCGAGCTATCTTGAACGGTCGTCCCACGGCCGGATAGGCACCAGCCGGTGCAACGAACTTAGTCCCAATAACTCCCTGAATTTCTACCTGGAATCCATCCATGCATCTTAAAGAACTCAAAACCAAAGCGCCCGCCCAGCTCGTCGAAATGGCGGAAGAACTGGGCGTCGAGGGCGCCTCGACGCTGCGCAAGCAGGACCTGATGTTCTCGATCCTGAAAGAACTCGCCGAAGAGGGCGAGGAAATCATCGGATCGGGCACGATCGAGGTTTTGCCCGACAGCTTCGGTTTCCTTCGCTCGTCGGACGCCAACTATCTGGCGGGCCCCGACGACATCTATGTGTCGCCGAACCAGGTCCGCAAATATGGACTGCGCACCGGCGACACGGTCGAAGGCGAGATCCGCGCCCCGCGCGACGGCGAACGCTATTTCGCGCTGACCAAGCTTATCAAGGTCAATTTCGACGACCCCGAGGCGGTACGCCACCGCGTCAATTTCGACAATCTCACGCCGCTCTATCCGAACCAGAAGCTGTCGCTCGACACCGTCGATCCAACGGTCAAGGACAAGTCGGCGCGCGTCATCGACCTCGTCAGCCCGCAGGGCAAGGGCCAGCGCGCGCTGATCGTCGCACCGCCGCGTACCGGCAAGACCGTGCTGCTGCAGAATATCGCCAAGGCGATTACCGACAATCATCCCGAGGTCTATCTGATCGTCCTGCTGGTCGACGAACGCCCCGAGGAAGTCACCGACATGCAGCGCAGCGTCAACGGCGAGGTCGTGTCCTCGACCTTCGACGAACCCGCGACGCGCCACGTCCAGGTCGCCGAAATGGTGATCGAAAAGGCCAAGCGCCTGGTCGAGCACAAGAAGGATGTCGTCATCCTGCTCGATTCGATCACGCGTCTCGGCCGCGCCTACAACACCGTCGTCCCCTCGTCGGGCAAGGTGCTGACCGGCGGTGTCGATGCCAATGCGCTGCAGCGTCCGAAGCGTTTCTTCGGCGCCGCGCGCAACATCGAGGAAGGCGGTTCGCTGTCGATCATCGCCACCGCGCTGATCGATACTGGCAGCCGCATGGACGAGGTGATCTTCGAAGAATTCAAGGGCACCGGTAACTCGGAAATCGTGCTCGACCGCAAGGTCGCCGACAAGCGCATCTTCCCGTCGCTCGACGTCGGCAAGTCGGGCACCCGCAAGGAAGAATTGCTCGTCGAGAAGGACAAGCTGTCGAAAATGTGGGTGCTGCGCCGCATCCTCATGCAGATGGGCACGATCGACGCGATGGAATTCCTGCTCGACAAGATCAAGGATTCCAAGACCAACGAGGATTTCTTCGACAGCATGAACCAGTAAACTGCCGCGATGGCCCTGCTCGAACATGCCTTGCTTCCCGTGCGTGCGGGCAGCCAAGCGGCGTTCGAGGCGGCGGTCGCGAAGGCAAGGCCACTGATCGAGGCCTCGCCCGGATTTATTTCGCTCGAAATTCGCCGCCCGACAGCCAGCGGACAACCTTATCTGCTGTTGGCGCGATGGCGGTCGGTCGAAGATCATCGGGATGGATTTCGCGGATCGGATCGCTATCAACAGTGGCGCGCGCTGTTGCACCCCTTTTATGACCCGATTCCAACGGTCGGCTATTTCGGAGACCCGCTGTGATTTTTGACCTGATTGCCCATGCTGGCGCCGCTGCGGGCGGATTTGGCGGCCCGGCTGGAATCTGGGACGCGATCGTCAAGGATTTCTCGAACATCACTGAGCCGGCGGCTTTCGCGGCCTTTCTGCAGGTGCTGATGATCGACCTCGTGCTCGCCGGCGACAATGCGATCGTCGTCGGCGCGCTTGCTGCGGGCCTGCCCGCCGAACAGCGCAAGAAGGTGATACTGATCGGCGTGCTGGCGGCGCTGGTGCTGCGCATCGCCTTCGCGCTCGTCGTAACCCAGTTGATGCAGATCGTCGGGCTGATCTTCGTCGGCGGATTGCTGTTGATCTGGGTGGCCTGGAAAATGTGGCGCGAACTGCGCCATGTCGGCCAATCGCACGGATCGCCCGAAATCGAAGGCGACGAGCAATCGGGCCTGAAGCCCGCCAAGAGCTTCGCCGGTGCGGCCTGGGCGGTCGCGGTCGCCGATGTCAGCATGAGCCTCGACAATGTGCTCGCGGTCGCCGGTGCGGCGCGTGAGCATCCGGGAATCCTGATTGTCGGGTTGATCTTTGCCGTCGCGCTGATGGGCCTCGCGGCGAACATCATCGCCAAATATATCGAGCGGTACCGCTGGATCGCCTATGTCGGCCTGGCGGTGATCGTCTATGTCGCGGTCAAGATGATCTACGAAGGCTGGATCGATCCGAGCGTCGGGGTCGGGACGCTGTTCGGCTGAATGCCTGATAGGTTAAACGACTAAAAATGGGCCGGGAGATGTTGAATCCCCCGGCCCTTTGTTTATGTTCGATCTGTACGCGTTAGCGTCGGTAGACCGGCGTGTTGCTGTTGGTACCCTTCACGAGATCGATCGCATGGTCGCAGTCACGCTCGTAAATGTATGACTCGCCCGAGGCGACGATCTCGTGATTGGCGCCTTTCAATCGCCAGCGCCATTGGCCAGCTTGCTGATATTTTTCGAAGTACATCGGCTTATTCCTCCTTCCTAGCGAAGTTGCGCGCACCTTATTCCCCAACAACATCTTGTATGTCAAATAAGCGGTAACCACAATTTGTACGGTGCCGGGCCAATTTTTGTGAATCTTGTTGGATTTTAAATAATTCCAAATCATAGTTCTGAGCATGACTATTATTATTGTTCCCTGCGAAGCAAAGGTGGCCGCCAAACTTGCGGGGTTCAAATCTGTCGCGATGCTCGATTATCTCCAACGATCAGGAGTGTTTGTTGCGTCACGAAAGGACGGAAAGCGTCGTGGAAAGAAGCGCAGATATGATTTTCGAGACATTCTTGTTCTTAAGGCGATAAAGCGGCTTCTAGATTCCGGTGCTTCGGTCGCTAACCTTAAGAAGTCTCTATCAAATTTTCAGAAGATGAAATGGTCCGCAGATGAAACGTCGCTAGAGGACAAGGAAGGCGTGGTGAGATATCTCGTCGTTAGCGGGGACTCCGTCTACCTTAAGAAGGACCCCAACATATTGATTGATATGTGTAAAAGCGGCCAACTCACCTTCTCGTTCATTATAGATTTGGATAACCTTCATACTGAACTGCGTGGAGACATGGGATTGAAGGTCGTGGAGCAGCCGGAGTTTGCCTTTCCAGCTGTTGGCTAGGCTATCCTGCGAGATTTTGCCTGCCGATCTTGGCTGGGCGTATCTGCTTCCTATTTTTCGAATATGACTGCTCTTCACATGACCCGCGTCGCCGTCGGCTGTCCCGACTATTCTTCGCTGGTATCGCGTATTGCGATGCGGGCTGAAGGCGGCGAGGTGCGTTTCACGACGCGATTCAAGCCGAAACGTGCCGACGAATTGATCGGCGGCAAGCTGTATTTCATCGTGAAACATACGCTGGTGGGGCGGGTCGAAATCCTGCGGTTCGAGGATCGCGACGACGGGCGGATAGACATCGTTTGCGTTGCGCTGCTTGAGCGCATTCACCCGCAGCCGAAGCGCGCACATCAGGGGTGGCGCTATCTGACGGAAGCCGATGCGCCCAGGGGTGTCGATGAAGGCGACGGGATCGGCACGCTGCCGCCAGAACTTTATCGCGAACTCGCCGAACTCAGTCTGATCTAGGCCGCCGCGCGGAAGCTGTCGGCGCGGGCCATCGCCCAGTAGCGCGCGCTCGCCACCGATCCGGGATCGTCGAGCAGCACGCCGCGTTCGTAGAATTTATAGATGCGGTCGATCGAGTCGGATCGCGCCGAATTGAGCCGTTCGTGAAGGTGATGCGGCATGATCTGCCAGGGCGTTTCGAGCCCCATCGCGCCGCTGATGTCCCAGAGCGCATTCACCGTCGCCGCCTGGAAACGGCGGACGCGCGCGGCCTTGTCCTCGACGGCCAGGCCGCGCTGGCGGCCGGGATCCTGCGTCGCAACCCCGGTCGGGCATTTGTCGGTGTGGCATTGCAGCGACTGGACGCAGCCGAGCGAGAACATGAAGGCGCGCGCGGCGTTCGACCAGTCGGCGCCGAGCGCGGCGTTGATCGCGAGGCCGGCGCCCGAATGGACCTTGCCCGAGGCGGCGAGGCGCACCTCTTCCTTCAGCCCGCAGCCGACGAGCGCGTTGCGCACGAAGATCAGCCCTTCGCGCAGGGGCATGCCGAGGCTGTTCGAAAATTCGACTGGCGCCGCGCCGGTGCCGCCCTCGGCGCCGTCGACGACGATATAGTCGAGCCGGATGCCGGTCTCGATCATCGCCTTCATCACCGCATAGACTTCGTGCGGCTGGCCGACGCAGAATTTGATGCCGACCGGCTTGCCCCCCGACAACTCGCGCAGCTTCGCGGCCCAGACCAGCATCCCGACCGGGGTCGCAAAGGCCGAATGGGCGGCGGGCGAGATACAGTCCTGGCCTTCGGGCACGCCGCGCGTCGCGGCAATTTCGGCGCTGACCTTTGGCCCGGGCAGGACGCCGCCATGGCCGGGCTTGGCGCCCTGGCTGAGCTTGATTTCGATCATCTTGACCTGATCGGCCTGCGCGACGTCGGCGAAGCGCGCGGGGTCGAAATGGCCGGCACGGTCGCGGCAGCCGAAATAGCCGCTGCCGAGTTCCCACACGATGTCGCCGCCATGTTTGCGATGATAGGGGCTGAGCCCACCCTCGCCGGTGTCGTGATAGAAGCCGCCCATTTTGGCGCCGAGGTTCAACGCCTCAATCGCATTGGCGCTGAGCGAACCGAAACTCATCGCCGAGATGTTGAGCAGCGCCGCCTGATAGGGTTTCGAACATTGCGCGGTACCGACGGTGACGCGCGCGCCGCGGTCGCCATGCGGGGTCGGCGCCATGCTATGGCTCATCCACTCATATTCGTCCGAATAGACGTCGAGTTCGGTGCCGAAGGGGTGCGCGTCGAGGTCGCCCTTGGCGCGCGCATAGACGAGGTCGCGTTCGGTGCGCGCGAAGGGTCGCCCGTCGAGCGGGCTTTCGACGACATAGGCGTAGAGGAAGGGGCGTAGCGCCTCGAACAGCCAGCGCATGCGGGCGATCAGCGGATAGTTGCGGCGTAGCGAATGGCGGCGCTGGAGCGCATCGTAGAAAGCGATCAGCAGCAGCGGCACCCAGAGGAGCAGGGTCCAGCGCGCCGGTGCCCACCACCCGGCAAGGATGATCGCGGCGATCAGGACCGGGATGGCGATCCAGCGCGGGATGTGCACCATGGCGTCAGCCCGCCTGCGCGGCGAGCATCGCGGCCATTTTCTCCCAAACCTTGTTGATCGCCTTCAGCGGCCGGACCATCACCTTGAAATCGACGATCTTTCCGTCGTCGTTCCAACGGATGATGTCGACGCCGTTGATCCGGATATCGTCGAGGGTGGTAGCGAACTCGAGCATCGCCTGATTGCCGTCGACGATCTCGCGCAGATACCGGAAATCGTCGCCGCCGAGCGCGTGGCTCGCGGCGTAGAGATAGGCGAAGACCTTGTCGCGCCCCTCCTGCGGGGTGTGCACGACGGGTGAATGGAACACCGCATCCTCGGCGAGCATATCGCGCAGCGCCTGCGGATCACCGCCGCCCGTCATATAGGCGTGCCAGGCGGCGACGCCGGCATGGGCCGTTGTTGGCGCGCTCATGCGAGATGCTCGGCGAAAAAGGCGCGGGTGCGACCGTCGGCGAGTTCGGCGCCCGCATCGTCGCGGCGATCGCCATGCGTTGCGGCGAAACCATGGTCGAGCCCCACATAATCGTGGAGCGTGACCTTGGGGAGCGGATCTAGCCCTTTGTGCATCTTCGCCTGCGCCTCGGGGCCGACGAAATGATCGGCGGTGGGGATATGGAGCATCAGCGGATGCGCGATCGCGTGGCTTTCGTTCAGCATCTGGTCGATCATGACGCCATAATAGCCGACCGATGCGTTCACGTCGGTGCGCGTCGCGGCCATATAGGCCAAGCGGCCGCCAAGGCAGAAACCGACGCAGCCCACTTTCGTGGCGCCCTGGCCGTGCAGCCAGCGGATCGCGGCTTCGATGTCCTGGACGCCGAGGTCGGCATCATATTGGCCGAAATAGCCGAAGGCCTGCTGCAATTCGGCCTCGACATCGGGGTCGAGCTCGACCCCCGGGGCGAAGCGCCAGAAGATGTCGGGCGCGATCGCCA
Source organism: Sphingopyxis sp. (assembly GCA_016793775.1). Lineage (GTDB taxonomy): Bacteria > Pseudomonadota > Alphaproteobacteria > Sphingomonadales > Sphingomonadaceae > Sphingopyxis. Next base: position 44,823 of record JAEULK010000034.1, on the reverse strand, counting down.
GATAGCCCTCGGCCGCCCAATCCTCGCATTTCTCGCGGATGCCGGCGTTGACCCCGAAGATTTCGGGGATCACGATGATCGCGCGTGAGCCGTCGGCGTCGGGTCGCGCGACATAGGCGGGAATCGCCCCCTCGCCGTCGAGCGCGGGGATGGTCGTGTTGGTCGCGGACATGAGGGGGCTCTCCTGACTCTTGCTTCTTGGCGGTGAAAGCGCGAAGCTAGCGGGCGCAGCGGCGCGGCTCAAGCGGCGATAAGGGGCGGAGACAGGCGATGAAATTCAATATCGAGATCGATTGCACCCCCGAGGAAGCGCGGCGGCTGGTCGGCCTGCCCGACCTCGAGCCGCTTCACGAAATCTATCTCGCGCGCGTCAAGGAATTGATGGCCAAGGGCATCACCCCCGACATGGTGCAGACGATGGTCAAGAGCTGGGTGCCGATGGGCGAAAGCGGGCTGGGGCTGATCCAGTCGCTGATGGGCCAGTTCGGCGGCGGGCTGATGGGCGGCGCGAGCAAGAGCGGCGACGGCGACGATAAACCGGCGCGGGGGCGCAAGAGCTGAACCAAGACGAAAGCAGCGACACGATCTTCGCGCTGTCGAGCGGGATGCCGCCGGCGGCGATCGGCGTCGTGCGCGTGAGTGGGCCGCAGGCAGGGGTGGCGCTGGAGGCGCTGGCGGGGCGACTGCCCGAGCCGCGGCGGGCGGTGCTGGCGGAATTGACAGATGCCGAGGGAGCGCCGCTCGATCGGGCGCTGATTCTGTGGTTTCCTGGGCCGGCGACCGCGACCGGTGAGGATCTGGCCGAGCTGCATCTGCACGGCGGGCGCGCCGTCGTGGCGGCGGTCGAGGCGGTGCTGGAGGCGCTGCCGCGATTGCGGCGCGCCGAGGCGGGGGAGTTTACGCGGCGCGCTTTCGACCATGGGCGGATCGACCTGGCCGAAGCGGAGGGGCTCGCCGATCTGCTCGCGGCCGAGACCGAAGGCCAGCGGAAGCAGGCGCTGGGCATGGCGAGCGGGCATGTGTCGCGCGTGGTCGAAGCGTGGCAGGAGCAGCTGCTGACGCTGATGGCGGGGGCGGAGGCGGAGTTGAATTTCGCCGATGAGGATGATGTGGAAGTTGGCGAAAGTGTCGCGCAGCGGTTGCGCGATGGGATGGGGGCGCTGGCGGGGGAGATGGACGCGTGGCTGGCGCGGCCGGCGGCGGAGGTGATTGCCGAGGGGCTGTCGGTCGTCATCGCGGGACCGCCCAATGCCGGGAAATCCACCCTTATCAATGCTTTAGCGAAGAGCGAGCTGGCGATCGTGTCGCCGGTGGCGGGGACGACGCGCGATGTGATCGAGACGGCGCTGGCGCTCGACGGGATCGCGATGCGCTTTTCGGACACGGCAGGATTGCGCGCCGAAAGTGCCGATGCGATCGAAATGATCGGGATCGACCGCGCCAAGGCGGCGGTCGAGGCGGCGGACATATTGCTGTGGCTGGGGCCGCCGAAGGAGGCTCCTGAGCACCCGCGTGCGATATTGATCGCGGCGCAGGCCGATCGCTGGGCGGGCGATACGGCGGTGGAGGCCGAGGCTGCACGCTGCGACCTGGCGCTGTCGGCGGCGACCGGCGAGGGGATGGACAGGCTGCACCGCATGATCGTCGAGTTGGCGCACACCCTGTTGCCGCGCGAGGGCGAGGCGGCGCTGCGGCGGCGGCAGCGCGAGGCGCTAGCCGAGGCGAAGGGCTGGCTGACGGTCGAGGCAGGATCGCGCGAGGCGGGGGATTTGATTCTGCTCGCCGAACGGCTGCGGCTCGCGGGCGGGGCGCTCGACCGGATCACGGGACGGGCGGGGGTCGAGGAAATGCTCGATACGCTGTTCGGACGATTCTGCATCGGGAAATGATGTTCCACGTGGAACAGCGATTTTGGCGAGGTTGGGCGTAGCCCCTTTTTTCTCACACAAAGGCACAAAGGCACGAAGAAGAATCGGCGTTCGTCTTCGTGCCTTTGTGCCTTTGTGTGAGATTTTTTTGGGCGCTACGCGCGGATGGATTCGAGCGTTGGTTTCGGCTATGCGCCGCCACAATCATGCACAGCAGCGCAACATATGATGTCATCGTCGTCGGCGGTGGGCATGCCGGGACCGAGGCGGCCGCGGCTGCGGCGCGGCTCGGCGCGTCGGTTGCGCTGGTCAGTTTCGACCCGGCGCTGATCGGGACGATGTCGTGCAACCCGGCGATCGGGGGGCTGGGCAAGGGGCATCTGATGCGCGAGGTCGATGCGCTCGACGGGTGGATGGCGCGCGCGGCCGATAGCGCGGCAATACACTACCGGATGCTCAACGCATCGAAGGGCGCGGCGGTGCAGGGCCCGCGCATCCAGGCCGACCGGAAACTCTATCGGCAGGCGATCCAGGACCTGCTCGCCGCCGAAGAGGGCATCACCGTCGTCGAGGGTGAGGCCGCGGCGCTGATCCTGTCGGAGGACGGTTCGCGCGTTGCGGGGCTGGAGCTTGGCGATGGCACCAAGCTGACCGCCGGTGCCGTCGTGCTCGCGACGGGCACCTTTCTCGGCGGGCGGCTGTTCCGCGGCGAGGAACGGATGGAGGGCGGGCGCATCGGCGAGGCCGGGGCGCATCGGCTGGCCGAGCAGTTGCGCGCCGCCGACCTGCCGATGGCGCGGCTCAAGACCGGGACGCCGCCGCGGCTCGACGGGCGCACGATCGACTGGGCGCGGCTCGCCGAGCAGCCGTCGGACAGCGCCGAAGGCGCAAGCTGGACCTGTTCCACGTGGAACAATGCACGGACGGTACCGCAGATTTTCTGCGCGATTACGCGCACCAATAGCGAGAGCCACGCGATCATCGCAGCGAATCTCGACCGCTCGCCCTTGTTCACCGGGGCGATCGGCGCGGCGGGGCCGCGCTACTGCCCGTCGATCGAGGACAAAATCCACCGCTTCGCCGACCGCGACGGGCATCAGGTGTTTCTCGAGCCCGAGGGGCTCGATTCGGTGCTCGTCTATCCGAACGGCATTTCGACCTCGCTCCCCGCCGATGTGCAGCTGAGCATGTTGCGCACGATGGAAGGGCTTGAGACGGTCGAGATGGTGGTGCCGGGCTATGCGGTCGAATATGACCATATCGACCCGCGCGCGCTCGACCGGACGTTGCAGGTGCGCGCGCTCGGCGGGCTGTGGTGCGCGGGGCAGATCAACGGCACCACCGGCTATGAGGAGGCGGCGGCGCAGGGGCTGGTCGCGGGGGCGAATGCGGCGCTCGCGGTGCAGGGGCGCGATCCGCTGATCCTCGACCGGTCCATATCCTATATCGGGGTGATGGTCGACGATCTGGTGCTGCAGGGGGTGAGCGAGCCGTACCGGATGCTCACCGCGCGCGCCGAGTACCGGCTGCGGCTGCGCGCCGACAATGCCGCGACGCGGCTGACCCCCAAGGGGATCGCGCTGGGACTCGTACGGCCGGCGACCGCCGCGCTGTTCGACGCGCGTCTGGCCGAGCGGGCGCGGGCGGCGGCTTTGCTCGAGGTGCCGGTGACGAGTGCCGATTATGCCGCGATCGGGCTGGCGCTGCCGGGTGACGGCGCGGCACGGCGGCGGATCGACCTGCTGCGATACGCCGGGGTGACATTGGCGACGCTGGCGCTACTCGAGCCCGAACTCGCCGCGATCGACGAGACGATCCTCGCCGAATTGGCCGAGGACGCGCATTATGCGCCCTATATCGCGCGGCAGGAGGCCGAGCTGCGCTCGCTCGCGGCGAACGAGGCGATCCTGCTCGACCCGGCGCTCGACTATGCCGCAATCGGCGGGCTATCGCGCGAGATGGTCGAGCGGCTGACCCGCGCGCGGCCCGAGACGCTGGGACAGGCGGGGCGGATCGACGGGGTAACCCCCGCGGCGCTGACCGCGATCCTGGTGCACAGCAAGCGGCGTGCGGCTTAAGGCTGACGCCCCACTTCGTTCGGGAGCAGCTGAAAATTGGAGGGTCCGGCCCGATTCTTACGCCAGCATCATACTTCCCAATCAGGTGTCTGGATCCTGAGTAATAATGACCCTTGAGGGTGTATCGCGCATTTGCTGGCGTACCGTACGCTGGTCAGCCAAGTGAGCTAACCAAATGCTCAAGATGCGGGTAGCAACGAATAAGGCAAAGAGAAACGCGAGATTGCCAAGCACAACCCACGTCGCTGAAATCAGCGCCGCAAGCGTTCCGGTAAATACTACGCCCACGCCGAAAATCATGATGCCGATCACGACACCCAGCATTCCCCACTTCAAGTAGGTGAACGCCAACGCATAAAGCCACAGGCAAGCACCGAACACCAATGAGATCAGGCCAAACAAGCTGGAAGAAAGGCCTCTCGTCGCGGGGATAATTGCCAGGGGCAAGACGGCTAAGCAGGCCAGCATAGCAATTCCGATAGCGCCGGGAATCCAATCCAGCGCCCAAATGCTGAACTCCGCGGCGCCCATTAGAAAAATAATCGGTATCGCGAGAAACGCGAGCATCAAAAGGAATCCGGCAGCCATTCCGCCGACGTCTCTTAGCTTTGCAGTCAACATAAGCTCGTCCCCCTCACAGTTTCCAATTATCGGTCATCGTGTCCGCGGAGGCAATGTCTGAAAGGAATCGGAGGACGAGTGCGCTCGGCGCGTTCCATCCGCAGCCATCCTTGTGTCTTTGTGTGAGAAATTTGAAGGACAGCGGTCGGAAGCCCTTTCGTGCCTTTGCGCCTTTGCGTGAGGCTTTCAAAATCTCACGCAAAGGCGCAAAGGCACGAAGAAGGATAAGCCCGCTGCGCGGGGAAGGTGAAAGAGCGACGTGGCGGCAACCGAACTATTGGAAGATGAAGGCGCTGCGCGCGACTGGCTGATGCAGGCATTTGCGCCGACGGCCGAGCAATGGGCGCGGCTCGAGCGGTTTGCGGCGATGCTCGTTGCCGAGAATGACCGGCAGAATCTGATTGCGGCGTCGACGATCCCGACGCTTTGGGTGCGGCATATCGCCGACAGCGCGCAATTGCTCGCGCTCGATACAGACGGCGAAGGGCTTTGGGTCGATCTGGGGAGCGGGCCGGGGTTGCCGGGGCTGGTGGTCGCGATCCTGTCGGAGCGGCCGATGTTGCTCGTCGAATCGCGCAAGCGGCGGTGCGAATTCTTGCGCGATGTCGCGGGCGAACTGGGGCTGGGGCATGTCGAGGTGGCCGAGGCGCCATTGGAGCGGGTATCGACACGGCCGGCGGGGACAATCAGCGCGCGGGCCTTTGCGCCGCTCGACCGGCTGATCGACTTATCCGCGCGTTTTTCCACCGAATCGACGCGCTGGCTGCTGCCAAAGGGGCGAAATGCGGTTAAGGAACTGGCGTTGCTGCCGCCGACATGGCAGAGAATGTTTCACGTGGAACAGAGCCGCACCGACGCGACAAGCCAGATTTTGGTCGGCGTCGGAAAAATCGCGACAAAGCAGCGAGGAAAATGATGATCCGTATCGCGGTGGCGAACCAGAAGGGCGGGGTCGGCAAGACGACGACCGCGATCAACCTGGCGACCGCGCTTGCGGCGACGGGCTGGCGCACGCTGATCGTCGACCTCGACCCGCAGGGCAACGCCTCGACCGGGCTGGGCATCGGACAGGCGCAGCGTATCTTGTCGAGCTACGATTTGCTGCGCGGCGAGGCGACGCTGGCCGAATGCGCGATTCCGACCGCGGTGCCGCGGCTCGACATCGTCACCGCGACGGTCGACCTGTCGGGCGCCGAGATCGAGCTGATCGAATATAAGGATCGGCTGCACAAGTTGCAGCAGGCGATGACCGACGCGCAGGCGGGGCAGTGGGACATCTGCCTGATCGATTGCCCGCCGTCGCTGGGCATGCTGACGCTCAACGCGCTGATCGCCGCCGAATCGCTGATCGTGCCGCTGCAATGCGAATTTTTCGCGCTCGAAGGGCTGAGCCAGTTGCTGACCACGGTCGAGCGCGTGCGCGGCAAGTTCAACCAGCGGCTGTCGATCCTGGGCGTCGCGCTGACCATGTTCGATCGCCGCAACCGGCTGACCGACCAGGTCTCCGACGATGTGCGCGAGGTGCTGGGCCCGGTGGTGTTCGAGACGGTGATCCCGCGCAATGTGCGGCTGTCCGAGGCGCCGAGCCACGGCCTGCCGGCGCTGATCTACGATCATCGCTGCGCCGGGTCGGCGGCCTATATCGCGCTGGCACGCGAACTGATCGACCGCTTGCCCAACATCCGCAAGGCAGCTTAAATGACGGATAATAAAGAAGAAACTGGCGCTTCGGCGGCGATTCCGGCGAAGAAGCGGCCTTCGGGACTGGGACGCGGGCTGAACGCGCTGTTCGGCGATGCCGCGGTCGAGGCGCCGGTGCTGGCGTCGCCCGGCGGGGCCTCGCCCGCGCCGGCGAGTGGCGATTCGGTGCAGCATGTCGCGGTGAGCGCGATCCGCCCGCTGCCCGGCCAGCCGCGCCGCCATTTCGACGAGGGCGCGATCGCCGAGCTGGCCGATTCGATCGCCGCGAGGGGCCTGCTCCAGCCGATCATCGTGCGCGCGGCGCCGGATGGCGCGGGGTATCAGCTGGTGGCGGGCGAGCGGCGGTGGCGGGCGGCGCAGCGCGCCGGGCTGCATCAGATTCCCGCGCTCGTGCGCGCGCTCGACGATGCGGCGACCTATGAGATCGCGCTGGTCGAGAATATCCAGCGCCAGGACCTGAACGCGATCGAAGAGGCGGGGGCGTATCGCAAGCTGATCGACGATTTCGGGCATGGCCAGGAGGCGCTGGCCAAGCTGGTCGGCAAGTCGCGCAGCCATGTCGCGAACCTGATGCGGCTGCTCGAGCTGCCCGCGAGCGTGCAGGCGCTGGTCGGCGACGGGTCGCTGGCGATGGGGCATGCGCGCGCGCTGATCGGGGCCGAGGGCGCCGAGGGGCTGGCGCGCAAGATCGTCAAGGAAGGCCTGTCGGTGCGCGCGGTCGAGGCGCTGGTGCGCGCCGAAAAGGGCGGCGGGCGCAAGGCGCCGCTCGAGTATAAGAGCCTGGACGGCGGGCGCGACCCCGACATCGTCGCGGTCGAGCGGCATCTGTCCGAACTGCTGGGGATCGGCGTCGCGATCCATTATGCCGGCGGGGGCAAGGGCGCGCTGACGCTGAAATTCGCCTCGCTCGACCAGCTCGACATGATCTGCCAGCGATTGAGCGGCGAATCGATCTGATTCGCGGCGTGCCCCGGCGGCGAATCATGTCGTCGCAGGGCGCTTAATCTGTGCCGCATCGGGCCGTTAAGAGAGACGGAGCGGTCCCCACATCATCCGCTTTCTGGCACTAAAGCCCTGATTCAGCCTGCTTTCCTTGCGAAAGGCGGGCCAATTCCTAATGCGCCGTTTACCATGGTTGTTGGGCAAAAGCTGAACCGGTCGTCGGTAGAAGGGCGACAGCGATGGGGTGGGATTTCCAATCGCTTCAGTTTGTTCAAGGGACCAAAATTATGCGCAACATCGTTCTGAAGCGCGCCCTCATGGGCGCCGCTATTGCCGCTCTCGCCATGAATGCTTCGGCGGCGAATGCGGCGTCGGCCACGGGTACGGCGAAGGCCAAGATCCTGCGCCAGATCACGCTCACCAACACCAGCGACCTGCAGTATGCCACGGTCATCAGCGGCGCGACCGCTTCAACCGTCGCGGTGTCGACCGCCGGTGCCGCGACCTGCGGCGCGGGCCTGACCTGCACCGGCACCACCACGGCCGCCAACTTCAACATCGCCGGCACCTCGGGTGCGGTGGTGCTTGTCGGTGGCGATTCGTCGGTGACGCTGAACGGCTCGCTCGGCGGCACGATGACCTCGTCGCTGACCTATTCGGCGACCAACGTCACGCTGAGCGCGACCGGCGGCAGCTTCCAGGTCGGCGGCACGCTGAGCGTCGGCGCCAACCAGACGGCGGGCGATTATTCGGGGACGTTCAACGTCACCGCCAACTACCAATAATCTTCTATCGGTGGGGGGTACGGCGGGCGTTCGCGTCCGCCGGCCGCAAAAGGGTCGTCGGGGTACCAGCCCCCGGCGGCCCTTTTGTATGTTGATGGGACCTGCTCCCGCTCGATTTCAGGGCACCTACAGTTTCTCGACACAAGCGGGATTTGAAAGACGGCTTGCCCGTAGAGGTTCCGAACCCGGCATGGTTAGCGAAATATCAACCATGTTGGCGCAACAGGGAGGTTCATCGCGCGGTGTGGGCCGTGCGGTTTTCACAAATGGTGGGGACCATTTCATGTTGCGATTTTTCAAGGGCTTCGCCCTGTTTTCGGCGGTTGCCATCGGTGCGACCGCGATGCCCGCCCAAGCCGCGGGCGACCTGCTCGTGGCGCCGACGCGCGTCGTGCTCGACGGCTCGCGCGGCACCGAGGTGGTGCTGAACAATATCGGCTCCGAACCCGCGACCTATCGCATCAGCCTCGAGATCAAGCGCATGACCGCGCTCGGCGGGCTCGACGAGATCGAGGAGAGCGACGCCAATGAGGCGGAGAAGGCCGCGCTGGCGATGATCAGCTTTTCACCGCGCCGCGTCACCCTGCCGCCCAATCAGCCGCAGGTGATCCGCGTCGGGGTGCGCGTGCCCGAGGGGGCGGCGCCGGGCGAATATCGCGCGCATATGCTGTTCCGCGCGGTGCCCGGCGCCGCAGCCCCGGCCGACCCCGCGAAGCCCGCCAACACCGGCGGCGTGTCGATCGCGCTGACCCCGATCTATGGCATCACCATCCCGGTGATCGTTCGCGTCGGCGATCTGGGTGCCGAAGCCAGCATCGGCGAGGCGCGCGTGGTCGATACCGTCGACGGCCCCGCCTTCGCCTTCGACCTGGCGCGCAGCGGCAATCGCTCGGTCTATGGCGATATCGAGGTGACGCGGCCGGGTGTCGCCGAGCCGCTGCTGCTCGCGCGCGGCATCGCGGTCTATCCCGAGGTCGGGCAGCGCCAGGTGCAGCTGCGCGTGCCCGCCGAGCTAGCCGCGAAGCTGAAAGGTCCGGTGCGCATCCGCTACACCGAGGACCGCGAGGTCGGCGGCGGCACGATCGACGAGGCCGATCGGGTCGTGAAATGAGCTAGGGCGGACGCGCAGAGCGGGAAGCAGCGATGCTTCGCGCGGCCCTCAAACATATTGTCCCGGTCCTCGCGGCCGGGCTGGCGCTGGTGGGGCTGGTCCCCCCCGGCGCCCATGCCGCTGAACAAGCGGAAGTTTCGGACGGCTGGAAACCCAGTGAGGACGACAGCTGGCTGTTCGATCTGCGGTCTGGGCAATATCGGCTCGGCGACGGAATTCGCGGCTATCAGACGCCGACGGGCGTGTGCGTCGACCTGGCCGACATGGTGCTCGCGCTCGACCTGCCGATCCGCGTCGACAAGAAGTTGCGCCGCGCAACCGGCTGGGTGTTCGACGAGCGCCGCAGCCTGACGATCGACCGCGATGCGGGCGAGGTGCGGCTGGGCAGCCGCAGCTACGGCATCGGCGCGGGCGCGATCCGCGATACCGCGGCGGGCTGGTGCGTCGATGTGAAGAGCCTGGCGACCTGGTTGGAGCTGCCGCTCGTTCCCGACCTGTCGAACGCGGTGCTGCGCATCGATTCAAAGGAAAAACTGCCCTTCCAGCTCGCCGCCGAACGGCGTGCGCGCGGCGCGGGGCTGCGCCCGCAAGAGAGTTTCGACCTCGCGAGCCTGCCGCAGGCGGTGCGGCCCTACCAAAATTGGGCGACGCCCTCGGTCGATGTCGTCGCCTCGGCGGGTTTGGTCAACGACAAGCGCGGCGGATCCTATGTCCGGGCGCGTTACGAGGTTTTTGCCGCGGGCGAGGTGCTGGGGCAGAGTTTCGACGCGCGGCTGTCGTCGGATAACGAGGGCGTGCCCGACAGTCTGCGCATGCGGCTCTATCGCACCGATCCGCAGGGCAAATTGCTCGGGCCGCTGAAGGCGACCCATTATGCGGTCGGCGATGTCAGCCTGCTCTCGACCGGAATCGTCGCGGGGTCGGCCCCGGGGCGTGGCGCGGTGCTGACCAACCGCCCGGTCGAACGCCCCGACGCCTTCGACAAGACCGATTTTCGCGGCGATCTGCCCGCGGGGTGGGACGCCGAACTCTATCGCAACGGGCAATTGCTCGCCTTCACCAGCCCCAATGGCGACGGCCGCTATGAATTTCTCGACGTGCCGCTGCAATATGGATCGAACCGCTTCGAGATCGTGCTTTACGGGCCACAGGGGCAGATCCGGCGCGAGATCAAGCAGTTGCAGGTGGGCATCGACTCGATCCCGCCGCAGCAGACCTATTATTGGGCTGGCTTCGCGCAGGAAAATGCCGATCTGATCGAATTCGGCGACCGGCGCCAGACCTTCCGCCGCGGCTGGCGCGGCACGATCGGGATCGAGCGCGGGCTCGACACGCGTACGTCGATTGCGGGTTATGCCCACAGCCTGATGATCGAGAATATCCGGCGCAACTATGGCGAAGTCGCGCTGCGCCGCTCGATCGGGCCGACCCTGCTCGAAATGTCGGGCGCCTATGCCGATGATGGGGGCGGGGCGGTGCGTGCAAGCTGGCTCGCGGCGTTCGGCGAGACCTATGTCCGCGCCGATGCGATGCGCGGCTTCGGCGGTTTCGTGTCGGACCGTTTCATCAACAATATCAACGGACTCTACCAGATTTCGCTCGACCAGTCGGTCAAGCTGGGGCGGACGATATTGCCGCTGCACCTCGAACTGCGGCAGGTCGATCGCACCTCGGGGGTGCAGAGCCTCGAAGCGTCGGCGCGCGCCTCGGCAAGTTTTCGCGCGATGACCTTTACCGGTCAGCTCGACTGGATGCGTACCAAGGTGCCGATCGGTCCCGATCCGCCCGACAATCTGAGCGCGACCTTGCTGGCCAACGCGCGCATCGGGCGCGTGCGTCTCCGCGGCGAGGCGCGCTTTGCGCTGTCGGGCGCGCGCACCGATTCGCGCGCGACGGTGATCGCCGAATGGGCCGGGAAGGGCGACAGCGAGTGGCGCGCCGAACTCGGCTATGACAAGGGACTCGACCGCGCGCGCGCAGGCCTGGGTTATACACGCCGTTTCAACAAGTTGCAGCTGACCGGCTTCGGCGAAGTGGCGAGCGACGGCTCGGTCGCCGCGTCGCTGTCGCTCGCCTTCAGCTTCGGGCCGAAGCCCGCCAAAAGGGACGGAAGCGCCGGCGGCTGGCGCATGTCGAGCGAGAAGCTCGCGAGCCGCGGCCAGGTGATGGCCGAGGTGTGGATGGACGACAATGGCGACGGCGTGCGCCAGAGCGGCGAGGCGGCGCTGCCCGACGTGCCGATCACCGCGGGCAACGCCTTTGTCGATGCCGCGACCGACAAGGGCGGGCGCGCGACGGTCGATGGGCTCGAACCCTTCCGTCCGGTGATGATCGGCATCGATGCGGGCAGCCTGCCCGACCCCTATGTCCAGCCGGCGCTGCCCGGCGTCGTCGTCACCCCGCGGCCCGGCGTCGCGACAAAGGTGATGCTGCCGATGACCGCAGCGGGTGAGATCGAGGGCGTGATCATCCGCGACGGCGGCAATGCGATCGAGGGCATGACGCTGGAACTGGTCGATGTCGAGGGCCGGGTGCGCGCGACGACGCTGACCGAATTCGATGGATATTTCCTTTTCGAAAGCGTCGCTTACGGCCGCTACACGGTGCGCCCGGCCAAGGCATCGGCGCAGTTGCTGCGCCTCGACAGCGCCTTTGCGATCGGCGCGTCGCCGGGCAAGGCGACCCCGCGCATCCGGCTGGGCACGCTGGCGCTGAAGCCGGTGCGGCGCGATCTGGCGGTGTCGGACGCGGCGGCGACCGGCGATGGCAACAGCGCGCGGGGGCCGCCAGGGGATGTCAGCGGGTCGCCTTAACTCGCTCCCACTCGCGTTTCAGCACGATATGGGCGAGCCGCATCGTATAGCCGATCAGTTTGCTGAACTCGGCGTCCCGATCGACCGCTCCCTTTTCCGGTATGGGCTTAAGCAGCGGGTGCCATTGCACTTCCCGATACTTGTTGGATCGTCTTATCGCTTTCAAGATATTGTTGACGTCGTCGATGCTCTCAAAATCTGATGGGTCAAATTGAAAGAAGGATAGCTTCATCGTTAGATACATGAGCAAACGGTGATCCTTTTCGGAGGGATTGAGCATCAATTCCATCTCAAGGCGGCAATCCGTGAGCTCGATGTAATATTTATGGCGGTCTTGGCGAGAAAGTGGATCCCAGCCCCGTATGGGGTGAGTGTTTACGACATCGGCCAGGGCGACAAAACGGGCCGTCAGCGCTCGCAGTTTGTCAATCCATGCTTGCCGGCTGTCGGCCTTGACCTTTGCCTGCAATTGTCGATGCGTGAAGATGATCGAAACAGCCGCGGCGATGAGTGCTAAGAAGGCGGTCAGATTGGCACTCAGATTCAGAATGACATTGGCGCCGGCATTCGATGGGTTTCGATCGTCTGCATAGTCAGTCAACAGGAACGGTAAAATGCGGTTTTCCGCGATGATCGATAGCACCACGATTGCGAAGCAACCAAGCAGTAGAAAAGCAACGATCATTTGACCGGTCACGATAATAGGTGACTGCTGCGTGGGTTCGTACTGTAGCGGATCGTAGCGCAGCTTTCCCAATGTCATTCGGCGAACCTCGTTCCAATCCGGGCTGTCGCGTTTTTTGCCGACATCCCACCATGGTGCGAACCCGGATTCCGAAAATTTCAAAATTCTCCGGCCAAAAATCCAAGCTACGATAAATACGAGAACAACGCCAAAAGTCCTGATGAAGACTTGGCCCGAAGGGAGTGGATCAGTCATCCCTTGGCCACTGAGGTATCCAATCATCGCCAAGATGAGTAAGGATATTACGGCGGACATCACCCCAAGCAGCGGGGACGATGATTGAGCAGGGTTGTTCCAAATTTTTTTCATGCGGTATTATAGGGAAGAATAGTCTTCCCCAGAAGAGAATTGATCCGCCCCGTTCAGCGCCTCCAGCCCGCGTCGCGCGCGTCGCGCTCGGCTGCCTCGTCGAGCGGATCGCCGGCCATCATCGCGGCGGCGGCGGCGGCGAGTTCGCCCGAGGCGGCCTGGCGATAGTCGCTGGCTTTCGCGCCGGGTAATGTGCGTTCGATCTGCCAGTCGGCGCCGTTGCGGCAGCCGATGCCATCGGTGCCGCTGCTGCTGAAGCTGCGGCAATAGCGGCCTTGCGTGTCGCGAAAGCTGAGTCCGATGCGGACCGGCGCGTCGGCCCCCTGGTTCGAGGCCAATTGCGTATCGAGCGCGGTTTCGAGGCCGCCCGCGGCGATCAGCGTGCCGCCGCTGCTCGCGATATCGGGCTGGCCTTGCCATGGCCGGGTGCCGAGCGTCAGGCCAAGGACGAGCGCGGCGGCGATCGCGCCCCAGTGCATCGGCGCGAAGCGCGCGCGTTTCGCGTCGCGTCGCGCGGCGAGGCTGGTGTCGACGGCGGGCGCGTCGGCATCGGCCCGGCCCAGCAGTTTCAGAAAGTCGTCGGGGATGGTCTCGTCGACGACGGGGCCGTAGTGGCGCTGCAACCGGGCGGTGAGCGCGCGGTAGCGCGCGATCTCGGCGGCGAGCGCGGGGTCGGTCGCCGCCTCGCGCTCGATCCGGCGCGCGGTGAGGTCGTCGAGTTCGCCATCGACGAAGGCCGCGATGGTCGCGGAATCGAAACTCATGCCGCCTCTCCCAGCAAAGACATCAGCGTTTCGCGCCCGCGCGCGAGCCGCGAGGTGACGGTGCCGATCGGCACCTCCAATATTTCGGCGGCCTCGCGATAGGCATAGCCTTCGACGAGGACGAGGATCACCACCTCGCGCTGTTCGTCGGGCAGGCGCGCCATCGCGCCGTCGATGTCGCCGCGCAGCGTGCCGGCCTCGACATGGTCGGCGCCGTCGCCGGCGATCTGGACGACGGCGTCGTCGATCGGGTCGTGCGGGCCGCGGCGGCCGCTGGCGCGGCGCTCGTCGATCCAGAGATTGCGGGTGATGCGGTACATCCAACTGTCCAGTCTCGTTCCCTGTTGCCATTGCCCTTGCGATTTCAGTGCGCGTTCGAGCGCGGCCTGACACAGATCGTCGGCGTCGGCGGCGCTCTGCGCCAGCCCCCGCGCGAACCGGCGGAGGCGGGGCAGGATCTCGATCAATTGTTCCTCGAACCGCATATTCGCCTTTTCGCCCGTGCAGGGAAGAAACGTCCCCCTTCTATCGTTTCTTCCGCATCCTGCTAAAATAATTGCGCGGGGCAGGATTTTCGGGAGTTTGACGAGGACGGACATGCGCGTGCCGGCGAGCCTTTTGATGCTGATCGCGATGCTGCCCGCGGGCTTGGGGCAGGCGCAGGTCGCGCTGCCCGGCGTGCCGCTGCCCGACGTCGGGCGGGTGGTCCCGCCGCTGCCGTCGCTCGATATCGATCCGCTGGTGACAAAGGCCGGGACGCTGGCGCAGCGGCGGCTCGACCGGATCGCCGGGCTGCTGCGCGACCAGCGCGACCGGGTCGAGGCCGACCGCAACGGCGAACCCGCGCTGCGCGGGGTGCTGGTGGCGACGGGAGTCGATGCGGCGATGATCGCGCTGGCGGCGGACAAGGGTTTTGCGGTGATCGATCGCGAGCGCATCGAAGGTCTCGATCTCGAGCTGGTGCGTTTTGCGGTGCCCGGGGGGCGCGGCCTGGCGCGCGCGCAGAAACAGCTCGCCCAATTGCTGCCCGGGGCCGCGATCGATGCCGATCATCTCTATTTCGCGAGCGGGGCGGCGGCATCGGTCGGGGCCTTGCCCGCGGTGGCGCTTGCGGTTGCGGGGGCGCCGGGTGCGGCGCCGCTCGGGCTGATCGACGGCGGGGTCGCGGCGCATCCGTCGGTCGCCGGGCGCGTCGAGCAGCGCGGTTTTGCCAGGGGCGCGCCGATGGCGAGCCGGCATGGCACCGCGGTCGCGTCGCTGCTGGTCGGCAGCGGCAGCGTGCGCGGCGCGGCGCCGGGGCAAAGGCTGCGCGCCGCCGACGTCTATGGCAGCGACCCGGCGGGCGGCAATGCCAGCGCGATCGTGCGCGGGCTCGGTTGGCTCGCCGAGGGCGGGGTCGCGGTGACGGTGATCAGCCTGGTCGGCCCCGACAATGCATTGCTCCGCACCGCGGTGTCGCGCGCGCAGCAGCGCGGCGTGCTGATCGTCGCCGCGGTGGGCAATGACGGACCGGCGGCGCCCCCCGCCTATCCCGCCGCCTATCCGGGGGTATTGGGGGTGACCGCAGTCGATGCCAAGGGCCGCGCGCTGCCCGAGGCGGGGCGCAAGACGCCGGTCGATTTTGCGGCGCCGGGCGACGGCGTGCTCGCCGCGACCGGGGCGGCGAAGGCCGAGCGGCTGCGCGGCACCTCCTTTGCCGCGCCGCTCGTCGCCGGACGGCTCGCGCGGCTTTATCCGGCGCCGGTGGTGGGGCGGATCGAGGGCGCGGTGACCGCGCTGGTCGGCGAGGCGCGCGACCTGGGCAAGAAGGGCCGCGACGCGATCTATGGCGAGGGCCTGATCTGCGCCGATTGCGGGCGCTGACGCGCGACGCGGAATTTTTCGGGAAGAAAATCGGGAAGAAAATCGGGGGCGGCATCGTTCTCCTGCCAGGCCCGGATTGCGGGCCGCGATTTCAGGAGAAAGATCATGGCCCAGCGTTTCCTCATTTCGACGCTCGCGCTCGCCGCTTCGGCGATGGCACTGGCGGCGCCCGCCTCGGCGCAGTTGCTCGGCGGCGGCGGCGGTGGCGGACTGACCGGCGGCTTGGGCGGCAGCCTCGGCGGCACGCTGGGCGGGCCGGCGGGGCCGATCGGCGGTACGCTCGGTTCGGCGGGCGACCTGACCGGATCGGGCCGCGGCGATACGCAGATCGATCGTAAATCGGGCCGCGTCCAGGGGCAGGGCCAGGGCGAGGTGCGCGGCAAGCGTTCGGCCAATGCCGACGGCCAACTGCTCGGGAACGGCATGGGCGGCCAGGCCGCGGGCGGGGGAAGTGCTGCGGGACAGGGCGCGCTCGATGTGCAGGCGGTGGGCACCGACTTCGTCGGCCAGACCGGGCGCGGCGCGGTCGACGGCGTGCGCGGCGCGGCGGCGACGGCGGCCGGGACCGCCAATGGCGCGGGCGGCAATGCGCGCAATCGGGCCGGCGGCGCGCTGTCGGGCGTCTCGGGAACCGCGAGCGGCGCCGGGTCGGCGGCGGGCAGCTTTCAGGGCAGCCTCGGCCAGCTCGCCGCGGCGGGCAGCGGCGCCGCGAACGGCAACGGCATGTTCGCGGTCGAGCCCGGCATGGCGGTGACCGACGCGCGCGGCAAGCTGATCGGCTATGTCCAGGACGTACGTCAGACCGGGCGCGGGGTGGTGCAGGCGGTGACCGTCGAGGTCGGCGATCGCTTCGCGACCCTGCCCGCGGCGCAATTCGCGGGTTCGGGCGACGTGCTGGTCACCGGCATGACCAAGGGCCAGCTGAAGGATGCGGCCAAGGAGCAGGAAGCGGATGGCGCGCCCGCGGTGGCGGCCCCCGAGCGGAGCCGCGGGTCCAACGACAGCGGCGAGCGGAGCGGCGTCCGCGAGAATTGAGCCTGTTGACCCTATGGGCTCAACGGTGCGCCGGTCCCCGGGGGCCGGCGCACTTGCTTTGTGCGAAGCCGGTTTTCGCGGCGATGTTAACCGATTTTTAGCCATGATTGCCCAGAGCGGTTGCGAGCAATGACCGCGTGGGGAATCCGTCTATGTCCGAAGTTTCGAACCGCCGTCCGACCAGTGCCGATGTCGCGATCATCGGCGCGGGGCCGGCGGGGCTGACCGCCGCCTATCTGCTGACCAAGGAAGGCTATTCGGTCACCGTGATCGAAAAGGACCCCGTCTATGTCGGCGGGATCAGCCGCACGGTCGAGCATGAGGGATTTCGCTTCGACATCGGCGGGCACCGCTTCTTCTCGAAAGCGCAGGAGGTCGTCGATCTGTGGAACGAGATCCTGCCCGACGACTTCATCCAGCGCCCGCGGATGAGCCGCATCTATTATGAGGGCAAATTCTATTCCTATCCGCTGCGGGCGTTCGAGGCGCTGTGGAATCTGGGGGTTTTCCGCTCGACCCTGTGCATGATAAGCTATGCGCAGGCGAAGCTGTTTCCGAACAGGAAGGTGCGCAGTTTCGAGGACTGGACGATCAACCAGTTCGGGCGAAAGCTCTATTCGATCTTTTTCAAGACCTATACCGAGAAGGTGTGGGGCATGCCGTGCGATGAAATGTCGGCCGACTGGGCGGCGCAGCGCATCAAGGGCCTGAGCCTGGGCGGCGCGGTGGTCGACGGGCTGAAGCGCAGCCTGGGGCTGAACAAGCGCCCCAATGACGGCATGGCGACCAAGACGTTGCTCGAAACCTTCCGCTATCCGCGGCTGGGGCCGGGCATGATGTGGGATGCGGCGCGCGACAAGGTCGAAGCCGGCGGCAACCATGTGCTGATGGGCCACAGTTTCAAGCAGCTGACGCAGGACCAGGTGAGCGGCCGCTGGCGGCTGACCGCGAGCGGGCCCGACGGCGATGTTGTGATCGACGCGGGGCATGTCATCAGCTCGGCACCGATGCGCGAGCTGGCGGCGCGTATCCACCCGTTGCCGGCGTGCGCGCTGGGCGCGGCCCCGAACCTCAAATATCGCGACTTTCTGACCGTCGCGCTCAAGATCCGGTCGGAGGATCTGTTCCCCGATAACTGGATCTATATCCACGACAGCCAGGTGCAGGTCGGCCGGGTGCAGAATTTCCGCAGCTGGTCGCCCGAAATGGTGCCCGATCCGGCGATCGCCTGCGTCGGCCTCGAATATTTCTGTTTCGAGGGCGACGGGCTGTGGGCGTCGAGCGACGACGACCTCGTCAAGCTGGCGACCAAGGAAATGGCGATTCTCGGCCTGTGCGACCCCAAGGACGTGGTCGGCGGCGCGGTGGTGCGGCAGGAAAAGGCCTATCCGGTCTATGACGACGATTATGCCGCCCATGTCGCGACGATGCGCGACGAGCTGGAGGCGCGTTATCCGACGCTGCACATGGTCGGGCGCAACGGCATGCACCGCTACAACAACCAGGATCATGCGATGATGACCGCGATGCTGACGGTGCGCAACATCGTCGCCGGCGAACGGGTCTATGACATCTGGGGCGTTAACGAGGACGCCGAATATCATGAAAGCGGCAGCGAGGGCGAGCAGGCGGCGCTGGCGTCGGTCCGCGACGTGCCCGCGCGCGTCTCGAAGGCGGCGTGACGCCGGTGATGGCGATCCCGCTTCCCGCCTTTGCGCAGAAGATGATGCGGGTCACCTTCCTGCGCTATGTCGGCGCCAGCGCCTTCGCGCTCGCCGGCGACATGGGATTGTTCAACCTATTCCTTCTGGCGGGCTGGCTGCCCGCGGCGGCGGCGGCGGCGAGCTATGCCGCGGGGATCGTGATCCACTGGCTGATCAGCTCGCGGCTCGTCTTCGTCGACGGCGCGCGTACCGCGGGGCGCGACCGGGTGCGGCAGAAGGGGCTGTTCCTCGGCTCGGCCTTCGTCGGGCTGGGCCTGACGGTGGCGATCGTCTGGGCGGGCGACAGCGCGGGGATGGACGCCAATCTGGCGAAGCTCGCCGCGATCGGCGTCTCGTTCGTCGCGACCTATGTGCTGCGCAAGACGCTCGTGTTCGCGGCCGACTGAGGACCCGGACGATGCGCTTATGGTTCGAACGGCTGAGCCTCGGCGGCCTCGCGCTGCTGCTCTGGCTCGTCGTCGCCACGGTCTCGCTGGTCGCCTATCGCGACGCGATCGCGACGCTCGGGTTGCTCGACACCGACGATTTCATGCGGCTGGCGCAGGTCCGCGACCTGATGGCCGGGCAGAGCTGGTTCGACGTCACCCAATATCGCATCAATCCCGCGGGCGGCGGCGGGTTGATGCACTGGTCGCGCTTCATCGACCTGCAGATCGCCGCGCTGATCGCGCTGCTGCGCCTGGTCCTGTCGCCCGACGCGGCCGAACGCTGGGCGGTGGCGCTCTATCCGCTATTGCTGATCCTGCCCCTGTTCCTGCTGTTCGCGCGCATCCTCGCCCATCTCGGCGACCGGCGGCAGGCGATCGCCGGGCTGCTGATCGCGGCGAGCGCGGTGACTTTCCTCCATTATTTCGCGCCGCTGCGCATCGATCATCATAATTGGCAACTGCTGCTGTCGGTCGCGATGCTGTGGCTCGCGCTCGGCGAGCCGCGGTTCGCGCGCGGACTGGCGGCGGCGGCGGTGATGGGCGTGCATCTCGAAGTCTCGCTCGAGGCCTTTCCCTATCTCGTCCTCTTCGGCGCGCTGTTCGCGCTCGAATGGCTGCGCGACCCCAGGGCCGCGCCGCGGCTGGCGGGCTTCGCGATGGGGCTGGTCATCTTTCCGGCGCTGTGGCTGCTTCTGTTTCGCGGCTGGGACGCCTTCACCGCGATCCGCTGCGATGCGCTGTCGCCGCCCTATGCGGTCGGCGCGGCGACGGCGGCGCTGGTGCTGGTCGTCGCGCTGCGCGTGCCGGCGGTTGCCGCGAGCTGGCCGCGCCGCCTCGTCGTGCTCGGCCTCGCCGGCGCCGCTGGCGCGGGGGCTTTCCTGGCCTTTGGCGGGGCGTGCCTCGCCGGGCCGTTCGGCGAGCTCGAACCGCTGGTGCGGCGTTTCTGGTACGACCAGGTGATGGAGGGGCGCCCGGTGTGGAAACAGGATGCCGACACGGCGGCGCTGTTCTTCACCCCGACGCTTGTCGGGCTCGGTGCCGCGCTGTGGGCCTGGCGCCGCGCGCGCGGCACCGACCGCGCGGCGAACTGGGACCGGCTGCTGTTCGTGCTGCTGTGCAGCGGCCTGTTGTCGATGCTGGTGTTCCGCACCGGCGCGGCGACGCAGGCCTATCTCGTGCCCGCCTTCGCCGCGATGATCGTGGCGCTGTGGGACTGGAGCCGTGCGCGGCCGTCGGTCCTCGGGCGCGTCGGCGCGGCGTTGCTGGTGCTGGGGGCGATCCCGGCGGTCGATGCGATGGTCGCCCAGCGCATCGCGCAGCGGGTGTTCCCCGACAAGAAGCTGGCGGCGAATACCGACGGCGAGGGCAACTGCATGACGCGCGACGTCCAGGCGCCGCTCGCCGCGGCGCCCGCCGCGACGATCTTTGCGCCGATCGATATCGGGCCGTCGATCCTGATACGCACCCCGCATAGCGTCGTCGCAACGGGGCATCACCGCAATCACGCCGCGATGAACCGGGTGATCGCCGCCTATCTGTCCGATCCCGCGGTTTCGGAACCGATCGTCCGCGCCAGCGGCGCAAGCTATCTGGCCTTTTGCGAAAAGCTGCCCGAGAGCGAGAATCAGGCGCGCGCCAATCCGCACGCGCTGGCGGCGCGGCTGGCCCGCGGCGAACCCATCGCCTGGCTGGCCTATGACGCCAAGCTGTCGCGCGATCGCCTGCGCATCTATCGCGTCGTCGACTGACGCGTCAGGCGGCGCCGGCGCGGAAGGTCATCGCGGCGCCGTTCATGCAATAGCGCTTGCCCGTCGGTTTGGGCCCGTCGTTGAAGACATGGCCGAGGTGGCCGCCGCAGCGGCGGCAATGCACCTCGGTGCGCGGCACTCCGATCTCATAATCGGTCATCGTCGCGATCGCGCCCTTCAGCGGCGACCAGAAGCTCGGCCAGCCGGTCTTGCTGTCATATTTGGTCTTGCTCGAATAGAGCGGCAGCGCGCAGCCGGCGCAGGAAAAAATGCCGGGGCGATGTTCGTTGTTGAGCGCGCTGGTGAAGGGGCGTTCGGTGCCCGCCTCGCGCAATATCTTGTACTGGAACGGGGTCAGCCGCCGTTTCCACTCGGCCTCGCTCAACTGCCAGCCCGGCTCGCCTTTCGGGCGCGACGAGGATTTGGCGAAGAGCATCGGCGCGCCGATGAGCGCGCCGCCGAGCGCGAGGCCGCCGATAAGATAACGTCGTTCGATCATGATGACCTCCTCATGCCGGTTCGCACGGCATGATCGGCCGGTTTCACGCGCGCATCAATATTTTTCGAGTTGCACCGGCAGGTGGCGATAGCCGTGGACGAAGCTGGCGTGGACGCGCTCGGGTTCGGCGAGCACATTCACGCGCAGGCGGCGCTTCTGCATTTCCGAAATCAGCGTGGTGAGCTGGAGCTCGGCGACGCGGGCGCCGACGCAGCGGTGGATGCCATAGCCGAAGGCGAGGTGGCGGCGGGCATTCTCGCGGTCGACGATGATGCGGTCGCCGTCGGGGAATACGCTCTCGTCGCGGTTCGCCGAGGCGTACCAGAGCGCGATCTTGTCGCGCGCCTTGATCTGGTGGCCGAACAGCTCGGTATCCTCGGTGGCGGTGCGGCGCATATGCGCGAGCGGGGTCTGCCAGCGCAGGATTTCGTGCATCGCATTGACCGCGAGGTCGGGGCTGTGATCGCGCTCGAGCTTGGCGCGCTCCTCGGGGAAGCTGTGGAGGCCATAGGCATAGGCCGACATCGAGTTGCGCGTCGTGTCGTTGCCGCCGACGATCAGCAGGATGAGGTTCCCCATGAACTCATGCTCGCTCATATGCTTCATCGCGTCGGACTGGAGCATGATCGAGATGAGGTCGTGGGTGCCCGGATTCAGCGCCTTTCGGTCCCACAATTCCTTGAACGAAGCACCCATTTCGAACGCGATCGCGGTGCGCGCATGGCGTTTTTCGTCGGTGTCGAAGCTTTCGATGTCGCCGAGCGCGTCGGACCAGGCCGTGAGCTTGTGCCGCTCGTCCCACGGGAAATCGAACAGGATCGCGAGCATGTCGGTGGTGAGCTCGATCGACAGCCGCTCGACCCAGTCGAACGTCTCGCCGACCGGCAGGGTGTCGATCAGCGCCGCGGTGCGGGCCTGGGTGTCGGCGCGCATGCGCTCGATCTCGCTGGGGCCGAAGGCGGGGGCGACGGTGCGGCGCTGCGCGGTGTGCTGCGGCGGGTCCATCGCGATGAACATCGGCATCGGGATTTCGCCGGGTTTCAGATGCTCGACCCCGTCGCCGGCGACGGTGATGCCGCCATATTCCCAGCTGGAGGAGAAGATTTTCGGCAGCGCCTCGATATGCTGGATCGGCTTGTAGGTGGTGACCGACCAATAGGGGCCGAATTTCGAATCCTCGCAGCGATAGATGGGCGATTCGGCGCGCAGTTGGCGCATCGGGTCCTGCCAGCGATCCTCGCTCCACAATTCGGCGCGGCTGACGTCGAGCGGGTTGGCGATTTCGGGGGCGATACGGACTTGGGTGGCCATGGGCTGCTCCTCTGGAGGGCCGTCTGGCGCGGCCGATTCAGTTGCAGAATGCCACTATTTACAGCTTTGTCAATGTGGGGTGGACGGCCACTTTGGAGTGGGGAGCGGACGCCTCGTTCATCGTCATCCCGGGCTTGACCCGGGACCCGCTTTCCTTCTTGCGACGTCGGATCGAAGAAAAGGCGGGCCCCGGGTCAAGCCCGGGGTGACGGGAAACGAAACGTCGCCTTTCGCCCATTGGTGGACATTTGGAGGTGTCGATCTTACGCCCGCTTGCGCCGCCAGAATCGCCAGTCGCTGCGGCCGCTGAGCACGCCGGCGCGGAAGAGGCGGACCGAGACATAAATGACGAGCGCGACCCAGATCGCTTGCCAGCCGAGCGCGAGCAGGTGGATGCCGATCGCATCGTCGGTCGCGGCGCGCGCGGCCATTGCGAGCGGCGAGGAGAAGGGGAAGATTTGCGCGAAGGTCGCGAGGCTGCTGCCCGGGGCGCTCGCCGAGGCGGCGCACAGGCTGAACATGCCGACCTGGAAGATGGTGATCGGCAGGCTGAGCATCTGGATTTCGCGCACCGTCGCCGCCTGTGCGCCGACGCCGAGGAAGACCGCGCCGAGCAGCAGGAAGGACATCACGAAATAGGCGAAGCCGATGCCGATGAAGAAGGGCCAGCCGACCGCGGGCGCGGCGGCGAAGGCGGCCATCGCCTTGTTCGCGCCGCCCGCCGCGGCGATCGCCGCGGGGTCCATCTGCGTCGCCGCGACCAGCCCGCCGACCACCGCCATGCCCATCCAGAAGGCGATGAACAGCACCGCGACCCCCAGGAAGCCGAGCAACTTGCCGAGGAAGACGCTTTCGAGCGGGACTGCGGCGGCGAGGATCTCGATGACCTTGTTGCCCTTTTCCTCGGCGAGCGAGCTCACCGTCTGGCCCGCGAGCAGCAGGGTGAGCAGGAAGATGACGAAGACCGCGCCGAAACCGAGCGATTGCTGGACCGCGATGCTGGTGCCGCCGTTCGACAGGCTTTCATATTGCGGGACGACCGGGGGTAGCGGCCCGGCGGCGCGGGCGCGCAGCACCTCGCCCGCGAGCAGCGCGAGATAGCGGCCCGAGCTGCTGTCCTTTTCGATTTCGACGATGCGCGGGGATGCCGGCGGGCCGCTGAGCACCGCATAGGTGTCGCTGCCCTTTTCGCGCGCGATGGCGACGGGATCGGCGGTCGCGGGGGTGGCAAGGCGGACGACGAGCATCGCAGGTTCGCGCGGCAAAGCGGCGCGCAGCCGCGCGTCGGCGGCGCGGAAATCCTCGATATCGGCGGCGTGCGCGACGACGACGAGGCGCCCGGCGCCGCGCGCGCTGTCGGCGAGCTGCGAGGCGCCCATGCCGCCCGCGAGCCCCATGCCGACCATGAACAGCGGTGCGAGCAGAAAGAGCAGGAAGGTCGGGGTGGCGACGATGGCGAGGAAATCGCGCCGCGCGACGACGAGCATATTTCTGAGGAAGGCGTTCATGCCGCGGCCTCCTCGGCCGATTCGACCGCGGCGTCGGCGTCGGCGTCGAAGCCCGCATCGACCTGGCGCACGATATGGACAAAGGCGTCGTGGAGCGCCGGGCGGCTGATCGACAGGCCGGTGACGCCGAAATGGCTCGCGGTGATGCGCGACAGCAGGGGTTCGACGTCGCTGTCCTCGATCGCGAAATGCCAGGCCTCGCCGCGCAATTCGGCGCCGGGGGGGAGCAAGGCCGCGACCGCATCGGCGGCGACTTCGGCGCGCGGGGTGTAGCGGACCTGCATCGGCAGCAGCGCGCGCGCGTCGTCGACCGTGCCTTCGAAGCGGCGCTGCGAGCGCGCGATGATCGCGAGCCGGTCGCAGAGCCGCTCGGCATGCGCCATGACATGGGTCGAGAAAAGGATCGTCGCGCCGCGGTCGCGCTCGCGCCGGACGAGCATTTCGAGCCGTTCCTGGTTGACCGGGTCGAGCCCCGAGAAGGGCTCGTCGAGCACGATGAGGTCGGGGGCGTGGACGATCGAGCCGATCAGCTGGATCATCTGCGCCATGCCCTTCGACATCTTGCGGATCTTTTCGTCGATGACGCGTTCGAGCCCGAGTTCGATCATGAAGGTCGCGGCGCGGCGGCGTCCTTCGGACCAGTCGAGCCCGCGCAGCGCGCCCATGAAGGCGATCGCCTCGCGCGCCTTCATGCCGGGATAGAGGCCGCGTTCCTCGGGGAGATAGCCGATGCGGTGGCGCACGCTTTGCGGTTTGTGGCCGCCGAGCAGCCGGCTCGATCCCTCGTCGGGGTCGATGATGCCCAATGTCATGCGAAGGCTGGTCGTCTTGCCGGCGCCATTGGGGCCGAGCACGCCATAGATGCTGCCCGTCGGCACCTGAAGGCTGACATCGTCGACCGCCTTGAAGGTCTCGAAATATTTGGTGAGGCCAAGAGCCTCGACGGCGAGATCGGTCAAAAGCGGGTCCTGCGAAATGTCTCTGCCGCCCCTATGACATGCAAAGGCGGCTCGCGTATAGCGCGCATATGGTTGCCCAAACCTTGCCTTCCCCGGACACGACGATGGAACAGCGGCTGGAAGCCGTGGCGCGCGACCATGGCTTCGTCGCGTTCGGGATCGCGCGTGCCGATGCGGCGCCTTTGACGGCGGCGCGGTTGGACCAATGGCTCGCCGACGGCAGCCATGGCGAGATGATCTGGATGGAGAGCCGCGCCGCACAACGCGGGTCGCCGCGGGGGCTGTGGCCCGCGGTCCAATCGGTGATCGCGCTCGGGATGAGCTATGCGCCCGACGTCGATCCGCTGGCGCTCGCCGCGCATCCGGAGCGCGGGCGGATTTCGGTCTATGCGCAGGGCGCCGACTATCATGACGTCGTCAAAAAGGCGCTGAAGCATGTCGCGCGCTGGCTGGTGACCGAGGCGGCGGACGCCGAGGTCAAGGTGTTCGTCGACACCGCGCCGGTGATGGAAAAGCCGCTGTCGGCGGCGGCGGGGCTGGGGTGGCAGGGCAAGCACACCAATTTGGTGAGTCGTCAACACGGCAGTTGGCTGTTCCTGGGGGCGATCTATACGACGCTCGACCTTATGCCCGCGGTGCCGGGGCGCGATACATGCGGCAGCTGTCAGGCGTGCCAGGAGGCGTGCCCGACGCAGGCCTTTCCCGCGCCCTACCGGCTCGATGCGCGGCGCTGTATCTCCTATCTCACGATCGAGCATGCCGGGCCGATCCCGGTCGCGTTTCGCCGCGCGCTGGGCAACCGCATCTATGGCTGCGACGATTGCCTCGCGGTGTGTCCGTGGAACAAATTCGCCGATACGGCGGCGCGCCACCGTGCTTTCCTGCCGCGCGCCGAGCTGGTCGCGCCATCGCTCGGCGATTTGCTGGCGCTGGACGATGCCGCGTTCCGGCAGGTGTTCGCAGGCTCGCCGATCAAGCGCATCGGGCGCGACCGTATGGTGCGCAACGCCGCGATCGCGGCGGGCAACAGCGGCGATGCGCGCTTCAAGCCGGCGCTCGAACGGCTGAAAAGCGACGATTCGCCGGTGGTGGCGGAGGCGGCGGCCTGGGCGCTGGCCGAGCTGGCGTTATGACGTCAGCCTAGCGGCGCAGCGCCTCGACGCAGCTGGTGAGTTCGGCGTTGCGGCCGTCGGGGGTGCGGCTGTCGACATGCGTCGCGACCGGCGGCGCGCCGGCGCGCGGGGCATAGAAATAAATGTCGATCACGCACGCCGGCCCCTCATATTGCAATTTGCGCGCCGCGCCTTCGGTGACGTCGAGGCGCGGCTTGCCGAACAGCCGCCCGACGGCGTCGGCGCTCTGCCCGATCAGGCTGTTGCTCTGCACCGGCCGGACGACGGTCGGCGCGGGCGCGGCGACCGGCGGCGGGGTGCTGCGCGGCGGCGGGACGGCGGCGGAGCAGGCGCCGAGCAAAAGGATCGGCGCGGCGGCCAGAAGGCGGTTCATTCGGTGTCCCTGTTTCGCAAATGGATCAGGTGGACGGCCATAGCCGCGCCCAGAACAGGCGCCAACAGGTTGACGACGGGCACCAGGAAAGCCGCGGCGGACAGAGCGCCGAGCCCCCAGCGCGCGCCGCGGGTCAGGCGCGGCCGGGCGGGGTGGCGCGCCAGCACCATCGCCTCGAGGTCGCGGCCGAGCAGCGCGGCGTTGATCGCGAAAGCCAGCAAAGGTGCGCCGATCGCGGTGAACAACAGGGGGATATAGACGGGCAGCGCGATCAGATTGACCGCGACGAGGCGCGTGACCGAGATCAGGCCGAGGCGCAGGCTCTTGGCGAAGCTGACCGGCACCGCGCGCGCCGCCGCCTCGGGATAGCGGCGCCCCTCGACATCGGCGACGATCGCGTCGCCGAACAGGCCGATGACCGCGATCGCGACGGCGCGGAACAACAGCCAGCTCGCGCCCAGAAGCGCAAGGATGAGCAAGATGCCCGCCATGTCGACCTCGACCTCGCCGAGCCATTGCCAGCGGTAGAGCGCCCAGCGCGCGGCGAAGAAGACTGCGGCGCCGGTGGCGACGAAGATCAGCAGGGTGAGCGCGAGGCTTTGCGCGAGGATGACGAGCACCGGGCGGCGCGGCAGGTCCTGCAAAGCGAGCATCAGGGCGTGGAGCGCGCGGGCCATGGGACACGGGATGGGACGCGGGCGGCGGAGCGTCAAGCGTCGCGCTTGCGCTCGCGCGCCGCCATCCCTAAAGCCGCGCGCAATCTTTCCCATCATCGACAGGAATTTTATGGCCTCCACCGCCCGTTTCGACGTCGTTGCCATCGGCAATGCGATCGTCGACGTCCTTGCCCGCGCGGACGACGCGCTGATCGAAAGCGAAAAGCTGGTCAAGGGATCGATGCGGCTGATCGACGCCGACGAGGCGACGCGGCTTTACGCGGCGATGGGTCCGGCGGTCGAAATGTCGGGCGGCAGCGCGGCGAACACGCTGGCGGGCATGGCCGCGCTCGGGCGCAATTGCGGCTTCATCGGCCAGGTCGCGAAGGACCAGCTGGGGCAGGTATTCACCCACGACCTGACCTCGCTCGGCGTCGCCTTCGACACCCCGGCGCAGGACGGCGGCGCGCCGACCGCGCGCTGTCTGATCCTCGTCACCCCCGATGGGCAGCGGACGATGAACACCTTCCTCGGCGCCTCGCAGAATCTGGGGCATGACGCGCTCGACGCAGGCCTGATCGCCGACGGCGACATCCTCTATCTCGAAGGCTATTTGTGGAATGCCGACGCGTCGCGCGCGGCGATGGCCGAGGCGATCGGGCTGGCCAAGGCGGCGGGTCGCCGTGTGGCTTTCACCCTGTCCGACACCTTCGTCGTCGCGGGTCATGGCGAGGACTTCCGCCGCATGATGGCGGCGCGCGAGATCGATATTCTGTTCGCCAATGAGGCGGAGCTGCTCGAACTGGCGCAGGAGAGCGATTTCGAGACCGCGCTGGCGAAGGTCGCCGCCGAAGTGCCGCTGCTCGTCGCGACGCGCGGCGAACATGGCGCGGTGGCGATGGCGGACGGGACGCGCACCGAAGTCGCCGCCGAGCCGATCGACACGGTGGTCGATACGACCGGCGCGGGCGACCTGTTCGCGGCCGGATTCCTGTCGGGCCTCGCCGAAGGGCGCAGCATGGCCGACTGCCTGACGATGGGCGCGGTGTGCGCGCGCGAAATCATCGCGCAGGTCGGTCCGCGCGCGCAGACCGACCTCAAGGCCAAGGTCGCGGCGCGCCTCGGCTAGGAACTTCGGCGCCGTTGAAGCGTCCTATGCCCCATCACAGGTACAGGAGGCTTCCATGGCCGATGAAATTCACACCACGCGCGATCCCGACGGGACGACGCACACCACGACCGTGATCGACCGCGAACCGCGGCGCGGCGGCGGCGGGATCGGCATGATCGTGTTGCTGATCATCGTGGTCGTCGCGGGCTTTTTCGCCTTCCAGTTCCTCGGCAATGAAAAGGCCGAGACCGGCGCGATCACCGAGGCGGCGCAAAAGGTCGGCGACGCCGCGCAGGATGTCGGCGACGCGGCGCAGAAGGCGGTCGAATAATATACTTATCGTCACCCCAGCGAAGGCCGGGCTCACCGCGGCATCATGATGCGAGGTCGCGATCCCGGCCTGCGCCCGGATGACGGAACGGGTTAGGCCGCCTCGGTCGCCGCCGGTTCGGGATGTTTCTTGAACAAGGCGCGGTCGGCGGGGCCGAAACCGCGGGTCCAGATCAGCCAGCCGTAGATTCCCAGGATCACCGGCACGCCGATCAGCAGCTCGGCCCATTCGGGGAGCCGCGTCGCGCCCCAGCCGAGCACCGCCGCGCCGGCGGTCGCCCAGACGAGCGCCCAGCGCAGGCTGTTGACCGGGGTGCCGAGGATGCGGCCGAGCAGCCAGGCCTTGGTCACCGAGGCGAAGCCGAGCGCGAGCATCAACGCGAGCGCGACCGCCGCGGCATAAAGTAGCGGCGGCCATCCCATCGCTTCGGCGATCTTGATGAAGATCACGCTGAGCGCCGCCTGCAGCGCGAGCGTCGCGAGGCTGATGAGCAGATTGCGGTGGCGCGCGACGTAAACGAGCGCCGCCTCGCTGACGACGGCGGTCGCGGCGACGACCTCGGCGGCGAGCAGGAAGGCGAGCGCGGCGGTGCCGCCGACGAATTCGGGGCCGACGAGGCCCATCACCGCCTCGCCCGGAATACCGAGCGCAAGCGCGACGCCGGCCTGCGCCGCGATGATCCAGAACCCGACCTGGCTGACCTGCGCCGCGACGGCCGAAAGCTTTTTCTCGGCCAGATTGCGGGTGATGACGGGGCCGAGGATCGGCTCGAAACTGGTCTTCAGTTTCTGCGGCAGCGAGGCGACCTGCTGCGCCATATAATAGATGCCGTAGATCGTCGGCGAGGTGAACTGGCCGAGGATGAAGAGGTCGAGGCGGCGGGTGCCCCATTCGATCGCGTCGGCGGCGGCGAGCGGCGCGTTGCGGCGCGCGACCGTCATCAGATGCACCGGATGCGGCTGCCATCCGCGCGGACCGCCATAATGGCCGATCATCGGGATGAGCGCGGTCAGGAAGGCGCCGATCATCGCCGCGGCGTAGGAGAGCATCAGCCCGTCGCGCACCGACACATACCAGAAGACCGCCGCGCCGAGGCTGATCACCCAGGGTTCGACGACGGCGCGCGCGCGTACCGTCGCGCCGATGTCGAATTTATAGGCGCAGGCGGCGAGCGCGACCTCGGTCCCCGCGATCGCGAAGACGAGCAGCGCCATCCAGCGGTCGGTGCTGTCGATGCCGCCGGCGGGGAACATGAGCTGCGGAAAGGCGAGCAGCAGCAGCGAGCCGGCGGTCGAGGCGAGCAGCGCGACGAACATGCCATCCCACACGACCATGCGGTGGTCGGCGCCGGGCGCGCTCAACTGCTCGGCGAGGCCGCGCTTGAGCCCGAGAGTCGACAGCTGCGCGACCAGTTCGATGACGAGCACCGCGAAGGCGAAGCGCCCGACCGCCTCGGGCCCGTACCAGCGGCCCGCGACATAGAGGAAGGGCAGGCGCGCGACGAGGCGGAGGATGAAACCGAAAAAATTGGTGCGGCCGCCCTTGGCGAGCGCGGCGGTGTCGGCATCGCGCGGGGGCTCGTCGCCGGGCGATGCGGGGGAGGCGGGCGCGGCCGCGCTGTCCGTCTGGGTCAAACCGGCGGTCCCCCTTGCTCCTCGCCCTGCCGCTTAGTAGCGCGGCGGGGGTGGAGTGGCAAATCATGGTGCCCGATCATCGCCCTTCGCGTCGCAGCGGACGGCTGAGCAATGCCTGAATGGCCTCGCTCGCGCGGATCTCGCCCGCGACGAGGCGCGCGACGGCGTCGGTGATCGGCATGTCGATGCCGTCGGCGCGCGCCGCGGCGGCCACAACGGGGGCGCTGAACGCGCCTTCGGCGACGGTGCGGCGGTCGGCCATCAGGCTCGCGGCATCCTCGCCGCGCCCGAGGCCCTGGCCGAGCGAGAAGTTGCGCGAATTGCTCGAGGTGCAGGTGAGCACAAGGTCACCGAGTCCGGCGAGTCCCGCGAGCGTTTCGGCTTCGGCGCCGCGCGACAGGCCGAAGCGCGTCATTTCGGCAAAACCGCGGCTGATCAGCGCGGCGCGCGCGTTGAGCCCGAGCCCGGCGCCGTCGACGATGCCGCAGGCGATGGCGAGGATATTCTTCACCGCGCCGCCGATCTCGGCGCCGATCACATCGGTGCTGACATAGGGGCGGAAATGCGGGCGTGCGAGCGCGGCGGCGAGGCGGTCGGCGATCGCCGGGTCGGCGGCAGCGAGGGTGATCGCGGTGGGCAGGCCGGCGGCGACTTCGTGCGCGAAGGTCGGGCCCGACAGTATCGCGACCGGGCGGGTCGGTGCGACGGCGCGCGCGATATCGACGGGGAAGGCGAAGCTGCCCGCCTCCATGCCCTTGCTGCACAGGATCAGCGGCGCCTCGCCCGGCGGCAGCTCGGCGAGCACGGCGCGCAGGAAGGGTACGGGGACGACGATGAGGAGCGCGTCGCAGGCCGCCATGTCGGCGAGGGTGCCGGTGGCGGTGAGCGACGGCGACAGCGCCGCGCCGGGCAGGAACAGCGTGTTGCGACGTTCGATGTTGATCGCCGCGACGACCTCGGCCTCGCGCGCCCAAAGTCGGACCGGAGCGCCGTCTGCGGCGAGCAATTGCGCGAGCGCGGTGCCCCAGGCGCCGCCGCCGACGATGCCGAAGCGCGACGTCATGCTTTCACGGGTCATGCTTTGACTCCGGCGCCGCGCACCGCCTCCGCCGCGGGGTCGAGCGGCCAGCGCGGGCGCGCGGGGACGTCGAGCGGATCGGTGAGGCCTGCGGCGAACCGCTCGGCGCCCGCCCAGGCGATCATCGCGCCATTGTCGGTGCACAGCCATAGCGGCGGCGCGACGAAAGGCCTGTCGTGGCGCGCCGCAAGGTCGGTGAGCGCGGTGCGGATCGCGCCATTGGCGGCGACCCCGCCCGCGACGACGAAGGCGGTGGCTTCGGGGCAGGCGGCGAGCGCGATGCGGCTGCGGTCTACCAGGCAATCGACGACGGCCTGCTGGAAGGAGGCGGCGAGGTCGGGGACGCTGTGCTGCCCCGAAGCGGCGGCCCGGGCGACCGCGCTCTTGAGGCCGGCGAAGGAGAAATGGGGTTCGGCGCTGCCGACGAGCGGGCGGGGGAGCGGCACCGCCTTGGCGGCGCCCTCGCTGGCGATGCGCTCGACCGCCGGGCCGCCGGGGTAGCCGAGACCGAGCAGTTTCGCGGTCTTGTCGAAGGCTTCGCCGGCGGCATCGTCGATCGTGGTGGCGAGTCGGCGATAGGCGCCGACGCCCCGCACCAGCAGCAGCTGGCAATGGCCGCCCGAGACGAGCAGCAGCAGATAGGGGAATTCGAGGCTCGGGTCGGCGAGGCGCGGGCTGAGCGCATGGCCTTCGAGATGGTTCACCGCGATCAGCGGCTTGCCTGCGGCATGCGCGAGCGCCTTGCCGGTGACGAGCCCGACCATGACGCCGCCGATCAGCCCCGGCCCGGCGGTCGCGGCGATCGCATCGACGTCGGCGAGCGTCTTTCCGGCATCGGCGAGTGTGCGTTCGACGATGGGTGCCAGCCGGTCGACATGCGCGCGCGCCGCGATCTCGGGAACGACCCCGCCATAGGGCGCATGATCGGCCTCCTGCCCCGCGACGCGGTGCGCGAGGATGCGCCGGTCGCTGTCGACGAGCGCTGCCGCGGTTTCGTCGCAGCTCGATTCGAGGCCGAGGATCAGAGTCATATTGTTGCGCGCCTCTTAGTCCCGCAACGCCGGGGTTGAAAGGGGTTCACGCGGAGACGCGGAGACGCGGAGATTTTTGGCGTTCGAGCTTGCGCTTCATAAAATGCGCGCAGAGGCGCAGAGGACGCAGAGAAACAGGAAAGGCGGCAAAGCCGCCAATCTCGTCCTTCGCGCCTCCGCGTCTCCGCGTGAACAGGAATCTCTGCGCCCTCTGCGTCTCTGCGCGAATCCCTTCTTCTTCCCTTTCGGCTTTCGAAGCCTTAGCAGCACCGCATGGCTTCGATCCCGCTTCCGACCCCCGACCGTCCGCTGCGCATTGGCACGCGCGCGTCGCCGCTGGCGCGCGCGCAGGCCGATATGGCGGCCGCAGCGCTCGTGCGCGCCCATGGTATCGACCCTGCGGCGCTCGAAATCGTACCGATGACCGCGACCGGCGACCGGATCCAGGACCGCGCGCTCGCCGAAGTCGGGGGCAAGGCGTTGTGGACGCGCGAGCTCGACGCGGCGCTCGACGCGGGGACGATCGACATCGCGGTGCACAGCCTGAAAGATGTCGAAACTTTGCGCGATCCGCGCTTCTTCCTCGGCGCCATGCTCGAACGCGCCGATCCGCGCGATCGGCTGGTGGTGCGCGACGGGATCATGGCGACGACGATCTCGGCGCTGCCGACGGGCGCGCGGCTGGGCACGAGCAGCCCGCGCCGCGCGGCGCAAGTGAAAAGGCAACGCAGCGATATCGAGACGCTGCTGCTGCGCGGCAATGTCCAGACGCGGCTGGCGAAGCTCGCCGCGGGCGATGTCGATGCGACTTTGTTGGCGGCGGCGGGGCTCGACCGGCTGGCAATGTTCGACATCGGCACGGTGCAGGACATCGACATCTTGTTGCCGGCTGCCTCGCAGGGGGCGATCGGGATCGAGTGCCGCAGCGACAATGAC
This sequence comes from Sphingopyxis sp., assembly GCA_016793775.1. GTDB lineage: Bacteria > Pseudomonadota > Alphaproteobacteria > Sphingomonadales > Sphingomonadaceae > Sphingopyxis. The sequence continues at coordinate 11,728 of JAEULK010000034.1, read as the reverse complement.
GCGGTGCGCGCCCTGCTGGCGGTGATCGACCATGTACCGACGCACCGTGCGGTCGCGGCCGAAAGGGCGTTTCTGGCGGCGCTGGGCGGCGATTGCCGCTCGCCGGTTGCCGCCTTTGCGCAGTTTCAGCCGGATGGCGCGCTGCGGCTCGGGGCCGAACTCTATTCGGAGGATGGCGCCAAGCATGTCGTCGGCGCCGTCGAGGTTACGGACGCCGATGCTCCCGCCGCGTTGGCGCACGACCTGCTCGGGCGGGCGCCCGATGCGGTGCGCCGCCTTTTCGCATGAGCCTGCCGGTCATCGTCACGCGCCCCGAACCGGGCAAGGCGGCGACGGTGGCACGGTTCGCGGCGCTGGGGATCGCGGCGCGGGCGATGCCGCTGTTTGCGGCGACGCCGCTGCCCTGGACGGCGCCCGATCCCGGCGACCATGACGCCCTGTTGTTGACCAGCGCGCAGGCGGTGCGGCTCGCGGGTCCCGACCTCGCCAGACTCGTTTCGCTGCCCGTCCATGCCGTCGGCGCCGCGACCGCCGCCGCCGCCGAGGCGGCCGGGCTGACCGTCGTCGCCGCCGGCGCCGGCGATGCGCAACGCGTGATCGACGCCATGACGTCCTCGGAAAATCCAAGGATATTATGGCTTTGCGGGCGCGACCGGTCGGACCTGGAGGCGCGCGGCGCGCGGCTGTCGCCTTTGCCCTGCTACACGGTCGATCCGGTCGATCCGCCCGCCGATTGGGAGCGGCTGGTCGCCGGACCCGCGATCCTGCTCGCCCATTCGGCGCGCGGCGCGGCGCGGATCGCGGCGCTGACCGAGGATCGGCGCGACGCGCTGGCGCTGGTCGCGATCAGCGCGGCGGCGGCGCGCGCGGCGGGCAGCGGCTGGGCCTCTGTTACCGTTACGGAGCGTCCCGACGACGCGGCGATGGTGACAGCGGCGGTCGATCTGTGCAAAAAGGGCGAAAAATAGGGTCGTCTGAAAGAGGTATATGGCAATCGAAAGCAGCGAAACGCCCGTCGATCTCGGCGAGGAGCGACCGCGCAAAGGGCCATCTTTCCGGAACTTGGCTATTGCCGCGCTGGTGGTTCTGGTGATCGGAATCATCGGCGGCGGCTGGGCGATGAACCGGCTGCTCGCCGACGACGGAACGCCGCTGAGCAAGGTGATCGAAACCGCGACGCCGGGCGGCACGGTCGCGGTGGCCGGCGCCGGCGAAGCGCCCGCCCCCGTCGCACCCGCGCAGCCGCTGGCGGCGCCGAGCCCCGCCGACAGCGCCGATGCGCTCGCGGCGCGGGTCGCCGAACTCGAACAAAGGCTGTCGCGGATCACGCTCGAGGCCGCGTCGGCGTCGGGCAATGCTTCGCGCGCCGAAGGGCTGCTCGTCGCCTTCGCGGTGCGCCGCGCGCTCGATCGCGGGCTGTCGCTCGGTTATCTCGACGCGCAGCTGCGGCTGCGTTTCGGCGACGACCAGCCCAATGCGGTCAAGACGATCATCGAAACCTCGCGCGATCCGGTGACCATCGAACAATTGCGCGCCGAACTCGACGCGGTGGCGCCGCAGCTCGTCGGGCGCAGCGGCGACAGCGGCAATCTGTGGACCGGAATCCGCCGCGAAGTGAGTGAGTTGTTCGTCGTGCGCGCCGCGGGCACCCCCTCGGCGCGCGCCACCGAGCGCCTCGAGCGTGCGCGCCGCTACCTCGCCGGCGGTATGGCCGACAAGGCGATCGCCGAGGTCGAGGCGATGCCGGGCGCGGCGGCGGCGAACGAATGGCTGATCGATGCACGCCGCTATCACGAAGCGCGGCGCGCGCTTGACCTGATCGAGACCGCGGCGATATTGGAACCGCGCGGCGGCCCCGTCGCCGCGGTGGCCGGAAAGACGCCGGCCGCAACCACCCCCTAGCGCGCGCTCCGAAGCGGGGCGTTCGCGTCAAGAGAAAGCCCGGACCATGGCCCTCGCCGATCCGCAGCGCGTCGTCGCGCTCGACCCGCTCGACCCCCTGATGCTCGACGCCCAGCTGAGCGACGAAGAGCGGATGGTGCGCGATACCGCGCGCGCCTATGCGGAAGGCGAATTGTTGCCGCGCGTGACCTCGGCGTTTCTGGACGAGCGGTTCGACCGCGAGATCATGTCCGAGATGGGCGCGCTCGGGCTGCTGGGCGCGACGATCGACCCGGAATATGGCGGCGCGGGCCTCAGCTATGTCAGCTACGGGCTGATCGCGCGCGAGGTCGAGCGCATCGATTCGGGATACCGCTCGGCCTGTTCGGTGCAGAGCAGCCTCGTGATCCACCCGATCAACGCCTATGGCAGCGAGGAGCAGAAGCGCAAATATCTGCCCGGGCTGACCTCGGGCGAGCTGGTCGGCTGTTTCGGGCTGACCGAGCCCGATGCGGGCAGCGACCCCGGCGGCATGCGCACCCGCGCCGAAAAGATCGCGGGCGGATACCGGCTGAAGGGCGCGAAGATGTGGATCACCAATTCGCCGATCGCCGACGTCTTCGTCGTGTGGGCAAAATCCGACGCGCACGACGGCGCGATCCGCGGCTTCGTGCTCGAAAAGGGCATGAAGGGGCTGTCGGCGCCGAAGATCGAGGGCAAGGTGAGCCTGCGCGCCTCGATCACCGGCGAGATCGTGATGGACGGGGTCGAGGTCGGCGAGGATGCGCTGTTGCCGCATGTGTCGGGGCTGAAGGGGCCGTTCGGCTGCCTCAACCGGGCGCGCTACGGCATCGGCTGGGGCGCGATGGGGGCGGCCGAATTTTGCTACGAGGCGGCGCGCACTTATACCGGCGAGCGCAAGCAGTTCGGGCGACCGCTCGCGGCGAACCAGATCGTGCAGCTGAAACTCGCCAACATGCTCACCGAAATCGCGCTGGGCCTCCAGACCGCGCTGCGCGTCGGCCGGTTGATCGACGAGGGGCATGTCGCCCCCGACATGATCAGTCTGCTGAAGCGCAACAATTGCGGCAAGGCGCTCGATATCGCCCGCGTCGCGCGCGACATGCACGGCGGTAACGGTATTTCGGCCGATTATCATGTCATCCGCCACGCGGTGAACCTGGAGACGGTCAACACCTATGAGGGCACGCACGACGTCCATGCGCTGATTTTGGGCCGCGCGATCACGGGCATCAGCGCCTTTGCCTAAACCGCAGGGCTTAAAACCTTTGGGGGGCATCCGTGTCGTCGAACTGGCGCGGGTGCTCGCGGGGCCGTGGTGCGGGCAATTGCTCGCCGACCTCGGCGCCGAGGTGGTCAAGGTCGAGCGGCCGGGGGTTGGCGACGATACGCGGCTTTGGGGGCCGCCCTTCGTCGCGGGCGCCGACGGCGAGAATCTGGGCGCGGCCTATTATCACAGCAGCAACCGCGGCAAATCGGGGGTGGCGATCGACATCGCGACGCCCGAGGGGCAGGCCGCGGTGCGCGCGCTGCTCGCCGATGCCGACGTCGTCATCGAGAATTACAAGCTCGGCGGGCTGGCCAAATATGGGCTCGATCCCGCGACGCTCTGCGCCGATTTCCCGCGGCTGATCGTCTGTTCGATCACCGGCTTCGGCCAGACCGGACCCTATGCGCACCGCGCGGGCTATGATTTCATCATCCAGGCGATGGGCGGCGCGATGTCGCTGACCGGCGAGCCCGACGGCGCGCCGCAGAAATCGGGGGTCGCCTATGCCGACCTGTTCACCGGCATGTATGCGACCGTCGCGATCCTTGCCGCGCTGCGACGGCGTGACGTCACGGGGGCGGGCGCGCATATCGACATGGCGTTGCTCGATTGCCAGGTCGCGGTGCTCGCCAACCAGGCGGGCAATTATCTGGCGAGCGGGGTCGCGCCGCGCCGCATGGGCAACGGCCATGCCAATGTCGTGCCCTATCAGGCCTTTGCGACCGCCGACGGGCAGCTGGTGATCGCGGTCGGCAACGACGGCCAATATCGCAAGCTGTGCAAGGTGCTGGGCGAGCCGGACTGGGCCGACGACCCGCGCTTCGCCACCAATGCGGCGCGGCTGGCGAACCGCGGCGAACTGATCCCGCGGCTCGCGGCGAAGATCGCGGCGTGGGACGCGCAGCCCTTGTCGCTGGCGCTCGAAGCCGAGGATGTGCCCGCAGGGCCGATCAACGACCTTGCCGGGGTGTTCGCCGACCCGCAGGTCATCGCGCGCGGCATGCGCTTCCGGCCCAAGGGCGCCTGCGTCGACGGGCTGGCGAGCCCGATCGTCATCGACGGCGAACGCATGGTGGCGCCGGGCGGAGCGCCGCCGCTGGCCGAATGAAAAAGGGGCGCCGTTGCCAGCGCCCCTTTCCCCCTTTTTCAGCGTCTGGGGTCAGAATTTGACCGTGCCGGTCACGAACACCTGGCGCGGATTGCCGTAGAAGGCGGTCAGCGTGCCTTCGGTGCCCAGCGCCGAGGTCGGCAGGCCGTTGGCGCCGAGGACCGGCACGCCGGTGACGGGGTTGATGTTGATGAAGGTATAGCCCGACGTCTTGTAGTGTTTGTCGGTCAGATTCTTGCCGAACACGCCGAGGCTCCAGCGGCCCTCGGGCGCGGTATAGACGAGGCTGGCGTCCCACAGCGCAAACCCCTTTTGGTCGATATAGGGGTTGGGGATTTCGAACTGGTTGGTCTTGCTGCGGTACGACAGGGTGGTGCCGAAGCTGAGGTCGCCGTCGCCGATCGGGGTGGCATAAGCGAGCGTGCCGCTCGCGGTCCATTTCGGGGTGTTCTGCACCTTGCGGAAATCGGCGACATCGGTCGGCACGCCGCCGATGTTGCTGATGAACTGCTTATATTGCGCATCGATATAGCCGAGCGCGGTCGACAGCGTCAGCCGGTCGCCCGCCGCCGCCAGATCTTCGCCCAGCCGGGCGCGGCCCTCGAATTCCAGACCCTTGAAGGTCGCCTTGCCGGCGTTCGACACGATGCCGCAGAAGCTGGGCAGGTTACCGACGCGGCAGGCGACCGAGCCGGGGATCTGGACGTCGGTATAATCGGCATAGAAGGCGGCGAGCGCGACGTTCAGACCGCCGTCGAACAGGCTGCCCTTGTACCCCAGTTCATAGCTTTCGACCTGTTCGGGACGGAAGCTGAGGAAGGATGCGATTTCGGCGTCGCTGCGCACGCCATTGCCGTCGAGGTCGGGGGCGTTGGCGCCGACGCCGCGCGGGTCGAAGCCGCCGCCCTTGAAGCCCTGCGAATAGCTGGCGTAGAGTGTGTGATCGGGGGTCGGCTTGAAGGTCAGCGAGGCGCGCGGGGTGAATTTGTTGAACTTGCGGCTGCCCTCGAAATCGGTGCCGGGGGCGCCGAAGGGGAGGCCCGCGCCGCCGAACACCGGCGAGCCGCCGCCGAGATAATTCTGGCGCAGGATCGACGCTTCGCGCTTGTCCCAGGTATAGCGGCCGCCGACCGACAGGCTGAGCTGATCGGTGAAATCATAGGTCGCGTCGCCGAACACCGCGAGCGTCGTCGTGTCGACATCGGCCTCGGTGAAGGCGGTCAGGCCGGCGAAGGTGTTGAAGATGCGCACGTCGAACAAGGTGTCGGCGGTCGCGTCGAGATAATAGAAGCCGAGCAGGCCCTTCAGTTTGTCGCCTTCATAGAGCAGCTGGAATTCCTGGCTGATCTGTTCGTTGAAATAGAAGCCGGGGACGTCGACGTCGACCGCGGGCAGCGCGTCGAAATCGATCGGGGTCGCCGACTTGTCCTTGCGCCAGGCGCTGATCGAGCGCAGCGTCACCGTGTCGCTGAGGTTGGCGGCGACGTTCATCGCGAGCCCATAGGCCTCAATCTCCTGCTTCGGATCGACGAGGCCGCCGCGGCTGTCATAGACGCTGTCGAGGACCGGGGCCTTGGTCGCGAGGCTGGGGATCAGGCGGTGGCCGCCGCGCGGGTCGCTCTTGTCCTTGCTGTAATCGCCCGAGATGCGGATCAGCACCGGTTCGCCATAACCGCCGAGTTCGACGGTGCCGCGCGCCGCCCAGACGTCCTTGTTGTAGTTTTCGAGGCCGGTGGTGAGATTGTCGCCGAACCCGCCGCGCGACAGCCGCGCGACCGAACCGCCGATGCGGAGCAGGTCGCCGACCGGCGCGCTGGCGCTGACGATCAGGTCGGCCTGGTCATAGGTGCCGTAAGTGCCCTTGATCTTGAACGAGAGGTCCTGGGGAAGCTGCTTCGTCACATATTTGACCGCGCCGCCGATGGTGTTGCGGCCGTAGAGCGTGCCCTGCGGCCCGCGCAGGATTTCGATGCGCTCGACGTCGTAGATGTCGAGCACCGCGGCCTGCGGGCGGTTGAGATAGACGTCGTCGAGATAGAGGCCGACGCCCTGTTCGAAACCCGACACCGGATCCTGCTGGCCGACGCCGCGGATGAAGGCGGTCAGCGTCGAGTTCGAGCCGCGCGACACTTCGAGCGTGGTGTTGGGGGTGGTCTGGCCGATTTCGGTGATGTCGATCGCGCCGACCTTTTCGAGCGCCTCGCCCGAGTAAGCGGTGACCGCGATCGGCACGTCGATCAGCCGTTCGTCGCGGCGGCGCGCGGTGACGACGATCTCGTCGCCGCCGTCGTCGGCGCTGGCGCCTTCCTCCTGCGCAAAGGCGGTTGGGGCGAAGGCGAGCAGGCCGAGGGCGCTGGTGGCGCAGACGGCACGGCGAAAGCGGCGAGCGAACGGACGCATGATTGTCTCTCCCATGTCGCGGGCGGCCCCTCGCCGCCCGGCAGTTTTTCTTGGGCCCGGTGCTTGCCAAGCCGCGTGCTATCCAATAGTGAAACATGAACCAAGTTTCAACTTGGAATATGAGGATGTCGTTTTTTTGCTTGCCACTGGTGCGGAAAAGCCACGATGCAGGCGGAACCCGACGTCATGGGGGACGGAAAGTGCAGTGATGGACCAGCCGCGATCAGCAGGGGCTTCCGACGAGGGCGGGGCGCGCGACAAGACCCCGCGCACCGAGCGCGGGCGGCGGACGCTGCGCAAATTGCTCGACGCCGCGGCGATCGAGTTCGGCGAGCGCGGCTTCCACGAAGCCTCGATCAGCGCGATCACCCGCCGCGCCGGCACCGCGCTCGGCAGTTTTTACACCTATTTCGATTCGAAGGACGAAATCTTCCAGGCGCTCGTCCGCTATATGAGCGAGCAATTGCGCGATTATGTGACGCCGGTGGTGCAGGCGGCGCCCGACGGCATCGCCGCCGAGCGCATCGGACTCGAATCCTTCCTGCGCTTCGTGCGCGAGCATAAGGAAATCTATCGCATCATCGACGAGGCCGAATTCGTCGATTACGCGAGCTATCGCCGCCATTATGAGACGACGGTGGCGCGCGTCCGCCAGCGGCTCGAGGCGGGGGCGGCGCGCGGCGAATTGCGCGCCGACGTCGGTGAGGTCCACGCCTGGGCTATCGGCGGCATGAACGTGTTTCTGGGCATGCGTTACGGCCTGTGGGACGAGGGCGCCGATATCGAAGAGATCGCGCGCATCGCCAACGACCTGCTCGCGAACGGGCTGGCGAAGAAGGACGAAGGCTAGCGCCCGACCCTAGCGTCGAATCAGGAAGATCGCATGTTCGGCGCGCCAGCTGGCGGCGGCGTCGCTCGTCGGCTTGTCGCCCGACAGGTGCCAGACGCGCTCGACCTGGATGCCCCTGGCGCCGATCAGGTCGCGGAAGTCGCTGACCGTGACATGGTGGATGTTCGGCGTCTCGTACCAGGCGACGGGCAGCAGCCGCGTCACCGGCATCCGCCCGCCCCAGAGCAGCGCGAGCCGGATGCGCCAATGCGCGAAATTGGGGAAGCTGACGAAGGCGCGCGGCGCGATGCGCAGCAGCTCGTCGACGACGCGGTCCGGGCGTTCGGTCGTCTGGAGCGTCTGCGACAAGATCGCATAATCGAAAGCGTCGTCGGGATAGTCGATGAGGTCGCGGTTGGCGTCGCCCTGCACCACCGACTGGCCGCGCGCGATCGCGGCGGTGACGTTCGCCGGGTCGATCTCCAGCCCGCGCGCATCGACGCCCTTGGCGCGCAAGGCTTCCATCAATTCGCCGTCGCCGCAGCCGACGTCGAGCACGCGCGCCGATGACGGCACGGCGTCGGCGATGATCGCGAGGTCGCGGCGCAGCGCCATCAGAAGCCCGATCCCAAAGCGCCCGCGACGAGCCGGTCGAGCGCGGGGACGTCGAGCAGGAACGAGTCATGGCCATAGGGCGCCGACAGCTCGACGAAGCTTGCCGCGGCGCCGACGCTTTGCAGCGCCTGGACGATTCGGCGCGATTCGGCGGTCGGATAGAGCCAGTCGGTGTCGAAGCTGACGAGGGTGAAGCGCACGTCCTTGGCCTTGGCGAAGGCGCCCGCGAGGCGGCCGTCGTGCGGATCGGCAAGGTCGAAATAGTCCATCGCGCGGGTGATGTAGAGATAGGCGTTGGCGTCGAAGCGGTCGGTGAAGGCCAGCCCCTGGTGCCGCAGATAGGATTCGATCTGGAAATCGGCGTCGAAACCGAAGCTCTTGATGTCGCGCGCCTGGAGGCGGCGGCCGAATTTCTCGGTCAGCCCGGCCTCGGAGAGATAGGTGATGTGCGCGGCCATGCGGGCGACCGCGAGGCCCTTGGTCGGCATGCAATATTTGTCGTAATAATTGCCGTCCTGCCAGTCGGGATCGGCCATGATCGCCTGGCGCCCGACCTCGTGGAACGCGATATTCTGCGCCGAATGGCGCGCCGCGCTGGCGATCACCAGCGCCGAGCCCAGCCGTTCGGGATAGTTGACGGTCCAGGCGAGCGCCTGCATGCCGCCCATCGAGCCGCCGACCACCGCGTGCAGCCGCGCGATACCGAGATGATCGAGCAGCATCGCCTGCGCGCGCACCATGTCGCCGATCGTGATCACCGGGAACGCCATGCCGAGCGGGGCGCCGGTAACCGGATCGGGGCTCGCCGGGCCGCTCGACCCCATGCAGCTGCCCAGCACATTGGCGCAGATCACGTGGAAGCGGTCGGTGTCGATCGGCTTGCCAGGGCCGACCATGCGTGCCCACCAGCCGGGTTTGCCCGTCGCCGGATGGTCGCTCGCGACATATTGGTCGCCGGTCAGCGCGTGGCAGAGCAGGACCGCGTTCGACCTGTCGGCGTTGAGCGCGCCATAGCTTTGCCAGGCGATCGTCACCGACGGCAGCGACTGGCCGCTGTCGAGCGCCAGCGGGGTCGGGATCGTCACGCTGTGGTGCGATATCTGGTGGAGCGCGCTCGCCATGATGCGCGCGGGGCTAAGCGGGCGCGCGGGGGCTGTCAACGATAGGGCGGGGCGCCTTCTATTGGGTTCACGCGGAGACGCGGAGACGCGGAGGGTTTCGGGGTGCCGGCGTTGGGTAAGAAAATGTTCCGCGCAGAGGCGCAGAGGGCGCAGAGAAGAGAAAGGGAAAAGAGCGGCGACGCCGCCAATCTTCTTCTCCGCGGCTCCGCAGCTCCGCGTGAACAATTTCGTTTTTCTCGGCGTCCTCTGCGCCTCTGCGCGAATCTCTTGATCGAACAAACTGGACTCGCCGGAGCGAGCCGTTAAACGCCGCCGCATGACCGACACGACCCCGACCCTCACCCCCAAGCCGTGGATCAGCGGCATCGCGCCTTATGTTCCGGGCAAGTCGGCGGGGGCCGACGGGCGCCCGCTGATCAAGCTCAGCGCCAACGAAAATGCCCTCGGCACGGGCGCGAAGGCGCGCGCGGCGTTCGCGGCGGCGCAGGGCGCGGCGGATGCGCTGTCGCGCTATCCCGATCCGGGGTCGAACGAGCTGCGCGGCGCGATCGCGGCGAAGTTCGGGCTCGATCCGGCGCGCATCATCTGCGGCAACGGGTCGGACGAGTTGCTCCACCTTGCGGCGGGCACCTATGCGGGTGCGGGCGACGAGATCCTTTATGTGCGTTATGGCTTCGCCGTCTACGAGATCGCGGCGCGGCGCGTCGGCGCGGTGCCGGTCGAGGCCGACGACCGCGACTATGCGACCGACGTCGATGCCCTGCTCGCGGCGGTGACCGACAAGACGCGCGTCGTCTATCTCGCCAATCCCAACAATCCCACGGGCACGCTCGCGACGCGCGAAGAGGTCGCGCGGCTCTATGCGGGGCTGCCCAAGGACGTGCTGTTCGTGATCGACCAGGCCTATTCGGAATATCTGTCGGAGGCCGAGGACGACGGCGGGCTGGAACTCGCGAAGAACGAGGCCAATGTCTTCATCACGCGGACCTTCTCGAAGATCCATGGCCTTGCCGCCGAGCGGATCGGCTGGGGTTATGCGAGCGCCGACGTGATCGCGGCGCTGCACCGCATCCGCCTGCCGTTCAACGTCACGCGGGCGGGGCAGGCGGCGGCGGTCGCGGCGCTCGGCGACGAGGATTTCGTCGCGCACAGCCGCGCGCATAATGCGGAGTGGCGCGCCTGGCTGGCGGGCGAGATCGAGAGCCTGGGCAATCATGGCCTGCGCGTCGTGCCGTCGGCGTGCAATTTCCTGCTGGTGCTGTTCGAGGGCGCGGTGAGCGCCGAGACCGTCTATAACCGGCTGATGGACGCGGGTTATATCGTGCGCTGGCTGCCGGGGCAGGGATTGCCGGGTGCGCTGCGCATGACGATCGGCACCGAAGACGAAACGCGCGGGCTGGCGGCGGCGCTCCGCGCGGCGGTCGAAGCCTGATGCCGGAAACGTCGGGCGTCGAAAAGGTCGCGATCGTCGGGCTCGGGCTGATCGGCTCGTCGCTGGCGCGCGCGATCGCCGAGCGATTGCCCGATGTGACGGTGACGGGGCATGACGCCAGCGCCGATGTGCGCGGCGAGGCGCGGGCGCTGGGGCTGTGCGATGCGATTGTCGATAATGCCGCCGAAGCGGTCGCCGGGGCCGATCTGGTGATCCTGGCGGTGCCGGTCGGGCGCATGGCCGATGCCGCGACCGCGATGGCGCCGGGGCTGAAGCCCGACGCGATCATTTCGGACGTCGGTTCGTCGAAGAGCAGCGTCGCCGAGGCGCTGGCCAAGGCGCTGCCCGGTCATGAAGTCATTCCGGCGCATCCGGTCGCAGGGACCGAGAACAGCGGGCCGGGGGCGGGCTTTGCGAGCCTGTTCGACGGACGCTGGTGCATCGTCACCCCCGGAGCGGGCGCGTCCGACGGTGCGCTCGCGACGCTCGCCGGCTTTTGGGAGGCGCTCGGCGCCAAGGTCGATGTCATGGACGCCGCGCATCATGATATGGTGCTCGCGGTGACGAGCCATCTGCCGCACCTTATCGCTTACACGATCGTCGGCACCGCCAGCGAGCTCGAAGAGGTCACCGAGAGCGAGGTGATCAAATATTCGGCGGGCGGTTTCCGCGACTTCACGCGCATCGCGGCGAGCGACCCGGTGATGTGGCGCGACGTGTTTTTGGCGAACAAGGATGCGGTGCTCGCGACCTTGCAGCGTTTCAACGAGGATCTGACCGTGCTGCAACAGGCGATCCGCCGCGGCGACGGCGCCAAGCTCGAGGACTGGTTCACGCGCACGCGGGCGATAAGGCGGTCGATCATCGAACAGGGGCAGGACGATGCCGCGCCCGATTTCGGGCGGAAACATTAGGGTCCGGACTCATTTGAGCCACCAGATGACGGTAGCGGCGATTGCGATGGTTGCCATGAAGGTTTTGATGTTGCGGTCGAAGCGTGTGGCGACCCGACGCCAGTCCTTGAAGCGGCAGAACGCGCGTTCGATGACGT
>JAEULK010000014.1 GCA_016793775.1 Sphingopyxis sp. | reverse complement strand
GATCATGAAGGCCTATGACGTCGCCTACAGCCTCGGCGACGGCCTCCGCCCCGGCAGCATCTATGACGCGAACGACGAGGCGCAGTTCGCCGAGCTCTACACGCTGGGCGAGCTCACCAAGCGCGCCTGGGCGCAGGATGTGCAGGTGATGATCGAGGGTCCGGGCCACGTCCCGATGCACAAGATCAAGGAGAATATGGAAAAGCAGCTCGAAGCGTGCGGCGAGGCGCCCTTCTATACGCTCGGGCCGCTCACCACCGACATCGCGCCGGGCTACGACCATATCACCAGCGGCATCGGCGCCGCGCAGATCGGCTGGTACGGCACCGCGATGCTTTGCTACGTCACCCCCAAGGAGCATCTGGGCCTGCCCGACCGCGACGATGTGAAGGTCGGCGTCGTCACCTACAAGCTCGCCGCCCACGCCGCCGACCTCGCCAAGGGCCACCCCGCCGCGCAGGTCCGCGACGACGCGCTATCGAAGGCGCGCTTCGAATTCCGCTGGCGCGACCAGTTCAACCTGTCGCTCGACCCCGACACGGCGGAGCAATATCACGACCAGACCTTGCCCGCCGAGGGCGCCAAGTCGGCGCATTTCTGCAGCATGTGCGGCCCCAAATTCTGCTCGATGAAGATCAGCCAGGAGGTGCGGGAGTTTGCGAAGCTGCAAAATCAGGACAGCGCCGGCTTCATCGCCGCCGAAGAGGCCGAAAAGGGCATGGCGAAAATGAGCGAGGTTTATGAGGAGACCGGGCGCGAGCTGTATATGGGCGCAGGTGGCCGGGAGCATGATTAGAAATTATCATATAAGGGGGCGGAATGGCGAAGATTTCGGAGAGAACGAAGATTGACGACTGCCTTAGCGCACAAGACCAGGGACTACAGGATTATTTCAAACTGTTACCAGAGCTACTGGATAAAATATCCAGTAGCGAGCCCGCGCTCGCTTATTGCTTCCAAAGGATCGAAATGGCCCAAAGGAACGGCCTTTATGCTTTGTTGATGCGTGAATATCGCACCGATAGCGCATTGGCTTGGCAAGCAGTTGACGCCGTGAACATAACACGAGCATCATTTCCTGATCTTTTCAAAGCCATTTCCGGGAAGCAGTTACCCAATAATTTGCGGACCATGATAATTCCTGCGGAAAAGGTCCGCGATGCGATCATGCACGGGCGGAGTGAAACCAAAGCTCAGATTCACCGGGCAATTCTCCAATGCCTGAAATATGCCATCGCTATCAATGATCAGTTTCAAGACAAATCAGGGTTCAGGCCATTTGGCCCTTTGCGCGGTGTAACATCCAAGAAAGGGAGCCCGCAGTTGAGCGAGAAAATATCTCGTGCGGTCTTGGCAGGACTCAAAATTTCTCCAATGGATGGTTGAAGGATTTCGCGAGCCAATTGAGCGGATCGGAACGCATCAAACATATTCACCCCCGCCGCTCCGGATCGGAAAACAGCCAAACATAGGGCGTATATTGATACACCCGATATCGGTCCTGCCCGGTAATCTCGACCAATATGTCGGCATCGACCATCCGCTGCACCAGCTCGCTCGCGGGCGGAAAGCTTATGCCTAGCTGGTCCCGTACCTGACTCACCGTGATGTACGGCCGTCGATAGAGCGTTTCCAATATCCGAATACCGTTGCCCGCCGCGCGGCCGAAATTCTCGGTGATGCGGTTGCGATGCTTTTCGCGCAGCACCACGATCGCCCGCGCGGTCTCGGTCGCTTCAAGGCTGACCGTGGCAATGCCTTTCAGGAAGAATTTGATCCATTCCTCCCATGCGCCTTCGTCGCGCACCTTTTGCAGCAGTTCATAATATTGTTGCCGGTTGGCTTTGAAATAATGCGAAAGATAGAGCACCGGCTTGATCAAGATTTCCTTCTGGCAAAGGAAGAAGGTGATCAGGAGCCGCCCGATGCGGCCATTGCCGTCGAGAAACGGATGGATTGTCTCGAATTGCGCGTGAATCAGCCCAACCTTGATCAGCGGCGGGACCAGATCGTCGCCGTGGATGAATTTTTCCAGATCGGACAGCAAGCGTTCAACCTCATGCGGAGGCGGTGGGACGAACATCGCTTCATTCAATGTGGACCCCGGCGGCCCGATCCAATTCTGGCTGCGGCGGATTTCGCCGGGGTTCATGTGGCGCCCGCGCACACCGTGTAGAAGTTTTTCGTGAATTTCTCGGATTAAACGCACCGAAATCGGCAAGTCTGGCAATCGCGCCAGTCCATGGTTCATCGCGCTCACATAGTTCAGCACCTCATCGACATCCTTGGGTCGACGACTGTCCACGATGGCAGCTTCAGCTTCCAAGACATCGTTGAGTGACGACTGCGTGCCCTCAATCTGGCTTGATAGTACGGCTTCCTTTCGGACGTACATGACCATGAACATGTCGGGGTCCGGTAACGTCTGGATCGACCCGTCAAGTCGGCCCAGTGCCCGATCCGCCTTGGAGAGCAGTGTCTGTAGTTCAGCATCGAGCGACACCGGCGGCACCGGAGGCAGCGCTTCGGGTATGAAAGCGGCATAATGCGCTCCTTGCCGTACATAGCGGCCAGCGCGATGGGTATACTCAGTCACCGATTTCCCATTTTAATTTAAAGCTACCCTTCGCTAGATGCGAATATGCCACCCTGTCAAGGGCTACCCTAAATCAATTACCTCTGAGAGAGCTATTTAAATGTAGCCCATACCCAAAGCGGGCGTGCTCGGCTTAGGTATAGGCTGGCCTTCATAGGCATGGTTAACCGCGCTGCGAGTAAGGCGCCGCCTTACAGTGACAGTTTACCAAACTCGAAAATACCGGTCCACACAGCCCGGCGCCAGTCGGCCTCACCCCCACACCATGATACACTCCCACCCATGCGCGCCCGGAACCCCCTCTACGTCATGGCCAAGCCGCCGCCGGAGGTGCAGGCGGCGATCGCCGCGCTGCCGCTTGGGCGACCCCGGACGCGGCCCCGACCTTCTCCATGTCACGCTCATCTCGCTCTACGACCTCCACTATGCGCCGCCCGAGTGGCTGCCCGCGACCCCCAAAGTTTCTTGGCGCTGCGCTGGACGGCTTCGCCGCAGCGCCCTTCCCGCTCCGCTTCGACCGGATCGAGAACCGCAAGGCGGTGACCTTGCGCACGCGCGATCCGCTGGCCGAGGCGCGCGCCTTCCAGAAGGCGCTGGTGACCCATCTGCTGCGCGAAAAGGCGCCGATCATGGACGGCACCACCCCCGAACCGCATATCACGATCAACTATCGCGGCGACCGGCTGGGCAGTGAGACTTTGGGCAAAAAGACGCCGCCGATCGGCTGGACGGTCGACGAGATCATCCTGATGGAAAGCATCGTCGGCAAGACCACCCATGTCGAACATGGCCGCTGGGCCCTCGCGCCACCGGACGACTGAGCGCGATGCGCGGGCGGGAAGAGAAGCGCGGCCATGACGAAGATCATCATCGGCAAGGCCGAACGGATCGAACGCTTGCGCCGGCAAGGATTAGGTGGTCAGATCGCCCCCGAGGCTCACCCGTCGCCGCGGCGGGCAAAAGGGAGGGGGGCCATGTTCAAAGACCGGGAACCGAAACCGGAATTCCCCTTCAAGGCGAACGGCGACATGCTTTCCGATCGACGCGCCCGCACGCCCCCGCCGCCCCCAGCCCGGACGGCGTGCTGATATGCCGCCGCGGCGCATCCTTTTCGCGCGCGTGGTCGCGCTGCTCCTGCTGCTCCCCGCGGGGCTGGTCTGCACCGGCTTTCCCTTTTACCGGCTGACCCTGCCCGGCGGCTGGGGAATCATCGACGACACCCGCGCCGCGCTGGGCGCCGGGGCCGATGCCGGCAATCTCAAGGCGACCTATGTCGATTGCACCGCCGAACGCTCGGGTTCGAACTCGAGCCGCGGCATCGGCATGACCGAATATGCCTGCGTCATCGACCTCGCGGAGGAGCAGCCCGCCGTCGCGGTGTCCGCGCCCGCCCCCGCCTCCGGCAGCGATCCCTACGCCGGGCTCAGCTACGACGAGGCGGTGGCAAAATGGAATGCGACGACGGCCGAACAGAATCGCCGCAACGCCGCCGATCTCGACGCCTATATCGCGCGGTCGCGCGCACGGGGCGACGCCTCGAACCGCATCGAACGCCGCCTCGCCACCGACCGCGGCGGTGATCTCCCGGCGGTCCGCATCCTCTCGGCCTCGGGCGAACCGCGCCGCATCGGCCTGGTGTGGGGCGCCGGCGAGCTCGGCTGGCGCTGGACGAGCTGGCTGGTCAGCAGCCTGCTTCTCTTCGCCTTTGGGGGCTTCTGCCTCTTCGCGGTGCGATTGGCGTGGAAGCGGCGGTGAGTGGAACGTCGGGGTCAGCGGCGATCGTTGCGTCTGTCACCGGGTTCCCGATGCCTCCCATGAAATTTCCAGCTATCCGGACAGGCCGAAGCTGATAAATCCCGTCCATGGCGAGGACATCGCCGAACGACATGGGGGAGGAAAAAATGGGCCGCAACATCACCATCATGGCCGGCGCGCTGACCGCAATGCTCGCGCTGAACGCGGCGCCCGCGCGGGCGCAATATATGCCGCACCTCGACCCCAATCTCTATATCCTCGCGACGATGGGCTATGGCGGCGGGGTCAGCCCGTGCATGACCGGCACCCCGATGGCCGATCCCAAGATCGCCGAGGCGCGCGCGCCGTCGCTCGCCACCATGCAGGCCTATTTCGACGCCGCGCAGGGCGGCACACCCAAGAGCGCGGCCTTCCACCTCGACAAGAAGAGCAAGTGGCAGGGCGGCGGCGCGACCGCCGACCAGCTCGGGATCGACCGCCAGGCCGATCCGCTCGCGGTCGCGGGCAACCGGCTCGACGGCGATCCGCTGCGCTTCTATCGCGGCGGCAGCGGCGCGACCGCGCTCGGCCAATGGGCGGTGCTCGGCGCCGACGGCCAGGTCGCCGGCGTCTATACCGGCTTCTTCACCCGCGCCAAAAAGCTCTGGAAGCTGCGCGAACTCACCCTCTCGACCGCCGACGAGAGCGTCGAACCCGCCGCGCAATATTGCGTGAAGCCCGGCGACGTGATCGAACATCGCCTGACCTCGACCAAGACCTGGCGCGAAAGCGCGCAGAAGAATGTCGACGAGGCACAGACGAAGCTCGACGCGGCGACCGTCCAGGTCGCCGCAGCCGAGGCCGCCCTCGCCACCGACCCGAAGCGCAGCGGAACCGCGACGGTCCTGCGCACCGCAAAGGCCGGCCAGGCGAAATGGACCAAGCAGCTCGAAAAGCGCGAAAAGAACCTCGCCGACGCGCTCGAAAAATCCGCCGAGGCCGAGAAAGACGCCGCCGAGATCAAGCGCCTGACCGGGCCGGCGCGCGGCGCGCTGGCCTTCCGCATCGTCGAGGAACCGAAAGCGGCGGAGAAGACCGCCGCGGCGCAATAAACCGGGCGCCCCTTCGCCCGGCGGAACTCGCCGCGCTTTCAAGGGTCTGTCATGACAGAGGGGCCACAGCATGCCCGCCCGTTTGGCCCGGCACGCGACATATGGAGTAATGCCGATGAACCGACTGATGATCCTGCCCCTCGCCGCCGCGACCGCCATGGTCGGCGCCTGCGCCTCGACCGGCGGCTATGCCTCCTCGTCCTATGACGACGGCGGCTATGGCTATTATGACCGCGGCTATTACGACCGCTACGGCCATTATGATTATGACCGGCCCGATCCGGCGCGCGGCGGCTATTATGCCGATGATTATTACCGCAGCGACCGGCGCTACAAGGAACGCCGCCTGTCGAACAACGACCGAATCTATCGCGGCCGCAACGGCCAATATTATTGCCGCCGCAACGACGGTACCACCGGGCTGATCGTCGGCGGCATCGTCGGCGGCGTCGCGGGCAACGTCATTGCCGAGGGCCGGTCCGAAACGCTGGGCACCGTGCTGGGCGCGATCGGCGGCGCGGTCGCCGGCCGCGCGATCGAACGCAGCGGCAACGACGGCGTGCGCTGCCGCTGAGGTTTGGACGAAGACCATGGGGGTCGCCGGCCGGAGCGGACGACGGCCCCTTTCCTTGTCCTTTCCCCGCATGATAAGCTGACCCCATGTCGCACCCCTCGAACATCGTCCATTGCAGCGGCCCGACCGACCCGCACGCGCTCGACGGCATTGCGCGGCGCCACCGCAGCGGCGACCTCGATACGCTCTGCCCGCTGTGCGCCGGTTACGGCCAGTGGAATACCCAGATCGACCTCGTCAGCCACCGCTCGATCCGCCGCGCCTGCCCCAAATGCGACGGGCGCGGCTGGATCGAGACCGGCGACGACATGGTCCCCTCGCACGACATCGAAAGGGAGCCGGGCCGCGCGCCACGCTGGACGGTGCGGCTCGATCCTTCGGACGACCGCGAATAGCCCGGGCTATCGCGGAACGACGACCTCATATTGGTCGAGCCAGATACAGCCGATGTCGGCACGCAGCGCCTTCAGCGCCTCGCCTTCCTCGCCGCATGGGCCCAGCCGACGCCACCCCGGCGGCGCCGGCCAGTTTCAGTCGGGCGATGTTGTGGTCATCGACCGCAGCCATTTGGTGGCGCTGCGAAGGCCGGGCACGCATCTTCCAGTCGGCGCTCGGGCACAAGGCCGAGGCCTGGGCCGACCCCGCGCACCTCAAGATGCTGGACGGCGCCATGGCCTGAGCGGTGCGGCAGGAAGGCGATGGCTGCGGCTAGGCCGCGATTTCGACCGTCGCCGCGCGCTCGATCGCCGCGCGCCAGCCCGGCTCGACGGTCAGCCCGAATTGCGCCGCGAGCGCATCCTCGATGTCGTCGGCGCCGAGGTGGCGCTGGTCGACCGTTCCGTCGGTGCGGCGGATCGTCAGCCGGTTGTCGCGCAGCGCCATCCGCGCGTCGGGCGTGGTCCGGGCAACGGTCAGCTGGTGGCGGAAATGCGAATCCGGATGCCGCGACGTGTACCAGTTGCCGACCTCATAATCGATCGCCGGCGGCTCGCCATCCTCGACATCGT
Organism: Sphingopyxis sp.; assembly: GCA_016793775.1. GTDB lineage: Bacteria > Pseudomonadota > Alphaproteobacteria > Sphingomonadales > Sphingomonadaceae > Sphingopyxis. The sequence goes on along the minus strand of JAEULK010000014.1, from coordinate 64,036 downwards.
AGAGCGCTACCCAGGCGTCGGCGATCGCGGCCTCGACGCGCCAGGCGTCGCCGGTCCGCACCAGCCGGCACGGCTCGTGCGCGGTCGGCTGCGCGCCCGTCCGGTCCATCGCCAGCGGCGCGGCGGGGACCGCCGACCCGAAACCGACATCGACCAGCCACGCCCGCCCGCCGAGCATCACGCGCGTCAGCTGATGCGTGCGCGGGGTCGGCGGCGCGTCGTCGGGCAAGGTCCAGCGTACCCGCGCGATCCGCCCCTCGGCCGCAAAGCCGATCGCGCGCAGCACGCGCAGGAACAGGCTGTTCTGCTCGAAACAATAGCCGCCGCGCCGCGCGCCGATCAGCTTGGCATCGACCGCCGCGGGGGCCAGGTCGACCGCCTTGCCGGTCAGCGGGTCGAGCGCCTCGAACGGGATCGCCGCGACATGCGCCGCCTGCAGCGCGGTCAGCAGGTCGAGCGTCGGGGCGAGCGGCCCGGCATAGCCGATCCGCGCGCAATAATGCGGCAGGTCGACGGGCGGGGCGGCGGCATCGGGCATGGGCAAATCTCCAGTCGGCGAATCATCGGCCCGGCTTATGAAAGCTCGACCTTGGTTGAGGTCAAGCCATCTCTGTCCCTTCCGCTCGCCGGTACCCGCCCGCCCCTAATAGGGCGCGTATCGCCGGCGCAAATCGTTCAGCGCGTCGGCGAGCTCCTGCTCCTTCTCCAGCACCTCCATCCGGGTCTCATGGAATTTTTCGTTCCAGTCCTTCATCGCCGCGAACCCCGACTTGCCGACGTCGACGATCATCTTGTCGTGCGCGGCCAGCCGCGCGCGCCAGACGAGCGCCGCGTCCGACCCCAGCGGCTCGGCGGCATGGACGACGCCCTGCACCGCGGCGGCGTACATATCGCGATGCTTGATCATCTCGGCGATCAGATAGGCGTAAAAATCGCCCCCCTGATACAGGATGCGTTCGGCCTCTTGGGTCATCGGCATCAGCGCCGCGCGATAGGCGGCGTCGACGCGCTCGGCATGCTGCACGCGCAGGTCGAGCAGGCGCGCGAACATCGCCTCCTGATCGTCGCTGAACTCTATGGTCATTTCGGATCGACCCAGCCGGTCCCCCCGCAATCCTTGCAGGTGACGGTCCCGTGCCCGCCGTCGCGCCCGCAGGTCGCGCAGCGGATCTTACCATCGTCGCAATCCGGACAATCGTTCCAGCCGCTTCCTTCGGTCACGTCCTTCAGCTGCGGCCCATGGTCTCTGCCCCCGCATCCCGGACAGCCCTGATAGTCGGCGTGGCCGTAACGCGTCACCCTTTCGCCGTGGCAGGTCGTACAGGTTATCTTGCCGCCCTTGCACTTGGAGCATTTATAATAGCCATCCTTGCATCCCGGACCGTCGCATTTGATCCGGCCGCGGTCGCAACCGCTCGCGTCGCATCGTACCTGGCTCATCCGTCCCTCCCTCTGAAAATCCGTTCCAGCACCCGCTAAGGCGTCGTCGGATCGAAAAGGGGGCCACGGACTGGGCGGCGCGCTCGCCGCAGCGGTCGGCAGGGCTTGATCGGCCGACGGTGGCGACCGTCAGCGGACGCCAAGGACGGCTATTTCTTGACCCGCCACTCGCGCATATAGGCCGATGCCTCGCCATATTTCTTGCCCTGCGCCGCCGTCTGATCGGCGAGCTCCTCGGCCGTCGACGCCCTTGCGCGGTCCTGTTTGATCAGCGTGTCGCGGCGGATCGGGATCAGCTGCGCGATCGGCGTGCCCGCGGGCAGATGATGCTCGCCGACCGGCCCCGTCCAGGCAAAGGGCAGGTTCACGGTCGTGTCGAAGCGGTCGCAATCGACGAAGCCCGAAAAACAGGTGAAGGGCAGGTCGGGCCGGCTCAGCGGCTGGACGAACAGCACCGAATAGCCGTCGGGCACCTTGATTCGCCAGGGGTTGATGAATTTCAGCGGCATCACATTCTGGAACGGTGGTTCGGGCGCACCGATCTGCGCCGGGTGATGCTGTTCGAGCGGCTGGAACGGCACCCCCTCCGCCCAGCCCATCCGGATCGCCACCCGGTCCTCGGGCACCGCGATCAGCACGTCGAAGGGCAGCGGGATGACGAAACCCAACGAAAAGGCGTCGGTCATCGGCAGGCACGCCTTGGCGGTCATCGCGGGCAGGCCGTTTTCATAGGTCATGCCCATTTCGCGGTTCAGCCGCTTGAACCAGTCGGGGGCGAAACGGATCGCGCGTTCGGGCACCGGAATCCGACCGACCAGCTCGGGGTCGCAGAGGAATTCGATTATCGGCGCTTCGGCGTCGGTCACCGTCGCTGCGCCGTCGCCGCCGCCGATCTGGAAACTGACCTTATAGCCGCTCATCGCCCCGTCCTTTGCGCCTGCGTGCCGCCACCGTGTCGCAAATGCCGCCGCCATGCAATCGCGCGCAGCGCGTGGCGCCGATTGGACAGGCGGCGCCCCTCCGCTATGGTCGGCGCCTCCCTGCCGGAAACAGTCCATGCTCCTGTCGATGATCGCCGCCGCCCTGCTCGCTACCGAGCCGCCGGTCGCGCCTAGGGCCGATGCACCGCGCTTTCGACCCCTTGCCGTCCTTGCCGAAGCCTTCGTAACGGGCGAGGGTCCGATCAGCGCCCGCGCGGCACCCCGGCCTTGTCGAGCTCGCGGCCCAGCCGCCCGCTCAGCCACAGCGCCCACATCCTGAAATCGGCGGCGAGGCTCCACAGCGGATAGGTAAAGGTCGCCGGGCGGTTCTTCTCGACCCCGAAATGCGCGACCCAGGCGAAGAAATAGCCGGCGAGCGGCAGCGCGATCAGCCACATCCACCGCCCCGTCACCATCGCCGCGATCGCGATCAGCACGACCAGGCTGGTCCCGACATAATGCAGCGCGCGCGTCGACGCCTTGCTGTGTTCGCGCAGGTAAAAGGGCCAGAAGGCGGCGAAGCTGGTATAGAGCCGGGGCATGGCGGAAAAGATGCCCCCGCCGCTGCCCGCCGGTCAAGCGCAATTCAATTGACACGCTTCACCGCCTATGATGCCCTCTCGTATAGCAAGAATAGAAATAGACTCGAACACTAGAGGAGGGCGGCATGGCAGAATCGACGGAGGCGCAGGACCAACCGATAGAACATCCGACCTATCTGGGCGATATTCGTCACTTGTTCACCGACGTCGATATTGCGCATATGGCGAATAAGGGCGTCGATCTGGGCAGTTACGAGGGCGTGAAGAATAATGCCGCCGATATTTACGGCCAGACCCAAAGTGGACATATGCCGCCGGGCGCGCCGTGGAGCGCCGCGCAGGTCCAGACCTTCCTCAACTGGATCATCGACAAATATCCGCTCGGCACCGCTGCGCCCGCGCCGCAGGCCGCCGCGCTGGCGGTCGCCGCCGCGGCGCCGGCGCGCATCCGCAAGGATATCGCCAGCCTCGGCGACGCCGACATCGCGCTGGTGACCAAGGCGTTCGAGGGCATGATGGCGCGCGACCCGAGCGACCCGCAAAGCTATTTCGCGATCGCCGGGACGCATTGGTATCCGACGATCACGACCAACCCCAATTTCCACTGTCTGCACCACGAAAATCGCTACAATCCCTGGCACCGCCTCTATCTCCAGGCGTTCGAGGATGCGATGCGCTCGGTGCCCGGCTGCGCGGACGTCACCCTGCCCTATTGGGACATAACCACCCCGGTGCCCGACCTTCTCTATCAGCCGCCGTTCGACAGCTATGTCGCGCAGGCGCCGGTCGCGCCGCCCTACGACCCCAATTACAAGACCCAGCGTTACGACGCCGCGACGGTGAACGAGAATATCCAGTCGCTCTATCCGGTGCCGCCGCTGATCGAGGAAGCGCTCCGGCAATCGGTGTGGGAACAGTTCGACCGCTATATCTGGGGTGCGCACGACAACGGCCACACCGACATCGGCCCGACGATGGCGAACCAGGATGTCGCCGCCTTCGACCCGATCTTCTGGTTCTTCCACGCCAATTGGGACCGGCTGTGGCTCGAATGGCAGCAAAAGGTGGGGGCGACGACGCTGGCGACCTTCACCCCGCTCTGTTCGGGGCCGACCGCCTGGCTGACCGTCCCGCCGCTCAACGGTCTGCCGCCTTTCGCGCTGACCGCCGATCAGACGATCGACTTTCCCGACGTCGCCTATGCGCCGCCGAACCAGCAGGGGGCGCAGACCGCCATGGAAAACAAGCGCGGCAATGTCCGGGCCAGCGCGGCGTTCAGCATCGATCGCGCCTCGCCGGTGTCGGTGCGGATCAAGGGCATCGACCGCTCGCAGATCCCGGGCACCTTCGCCGTCCATCTGCTCGCCGACGGCAAGCCGATCGCGCGCCAGGCCTTTTTCCAGCCGGTCGCGCCCGAAAGCTGCCCCAGCTGCAGCAAGGCCAATCTGGTCAACATCGACTTCCGCGTCGATCAGAAACAGCTGGTCGGCCACAAGCTGACGGTCGAAATCCATGTGCCGTCGCAGGTCGAGGAAGGCACGCAATTCCCGCTGGCGCGCGCCGGCAACCCGACGATCAACGCGCGGCTGCTGCTCGACGGCGAATGAGGGCGGCGGGCGCTGCCCGGCGCCCGCCCCTCACTCGCTCTCGTTGACGATCACATCCCAATGTTCGTCGAGCCGGGCAAAGCGCCGCGCTTCCTCGGCGTCGAAGGCCGCACGATCGGTGCAGAGCCGGTCCATGGCCGCGCCCGCGGTCGCGCCATAACCGGTACCGTCGCCGACCGCATCCTCGGCGCTCCGATAGGTGATGGTGACGCGCAAGTCCCGGCGGACGCGGTAATATGTTCGATCACGACCGGCGGCGTCGTGGCCGGGGCGGCGGGCGGGGCCGGGGCGGCAGCGGCAACAAGACGATCATGGCGAGTCCCCCCTTCGCGAGAGCCGCGGCCTGTCCGCCGTGCGCAGCCGGTCAAGCCGACACCAAAAAAGCCCTCCCGCCGGGGTCGCGTCGGCGGAAGGGCTTCCCTGGACCCGGTGCCGGACGGAGGGCCGGAACCGGGGACGAAAACTCATGGCTCGCGGTCACCCGCTCCCGGCCGGCCCGATTGCCGGCCGGGTCCCGGGGGTGTCACTTCATGCGAGCGGCGGCTTCGCGGACCTTCTGCACCGCGGGAAGCAGCAGGCCGATCAGCGCCGGCATCGGATTGACGGCGATGATCATGCCGTTCGACGGCTGCGCCGACTGGGCCATGGCGGGGGTCGCCGACAGTGCCATGGTGAGCGCGAGGACGGGGGCGAGGATGAGCTTCCTGGTCATGTCGAACTTCCTTCTGTTCGGTTCAAAGTCTGTGGTTCGGTTCAAAACTGGTGCGGGGCGTTCCCGATGACCCGCTTATGGCGGCGCGCGCGCCGGCGCTCGGTGAGCCACATCACTCGCCCCGAAAAATGTTCACAAGCTCATGAAAACAAAGGGAAAGAAAATTCCCGTCGGCGATGGCGTCGTAGCACGCGGCGCGAATCAGCCGCGCTTCAGCCGCACCAGCGCGGTGTCGAGCGCCTGCAGGAAGGCCGACCGATCGGCTTTCGAGAAAGGCGGCGGGCCGCCCATGCCGTCGCCCATCCCGGCGCGCAGGTCGGCCATGATCGCGCGCGTGGCGATCGCCGGGCCGATCGACGCGGCGGTGAAAGGCTTGCCCGTCGGCGCGAGCACCGTCGCCCCCGCCTTCAGCGCGCGGTCGGCGAGCAAGATGTCGGACGTCACGACGATGCTGCGCGCATCCGACGCCTCGGCGATCCAGTCGTCGGCGGCGTCGAAGCCGTCCGAGACGACAATCCGCTCGATCAGCGGATGCTCGGGCACGCGCAGGCGGCTGTTGCTCACCACCTTCACCGCGACTTCGTGGCGCCACGCGACCTTGTAGATTTCGTCCTTCACCGGGCAGGCGTCGGCATCGACCAATATCGTCGTCGCCGTCATCGCGTGCCACCCGCCCGCTGCCGCAGCGGCGTTATTTCTTCATATTGTCGAGGCCGGCGACGACGCCGGTCTTGGTGGACGGGTTGCTCGCATTGGGCTTTTTCGGCTTTTCGGCCTTGGGCTTGCGCGTTTCGCGGTTCGATTTCTTCTGGCCCTTGGCCATGGTCAATACCTTCGAGGCGGCGGGCGCCTGTGCCCGCCGCCCGCGACCCTAGGCGCTGGATCGGCGCGCGTCGCCTGTTTCCGCCGCGCCCGTTCATCCCTGCACCCCGTCCCACAAGAGTTTCGCACCGAGCAGCACCATCAGGACATAGATGGTCACATAGAAGCGCGCCGGGTCCATGCGTTTCAGCCAGCGCACCGTGACCAGCGTGCTGACGATCGCCAGCGGCATCAGCAGCAGCGCCGCGACGGCCACCTCGTGCGGAAAGGCGCCGAGCGCGAGATAGGCGGGCACCTTCATCCAGTTGACGATCGCGAACAGGATCGCGCTGGTCCCGATGAAGGTCAGGTGCGGCAGCTTGCGCGGGGTCACCCACATCTGGAACGGCGGGCCGCCGGCATGCGCGATCTGGCTGACGAAGCCCATCGCCGTCCCGAACAGCGTGCCGACCCAGCCCGGCGAGGTCGACGCCGCGACGATGCGCCCGCCGCGCTCGACCCACAGCCGGTACAACCCGAAAGCCAGCGTGATCGCGCCCAGCGCCGCCATCAGCTGCGCCTCGTTGACGCGTTCGGCATAATAATATCCCGCCGCAATGCCGGCCGCGGCGCCCGGCAGCATCCAGCCGATGATCCACCCGTCCCACGTCTTGCGGAACGCCCAGACGCTGACGACATCCTGCACGATCAGGATCGGCAGCAGCAGCGCCGCCGCCGTCGCGGGCGGCAGCACCAAGGCCGCCAAGGGCGTCGCCAGCGCGCCGACCCCGGCGAGCCCGCCCTTCGCCATGCCGAGCAGGATCACCGCGACGATCAGGATCGCCAGCGTTGCCGGGTCGGCCAAGATGCTCATTCGGGCGTTTCAGGAAGCTGCCAGTCGATCGTGCCGCGCCCCTTGGCCGCCAGAAATTCGTTCGTCTGGCTGAACGGCTTCGACCCGAAAAAGCCGTTGTGCGCCGACAGCGGCGAGGGGTGCGGCGCGCGCAGGATCAGATGCGGGCTGCCCGCGCCCAGCCCCGGCACGTCGGCCGCCTTGCGCTGTGCATGGCTGCCCCACAGGATGAACACCTTGGGCGCGGGATCGGCGGCGACCGCCGCGACCGCGGCGTCGGTGAAACGCTCCCAGCCGCGCTTCTGGTGCGACGCCGCCTGCCCCGCCTCGACCGTCAGGCAATTGTTGAGCAGCAACACGCCCTGCTCCGCCCAGCTCCCCAGATAGCCGTGCCGCGCGGGGGGGATGCCCAGATCGCCCTGCATTTCCTTGTAGATATTGACCAGGCTCGGCGGGGTGCGCACCCCCGGCTGGACCGAGAAGCACAGCCCATGCGCCTGGTCGGGGCCATGATAGGGGTCCTGCCCCAATATCACCACGCGCACATCCTGCGGCGGCGTCGCATCGAGCGCCGCGAACCAGTCGCGCGCTTTGGGATAGATGATCTTGCCCTTGGCGCGCTCGCCGGCAAGAAACGCCTTCAGTTCGCCCATATAGGGCTTTTCGAACTCGCCGCCGATGCGCGCGAGCCAGTCGGGATGGAGCTTGACCTCGGCCATGCGGCCTTTGACCGGAGCCGGCACGCCTTGTCCAGCGGCTATTGGCCCGCTAGGCACGGCGCGCAGACAGGGCCCGCAAAAAGGGGGGAACATGACCATGGCGATCGGTGACGCACTGGACCAGCTCGAAACGGTGGTGAAAACACGCCTCGCCGCAGGCGATGCCGAGGCCTCCTACGTCGCCAGCCTCGCCGCCAAGGGTCGCGGCAAGATCGCGCAGAAGTTCGGCGAGGAGGCGGTCGAAACCGTCATCGCGGCGCTGACCGAGGACGACGCCGCGCTCGTCGGCGAGGCGAGCGACCTCCTCTTCCACCTCGCCGTCCTGCTCGCCGACCGCGGCCTCGGCTGGGACGCCATCGCCGCCGAACTCGCCCGCCGCCACGGCACCTCGGGCCACGCCGAAAAGGCCGCGCGCCAAGCATAAGGACGCCATTCATGCCGATCGACGCCACCCTCCCCTATGACGACAGCAATATCTTCGCGCGCATCCTGCGCGGCGAGCTGCCGTGCAGGAAGGTCCATGAGGACGATTTCAGCCTCGCCTTCCACGACATCAACCCGCAGGCGCCGACGCATATTCTCGTGATCCCCAAGGGTCCCTATGTCAGCTGGGACGACTTCTCCGAGCGCGCCAGCGATGCCGAAATCGCGGGTTTTGTCCGCGCCGTCGGCACCGTCGCGCGCGACCTCGGGCTCGTCGCGCCGGGCTATCGCCTGCTCGCCAACGTCGGCTTCGACAGCCATCAGGAAGTCCCGCACCTGCATGTCCATCTTTTTGCTGGGCAAAAACTCGGGCCGATGCTGGCGCGCTGACTCGGCCCAATTTTCCACCGCAAAGATTTCTGCGACGAACCGTTCCATTACATCGACGAACCGTTGACTATTGGCCCGCGATTCGGCACATAAGCAGGCGGGTCTTTGGGAGGCAGCTATGCGGCGTTTTTGGCAAGGACTCGCGAACCGATTCGCCGCGAGGGCGCGGCTCGCCCTGATGCTCCCCCTCGCCCTGGCGGTCGCCGCCGCGAGCGGCGACACCATCCCGCAGGTCATCCTCGCCACCCCCGGCAGCGCCGGCAATGGCGACGGCACGATCAGCCGCTTCACCCTGCGCTTCTCCGAAGACATCGTGCCCTTGGGCGATCCGCGCGCCAAGGCGCCCGCGACCAACGACTGCAAGACCCCCGGCACCGGCCGCTGGGTCGATACGCGCACCTGGGTGCTCGAATTCGACAAGTCTTTGCCCGGCGGCGTGACCTGCACCGTCGAACTCCGCCCCGACCTCAAGACCGCCGGCGGCGTCGCGGTCGGCGGCAACAGCCGCTTCGAGATCGATTCGGGCGGCCCCTCGGCGCGCGCCATCCTCGTGGGCGGCACCTATGATGGCGTCGAAGAGGACCAGATCTTCCTCGTCGCCACCAATGTCGCCGCCGACCGCGCCTCGGTCGGCCGCTTCGCCTATTGCGCGGTCGACGGCATCGGCGAGAAGATTCCGGTGGACGTGCTCGGCAACGAAACCGCGAGCGAAATCCTCGACGGGCTCGGCGACAACAGCTGGGACCGGCAGGAATTCGCCTATAACGGCAACCTCCCGCTGCGGCTTGCGAAGGGCGCCGACCGCGCCGCCGCGCTCGAACGCATCGTCCCCGTCAAATGCCGCCGCCCGCTGCCGCCCGGCCGCGAGATGGCGCTCGTCTGGGACGCGCGCATCAGCCAAGCGGGGGCGCCGAGCCGCACCGCCGGGCGCGACCAGCGCTTCGATTATGACGTCCGCCCCGCCTTCACCGCGAAAATGTCGTGCAGCCGCGTCAATCCGCAGGCGGGCTGCAACCCGGTCAAGGACATCAGCTTGAGCTTCGCCTCGCCGGTCGCGCGCGACACCGCGCTCGCCGCGACGCTCAGCACCGCCGACGGCAGGAAGCTGACCCCCAAGATCGATGACGACGACAAGAATGACGCCTTCGTCACCTCTGTCCGCTTCAAGGGCCCGCTGCCGCAGAATGTCGACGCGACGCTCGTCCTGCCCGCCGACGTCACCGACCAGAGCGGCCGCAAATTGCTCAACCAGTCGAATTTCCCGCTCAAATTCCACATCGACCGCGCCCCGCCGCTGGTCAAATTCGCCGCCGAATTCGGCATCCTCGAGGCGGGCGAAGGCGGCGTGCTGCCCGTCACCGTGCGCGGGGTCGAAGCCTCGCTCGCGCAATCGAACCTCAAGATGCCCGCGAACATCCTGAAGGTCGGCGACGACGATGCCGCGATCATCCGCTGGATGAAGCGCGTCGATAGCGCCGACGACAGCGACTATCGCGACGAACGCGACGCCACCGGCAAAGAGGTTACGGTCAACTATACCGGCAGCAAGTCGGTGTTCGACGGCGCGCCCGCGGGCGGCGAACGCCGCGACATGCAGCTCAGCCCCGCCGCGGGCGGCAAGGAGTTCGAGGTCGTCGGCATTCCCCTGGGCGAAAAGGGCTTCCATGTCGTCGAGATCGCCAGCCCCGAACTCGGCGCCGCGTTGCTCGGCCGCAAGGCCACGCGCTACGTCGCGACCGCCGCGCTCGTCACCAACATGGCGGTGCATTTCAAATGGGGCCGCGAAAGCTCGCTCGCCTGGGTGACCTCGCTCGACACCGGCCTGCCCGTCGCGGGCGCCGAGATCCGCGTCACCGACAGCTGCACCGGGCGCCAGCTCGCACGCGGCACCGCCGACAAGCAGGGCCGCCTCGCTTTCCCCGCCGGGCTGCCGACCCCCGAAACCTATGCCGGCTGCGAAGAGAAACCCGACCCCGCGGTGACCGAGGGCCATGCGCTGATGGTCAGCGCGCGCAGCGGCGACGATTTCAGCTTCACCCTCACCGACTGGGGCGACGGCATCCGCCCCTATGATTTCGACCTGCCCTATGGCTGGTCCGAACGCGAGGATATCCTCCACACCATCTTCGACCGCGCGCTGGTCAAGGCGGGCGAGAGCGTCAACATGAAGCATGTGCTGCGCCGCCCCGTCGGCACGGGCTTTGCCACGCCCAAGCCAATGGCGGGCAAGCTGCGCCTCGTCCACCGCGGCTCGGACACCGAATTCACCATGCCGTTCAGCATCGACGCGTCGGGCACCGGCGAAAATGTCTGGAACGTCCCTTCGTCCGCTCCGATGGGCGACTACGACCTCGTCTTCGTCACCAAGGACCCAAATGGTAAAGGGGATGGCGAGGACAAGACGATCTGGTCGTCGCAATCGGTCAAGGTCGACGAATATCGCCTGCCGACGATGAAGGCGACCGTCACCGGGCCCAAATTGCCCCCGGTGCGCCCGACGCAAATCCCGCTGTCGCTGTTCGTCGGCTATTTGTCGGGCGGTCCCGCGCCAAACCTGCCGGTCGAGATGCGCACCAGCTTCTCGCCGAGCTGGTCGCCGCCGGAGGATTACAGCGACTGGGATTTCGACGGCCAGCCGGTCAAGGAAGGCGTGATCCAGCTCGACGACAGCGGCGAGGAGCCCGAGGCCGATCTGCCGCTCGCGCGCTCGGTGCCGCTCGTGCTCGATGCCAATGGCGCCGCGACGACCAATGTCATCGTCGACCAGCCGATCACCCAGCCGACCCAGATGGCGGTCGAAATGGATTATGAGGATGCCAATGGCGAGACGCTGACGTCGAGCCGCCGCATCACCCTCTTCCCCTCCGCCGTCCGCCTCGGCGTCAAGACCGACGGCTGGCTGATGCGCGACAATGATCTGCGCCTCAACTTCGTCGCGCTCGACCTCGACGGACGGCCGATCGCCGGCCAGCGCGTCCAGGTCGCGCTCTACAGCCGCGAGATCATCACCGCGCGGCGCCGCCTGATCGGCGGCTTCTACGCCTATGACAACCAGATGCGCACCAAGCGCCTCGCCGCGACGTGCAGCGCCTCCACCGACAAGCTCGGCCGTGCGCGCTGCGCGATGGCGCCCGGCATCTCGGGCGAGGTCACCGTCGTCGCGACCACCGTCGATGCCGACGGTAACGAGGCACGCGCGGTGCGCTCGGTCTGGCTCGCGGGCGACGACGACTGGTGGTTCGGCGGCGACAATGGCGACCGCATGGACGTCATCGCCGAGAAACCGCGCTATGCCGCTGGTGATACCGCGAACTTCCAGGTCCGCATGCCCTTCCGCGAAGCGACCGCGCTGGTCACCGTCGAGCGCGAAGGCGTGCTGTCGAGCTTCGTCGTGCCCTTGAAGGGCACCAACCCGGTCGTGAAGGTGCCGCTGCCCGCCGCCTACGCCCCCGACGTCTATGTCTCGGTGATGGCGGTGCGCGGCCGCGTCACCGGCAACGAAAGCTGGTTCCGCAAGCTCAAACGCGCCGCGGGGTTCAAGATCGAGCATAGCGAGGGCGCGCCGCCCACCGCGCTCGTCGATCTCGCCAAGCCGAGCTACCGCATGGGCATCGCGCGCATCAAGGTCGGCTGGGAAGGCCATCAGCTCGGCGTCAAGGTCAAGGCCGACAAGGAAAAATACGCCGTCCGCGAAACCGCCAGGGCGAGCATCGAGGTCCAGGGCCCGAACGGCAAGGCCCCCGCCAATGCCGACGTCGCCTTCGTCGCGGTCGACGAAGCCCTGCTCCAGCTCGCGCCGAACGAAAGCTGGAAGCTGATCGACGCGATGATGGGCGAACGCACGCTCGACGTGCTCACCTCGACCGCGCAGATGCAGGTCGTCGGCAAGCGCCATTATGGGCGCAAGGCGCTCGAACCCGGCGGCGGCGGCGGCGGCGACCTCTCGGGGCTGACGCGCGAGGATTTCCGCCCCGTGCTGCTCTGGAAGGGCCGCGTCCCGCTCGACGCCAAGGGCCGCGCCACGGTCGAGGTGCCGCTCAGCGACAATCTCTCGGGCTTCCGCCTCGTCGCGATCGCCACCGACGGGTCGCAATATTTCGGCACCGGCGAAACGAGCATCCGCACCGTGCAGGATCTCGGCGTTTTCGCCGGCTTGCCCGAACTCGTCCGCACCGGCGACACCTATGATGCGCGCTTCACGCTCCGCAACGGCACCGACAAGGCGATGACCGTCACCGCGACCCCGACGCTGTCGCCCGCCGTCGCCACCGCGCCGCCGCTCACCGTCACCATCCCGGCGGGCGGCGCGGTGCCGGTCAGCTGGTCGATGACCGCACCCGACACCACCGGGCCGATCGAATGGACGGTCGACGCGGTGGCCAAGGGCGGCAAGTCGCGCGACCGGCTCGTCTTCCAGCAGGTCGTCGAACCCGCGGTGCCGATCGAGACCTGGGCGGCATCGCTGTTCCGCGTCGGCCCCGACACCAGCCTGCCGATCGCCACCCCCGAAGGCGCGCTCACCGGCGGCTATGTCGACATCGCGCTCGCCGGCACGCTCGCGCCGCCGCTCGCCGGGGTGCGCGACTATATGACGATCTACCCCTATAATTGCTTCGAGCAGCAGACCTCGCGCGCCGTCGCGCTCGGCGACCTCGGCCGCTGGCAGGCGCTCGCCGGGTCGATCCCGACCTATCTCGATAAGGACGGGCTGCTCCGCTACTGGCCGAGCGACCGGATCGAAGGCTCGCCCGAGCTCACCGCCTATGTGCTCGCGGTGACCGCGGCCAACGGCTTCGCCATCCCCGACGATGCGAAGGCGAAGATGGTCAAGGCGTTGCAGGCGGTGGTCGAGGGCCGGCTGACCCGCAAGGGCTACGGCCCTTACGACATCCGCCCGGTCCGCGTCGCCGCGCTCGCCGCGCTCGCCCGCAACAATGCGTCCAATGCAAAGCTCGTCGCGGCGATCGACATGGCGCCGGTCGATATGTCCACCGGCACCCTCGCCGACTGGCTCGTCGCGATCGAACGCACCCCCAACGTCCGGGGCGCCCCCGGGCTGCGTACCGGCGCCGAGACTGAGCTGCGCAAGCGCCTCGTGTACGAGGGCACGCGCGTCGACCTGGTCGACGATGCCAATGCCCCCTGGTGGATGATGGTCAGCGGCGACGAAATGGCGATCAAGGCACTCGACGCGGTAATGGGCCGCAAGGGCTGGCAGGATGATACGGGCAAGCTGATGGTCGGCATCGCCCAGCGCCAGCGCAAGGGCCATTGGGACACCACGCCCGCCAATGCCTGGGGCGCGACCGTCGTCCGCCGCTTCGCCGAACTATACCCCGCCGCCGCGATCACCGGCGTCACCCGGATCAGCCTCGCCGACGCGAGCGCGGCGCAAAGCTGGCCGCTGCCCGATGCGGCGAGCCCGCTGCGCGTGCCGCTGGTCACCGGCAAGATGAGCCTGCGTCACCAAGGCACCGGCGCGCCCTGGGCGGTGGTCAGCGTCAAGGCGCCGGTGCCGCTCAAGGAACCGCTCAACGCCGGCTACCGGATCAGGCGCAGCGTCAGCGTCGTCAAGGCCGCCGACCCGAACCGCCTCGTCCGCGGCGACGTCATCAAGGTGCGGATCGAGGTCATCGCCGCCGCCGGCCGCACCTGGGTCGTGGTCAACGACCCGATCCCGCCGGGCGCGACGATCGTCGGCAATCTCGGCGGCCAGTCGCAGATGCTCGCCGCGCAGGCCGGGGGCGAGGGCATGTGGCCCAGCTATGTCGAACGCGGGCGCGACAGCTGGCGCGGCTATTTCGGCTGGATGCCCGCGGGTACTCACGCCGTCGAATATGTCGTGCGCCTCAACGGATCGGGCCGCTTCAACATGCCGCAGACGCGCGTCGAGGCGATGTACTCGCCCGCGATCCGCGGCCAATGGCCCAATGCGCCGGTGACGGTGGCGAGCGCGGCGAACTGATGGAGAGTACGTCGCCCTCCCCCCGTTCGTGTCGAGCGAAGTCGAGACACGTCGAAGGCGAAGGCGACGGGCGCGCTTTTCCCCTCGTCACCCTGAACTTGGTTCAGGGTCCATGGCCTGCCTTCTCCTTCCGCGCGGCGTGGGACGAGAGATCAGGCCATGGATGCTGAAACAAGTTCAGCATGACGAAGGAAAGAGCGGGCAGGATTACGCCACCCCCCAAGCGCCGCTGGTTCGACGCCCTCGCCTGGCTGGCGCTCGCCCTTCTCATCCTCACCACCATCGCGCATCTCGCCACCAAGCCGCCTGCGATGCCCGACTATGAGCGCGTCCGCGCCGGCTGGAAACCCAGCGAGGCCTGGCTCTACGACCGCGACGGGCGGCTGCTCGACAGCGAGCGCGTCGATTTCGAGCGCCGCCGCATGGCGTGGGTGCCGCTCGCCGACATTGCCGAACCCGTCCGCATCGCCGTCGTCGCCAGCGAGGACAAAAGATATTGGTCGCACGGCGGCGTTGACTGGCTCGCCATCGCCAGCGCCGCGAAAACCCGCCTGAAATTGGGGGGGACCGGCGGACGCTCGCGCGGCGCCTCGACGCTGCCGATGCAGCTCGCCGGGTTCCTGTCGCCCGACCTCGCGCTCCCCGGCCAGCGCGGCTGGCTGAACAAGATCCGCCAGATGCGCGCCGCGCAGGCCCTCGCCTCGACCTGGTCGCGCGAGCAGATGCTCGAGGCCTATTTCAACCTCGTTCCCCTGCGCGGCGAGACGCAGGGCATCGGCGCCGGCGCGCGCGCGCTGTTCGGCAAAAAGCCCGCCGACATGGACCGCACCGACGCCGCGCTCTTCGCCGGCCTGCTCCCCAACCCCGCCGCAGGCGCCGAGACGCTCGGCATCCGCGCCTGCCGCGTGGCCGCGACAAAGGATTGCGGCCCGATCCGCGCCGCCGCCGCGACGCTCGTCTCGGGCGAGCGCATCGCCGAGCTCGACCCCGCGCTCGCGCCGCACCTCGCGGTCCGCCTGCTCGACAAGCCCGGCAAGCGCGTCACCACCACCATCGACCGCCGCATCCAGGAGGCCGCGATCGTCGCGCTCCGCCGCCAGCTCGCCGGGCTGGGCGCCGATCGCGTCCGCGACGGCGCGGTCGTCGTGCTCGACAATGCGACCGGCGATGTGCTCGCCTATGTCGGCGGGGTCGGCCTCAAATCGACCGCGGCGCAGGTCGACGGCGCCAATGCGCGGCGGCAGGCCGGCTCGACGCTGAAGCCGCATCTCTATGCCCAAGTGATCGAGCATCGCTGGCTCACCGCCGCCTCGATCCTCGACGACAGCCCGGTCCAGCTCGACACCGCCTCGGGATTGTACGTGCCCAAGAACTACGACCACAGCTTCAAGGGCCCCGTCAGCGTCCGCCACGCGCTCGCCAGCTCGCTCAATGTTCCCGCCGTCCGCGCGCTCGTCATCGACGACGTCCAGCAGTTCCGCGACCGCCTGTGGGCGCTCGGCTACCACGGCCTCGTCGAGGACGGCGAATATTATGGCTTCAGTCTTGCACTTGGCTCGGCCGAAGTGTCGCTGGTCGAACAAGCCAACGCCTTCAGAACATTGGCAAATGGTGGAAACTGGTCCCCCGTGAACTACGACGCCACGCGGCACCTTCGCCAACATCCGCCGCAACAGATCGTCTCCCCCGCCGCCGCCTTCATCGTCGGCGACATCCTCGCCGATGCCTCGGCGCGCACCGACGCCTTCGGCGCCGACAGCGCGCTGCGCCTCCCCTTCTGGGCCGCCGCGAAAACCGGCACCTCGAAGGGCATGCGCGACAATTGGTGCATCGGCTGGTCCGACCGCTTCACCGTCGCCGTCTGGGTCGGCAATCTCGAGGGCGATTCGATGCGCGCGGTCTCGGGCACCTCGGGCGCCGCGCCGGTGTGGCGCGACGTGATGCTCGCGCTCCACGCCGGCCGCCCCGGCAAGCCGCCCGCGATGCCCGCCGATGTCGAGGCGCGCCAGATCGCCCTCCCCGGCACCCGCGAGCCGCCGCGCCGCGAATATTTCATCCGCGGCACCGCCCAGTCCGAAATGGCCGCCGCGCCCGCCGCGTCGCGCCGTCCGCGCATCACCAGCCCGGTCAGCGGCAGCGTCTACGCGCTCGATCCCGACATCCCCTTGGACCGCCAGCGCCTCGGCATCGCGGTCAGCGGCGAGGTGACCGGTTATCGCCTGATCCTCGACAAACAGACTCTCGGCGACGCCGACGCCGGGCAGCAGATATTGCCGCGCCCGGGCAGCCATATGCTCGCGCTTGTCGATCCCGGCGGCCGCATGGTCGACCGCGTCCGTTTCACGGTGCGGTGACCCAAGCTGGACCCACGCAAATCCGACTTTCGGCCCCGTGAAATTAAGTTGCGCTGACGAAAGGAGCCTTTACTCTACCCCGCCATGAGAGGCCCGCATCGGGTCCCAAAGGGGAAATTTGGATGATATTTGGTCGCGTCAAACCGCTCGACGCCATTTTGGCCACCGCCGAGAAAAAGTCGCTGCACCGAACGCTCGGTGCGTTTCAGCTCACTCTCTTCGGCATCGGCTGCGTCATCGGCACCGGCATTTTCGTGCTGACCTCGGCCGGCGCGCAGAAAGCCGGCCCGGGCCTGATGCTCGCCTTCGCGATCGCGGGTCTGATCTGCATCGTCGCGGCGCTCTGCTATGCCGAGATCGCGGCGATGATCCCGGTCGCGGGCTCCGCCTATACCTATACCTATGCGACGATGGGCGAGGTGCTCGCCTGGACCGTCGGATGGGCCCTCGTCCTCGAATATGCGGTCGCGGCGTCCGCGGTGTCGGTCGGGTGGTCCGGCTATTTCACAGGAACGATATTGAATGAATTCTTGGGGATACAGCTGCCCGCCTTCCTCTCTGGCGCACCGCTGGCGCTCGGCGGCGTCGAGGGTGGTTTCATCAACCTGCCCGCCGTGGTCATCGCGCTGCTCGTCACCTGGCTGCTGATGATCGGCACCACCGAAAGCGCGCGCGTCAACGCGATCCTCGTCGCGATCAAGGTCACCGCGCTCACCGCCTTCATCGTCCTGACGCTGCCCAGCGACTATTTCTCGACCGACAAGTTCAACCCCTTCCTGCCCGCCGGTGTCTTCGGCGGCTTCGGTTCGGGGGTCGGTGCGGTCGGCGCCGCGGCGACGATCTTCTTCGCCTATGTGGGCTTCGACGCGGTTTCGACCGCCGCCGAAGAAACCAAGAACCCCCAGCGCAACGTTCCGATCGGCCTGATCGGCTCGCTGCTCTTCTGTACCGTCTTCTACATCCTCGTCGCCGCAGGCGCGGTCGGCACGATCGGCGGCCAGCCGATCATGGGCCCGAATGGGGTCCCCTTCCCCGCCGGTTCGGAAGAGCTGGCGCGCCAGTGCGCGACCTTCGCCGCCGACCAGCTGCCGCTCGTCTGCTCGAACGAAGCCCTCGCGCATGTGCTGCGCCAGATCGGCTGGTCGGGCGTCGGCAACATGCTCGGTATCGCTGCTTTCGTGGCGCTTCCGTCGGTCATCCTTATCCTGCTGTTCGGCCAGACCCGCGTCGCTTTCGTGATGAGCCGCGACGGTCTGCTCCCCGAATCGTGGAGCAAGGTCCATCCCAAGTGGAAAACCCCGCACATCATCACCGCAATCACCGGCGCGGCCGTGGCATTCGCTGCGGCTTTCCTGCCGGTCGGCAAGCTCGCCGACATTGCCAACGCTGGCACGCTCTATGCGTTCATGATGGTCGCCATTGCGGTGATGATCCTGCGCAAGACCGCCGCCGACACGCCGCGCGCGTTCAAGACGCCGGCATTGTGGCTGATTGGCCCGCTGACAATTGCAGGTACGGTGTTCCTCTTCTTCAACCTGCCGCTCGACGCTATGCTCGTGCTGCCCATCTGGGGCGCGATCGGCCTCGTCTTCTATTATCTCTACAGCCGCAGCCGCAGCCACCTCGGCCGCGGCATTGTCGAGGTGCATGAGGACGATCTGGAACCGCACACGCCGATCCACTGACGCGTGATGCCATAAACAAAAGGGGGCCGTCCCGGCGAATGCCGGGGCGGCCCCCTTGCTTTGTCAGAACGGGCTTTTCGGGGCAGTGCCCGGCCGGGTGAACAATCTGCCGCGCTCGGCCCACAGCACCAAAAGCAGCCCGGTGATCGCACAGCCGACGAAGGCATAGGCCAACGGCAGGGTCGATCCGTCATATTGCTGGCCGATGAAGGCCCCGGTGGCGGCCGCGAGCAGCGTCTTGGCAAAGCTTTGATACGACGAGGCGACGCCCGCCATATGCCCGAAATCCTCCATCGCGATCGATCCGAAATTGCTACCGATAAAACCGATCAGCCCGACATTGACCATCATCAACGCGGTGAACATCGCGAGCGTCTCGACCCCACTCAGCGCCGCGCCGATCTGGGCGATCGAGGTCGCCATGAAGGCGAAGACCGCAGTCTGCGACACACGCCGCGCGCCGAAACGCTCGACGATCGCCGCGTTGGAGAAATTGGCGATCGCGATGCCGATCGCGACGCAGGCGAAGACGAGCGGGAACAGTGACTGCGCGTCGAACACCTCGGCGATGATCTGTTCGCTGCTGTTGAGATAACCGAACAGCGCCCCCTGCATCACCCCCGACGCGAGCATATAGCCCGCGGCGCGGCGATGCCGTGTCACCGTCGCCCAGCCCGACACCATCGTCCGCCAGTCGAGCGGACGGACGTCGCCGGGCTCGAGCGTTTCGGGCAGACGGCGCAGCCAGACCAGCATCACCGCGCCCATGCCGGCAAGGACGAGGAAGATCGCGCGCCACCCCGCGATCGCCGCGACCCCGGCGCCGATCGTCGGCGCGATGATCGGCACGATCATGAAGACGAGAAAGATCAGCGACAGCCGCTTCGCCATCGCATCGCCCGCGAACAGGTCGCGGATCACCGCGACGACGATCACGCCGAGCGCGGCGCTGACCATGCCATGCGCGAAGCGCAGCGCCAGCAGCATCGGAAAGCTCGTCGCCAGCCCGCAGCCGATCGCAAAGGCGATATAGGCGAACAGCGCCGGCACCAGCACGCCCTTGCGTCCGAACCGGTCGGCGAGCGGCCCATAGACCAACGCGCCGAGCGCGGTGCCGAGCAGGTAGAGCGAGATCACATATTGCCGGTCGTTGGCGACCGCGACGCCCAGCCCCTTGCCGATCGCGGGCAGCGCCGGCAGCATCGCGTCGATGGCGAGCGCGTTCAGCGCCATCACCATCGCCATCATCGCGACCATCTCGCGCGGGCCCGGAAGGCGCCGGCGGGTCGGTTCGGGCGGAGGGGAGGCGGGGTCATGTTGCATTGCAGCGGCGCTATGCGCCCCCGCTCCGGCTTTGGCCACCCCCAAGGGACCAAAGCAATGCTATGCAAAGCAAAAGGGCCGCCTCCGGGTGGAGGCGGCCCTTCGCCCGTTCACAAGATGCGGCGATCAGCCCTGGCGGGTGCCGGTCATCGCCATCGAGCCGAAGGCGCCGGCCTTTATCGTGCCGGTCAGCGCATCGCCGTCGATGGTCGCTTCGCATTCGAGGGTCATCGGCATCGGGACCTTCATGTTCATCGTCCAGGTCAGCTTGTTGCCATCGACCTTGCCGTTTTCGACGTCGAGCGCGCCCATCGCACCGGCATTCTGGCCGGTGAAGCTGTCGCCGTCGCTGGTGACGGTGAAGACCGATTTCTGGTCGCCCATCGGCGACTTGGTCACGCAATCATAGCTGCCGTCAACTTGAGACATCGAAACTCTCCTACTGAAACTGATGTTAATTAGCGGGAGGCACCATTTCCACCGCCAGACCCAATCCGTCAAGCTGTGGTTTGACCGTCGCCGCGTCGCCGACGATGACATAGACGAGCCCGTCGGTGCTCAGCGTCTTGCGCGCGGCGGCATCGACTTCGGCGGTGGTCATCGCCTCGTAGGTGGCGGGCAGTTTTTCATAATAATCGTCGGCGCGGCCATATTTGACGATTGCGCGCAGCCCGCCGAGCACATCGCCCGAGGTTTCGAAACTGCCCGGCAATTCGCGCACGCTGCCGTTGATCGTGCGCTGCAATTCCTCCGCGGTGACGCCCTTGTCGCCGAGGAAGGATTTGAGGTCGCTCTGCAGCTCCTTGATCGAATCGCCGGTGCGGTCGGCCTGCACCGGGGCCGAGGCGATCCAGGCGATGCGATCCTTGTCGCCGGTGATCCGGCTGCGCACGCCATAGGACCAGCCCTTGGTCTCGCGCAAATTGGTATTGAAGCGCGACAGGAAATTACCGCCGAAGATATCGTTTGCCGAACGCAGCACCTCCAGATCGTCGCTGCCCTTGGCATCGAGTACCTTGCCCGCGAGGATCACCGACTGCGGCGATTTGGGACGGTCGAAGAGCAGGATGCGCGGCTGCGGCGCCGGGATCGCGATGTCGAAATGCTTGACCGGTTTCGCGCTCGCCGGCGCCTTCCAGTTGCCGAACGCCGCATCGAGCTGCTTGGTCACCTCTTTCAGCGTCGTATCGCCGACGACGAAGATGCGCGCCATGTCGGGACGGACCCAGGTCGCATGAAAGCTTGCGAGCTGCTCTCGCGTTGCCGCAGTCACCGCCTTCGCATCGCCGAGGCCCGAGGGCGGGATGCCATAGGGATGGTCGGCTCCGTAGAGCACCGGCATCAGCACGCGGCCGGCGATGGCGTTGGGGTTGTTGAGTTCGGACTTCAGCCGGTTGAGCTGCTGCGCGCGCACGCGCTCCAGTTCCTTGGCGTCGAAGGCGGGATTGCGGATATAGTCGGCAAGCAGTGTCAGCGACGGCGCAAGGTTCGGCTTCAGCGCGAACATCTCGAACACCGTCTCGTCGGCGTTGGCCGATCCGTCGATCTGGGTGCCGAGCCGTTCCTTGGCTTCGGCGAAGGCGATCGAATCGAGGCTCGTCGTGCCCTCGTCCATCAGGCTGAGCATCAGCGACTGGGTGCCGAGCGCATCATGCGGGTCGGCGGCATAGCCGGCGTCGAAGCTGACCGCGACGTTGACCGTCGGCACCGCGGTGCGGCGCGCGAAGACGACTTCGATGCCGTTCTTGAGCTTGGCGCGCTCGATCGCGGGGAATTCGAGTGCCTTGAGGTCGGCCACCGAAGGCAGTTTCGAACGATCGGCAACGGCCGTGCCGAAGCCGCTGTCGGGGCCGACATCGCCGAGCGCGGGGTTCCAGTAGCGGTCGGGTTCGATCGCGGCCGCGACCTTGCCGGTCACCGCCCCGCCGCGGTTCTCGCCGCCCTCGGTCCGCTCGCCGGGCGTATAGGTCAGCGAGAAGGCCGGACGCGACAGCCATTTATTGGCGACCGCCTTGACCTGCTCGGGGGTCGCCTTCGCCATGCGATCGAGCTCGACCTTGTAATAGCCGGGGTCGTTCGAATAGAGCGCGCCCTCGGCGAGCGCGACCGCCTTGCCGCCGAAACCGCCGACCGATTCCAGGCCCGAAATCGCGCCACCCAGATAGCTCGCCGCCGCGCGCTGCAATTCGTCGGCGGTCGGTCCGCTCGCCAGGAATTTGGCGACCTCTTCATCGAGCCGCTGGCCGACCAGCGCCGGCTCGACCCCTGGCTTCACATCGGCCTGGACGAGCAGGATGCCGGCATCCTCGAACGGCTGGGCAAAGGCCGAGACGCTGACCGCGACCGGGTCCTTGCGCACCATCGCATTGTCGAGCCGCGACGAGGACAGCCCGCCGAGCACCGACATCGCCATCTGCAAAGGGATCGCATCCTTGTCATTGAGCCCGGGGATCGCCCACATGCGATAGATGCGCGTCGTCGGGATCAGGTCCTTGACCTCCTTGGCGAGCGGCGCGGGCAGCGTCGGCACCGCGGTCGCGGGCGCCTGCACCACCGGACCCTTGGGAATGTCGCCGAACCACTGCTGCACCTTGGCCTTGGCGGTCGCGACGTCAACGTCCCCCGCGAGCACCAGCACCGCATTGTTCGGGCCATAATTGTCGGTGAACCACCTCTTCACGTCGTCGAGGCTCGCCGAATTGAGGTCGCCCATCGAGCCGATCGTGCTGTGGTGATAGGGGTGACCGGTCGGGAAGAGATTCTCGAAAATCTCGTAACGCAGCAGGCCATAGGGATTGTTGTCGCCCTGGCGCTTTTCATTCTGGACGACGCCGCGCTGGTTATCGAGCTTTTCCTGCGTCACCGCGCCGAGCAGATGGCCCATGCGGTCGCTTTCGAGGAACAGCGCCATGTCGAGCGCGCCGGTCGGCACCGTCTCGAAATAATTGGTGCGGTCGACGTTGGTCGTCCCATTCTCGTCGGTCGCGCCGACCTGTTGCAGCGGCTCGAAGAAATCGCCCGGCGAATTTTCCGAGCCGTTGAACATCAGATGTTCGAAGAGGTGCGCAAAACCCGTCTTGCCCTTGGGCTCGTGCTTCGACCCGACGCGGTACCACACCGACACCGCGATCACCGGCGCCTTGCGATCCTCATGGACGATGACGCGCAAGCCATTGTCGAGCGTGAAGCTCTGATAGGGAATATCGACCGCCTTGACGAGATCGGCGATCGGCGCGGGGGCGGGGGCCTTCGCCTTGGCAAGCGTGGGGCCGGCGGCGACGAGCGAGGTCGACAGGGCGAGGGCAACGGCGAAACGATGAAAACGGGGCATGAAGTTCCTCTTGGTTCGGGATCGAGTGCCAGGGTCTGAAACCTGGCCCGTGCAACCGGGTGCCGGACGGCACTGTATCAGCGGTTTAGGACGGCATGGCGCCGCGTTCAAGGGCGATAGACGCGCGGCTTCGTCGCCCATAGCGCCGCCGGGTCGAACAGCACCGGCTTGAGCTGGTGCCGCACGAACAGCGGGGCCTGGTCGTTATAATGCGGGCTGTCGGGCCGCGTCGTCGCCGACCCGAAAGGCTGGATCGATTCCGACCGCACCTTCCCGTCCCGGCCCCAGGTGATGAACATGATGAAGCTGTCGCCGTGGCGCACCTTGAAGCGCCCGTCGGGCTCGACGTCCCACAGCGTCGAGGCGCGTACCGTGTCGTTGCCGCCGTCGAGCGGCAGGTCGATGCGATTGCCGCCCTCGCCATGCCGCAGCCGCAGCACGGTACCGAGTTTCGGATCGAGCGTGCCGAAATGCTCCTGCAGATGATCGGCGGCTTCCTTCAAGGTCGCGCGCGGGTCGGGGCCGTCGATCGTACGCTGATAATGCTGCTTGTTCGCGGGACGCAGCACGATCAGCGCCAGCGCGTCGCCCTGCCCCTTGCCGTCGAGGTTCCAGTCCCACGCGCGCAGCAGCCCCTGCGCCTTGGCGAGTTCGGGATCGGCCTTGGTGTCGAGCGCGAGCAGCCGGTCGATCCACGCCTTGGCGTAGCCCGAGCGTGCATAGGCGGTATCATATTTGATCGCCTTCAATCGCGCCTCGTCGATCTGCCCCGATGCCTCGAACAGTTCGATCAGCCGCGTCGAGCGGTTGGTGATG
The DNA here is from genome assembly GCA_016793775.1 of Sphingopyxis sp. Taxonomy (GTDB): domain Bacteria; phylum Pseudomonadota; class Alphaproteobacteria; order Sphingomonadales; family Sphingomonadaceae; genus Sphingopyxis. The sequence goes on along the minus strand of JAEULK010000014.1, from coordinate 40,095 downwards.
TCGTCCTCGATCCCCAGCAAGGGCGAGAAGGCGGCGGCGTCGAGTTCGTCTCCTGGCCCCGCCGCGACCCACGGCGTGTTGTTCGCGTTCATGACATAGCCCGACCCCGGATTGACCAGCGCGGGCACGCGGTCGAACGGCAGCGTCTTGGTCCACAGGTCCGCCGAGGTGTCGCCGGGCAGGATGCCGCGCCAATTATAGCCCGCCGGCCGGTCGGGGAACATCGCGTTATAGAACAGCCCGATATTGCCCGCCGCATCGGCATAGATGAAGTTCGTCGCCGGAACGCCCTGCCCCGCCATCGCGGCGCGCCATTCGGCGAAATTCTTCGCCTTGTTCAGCCGATAATATTGGGTGACCATCGCCGACTGGTCGATCCCGGCATAACGGATCGCAAAGGCCCCCTTCGCATTCTTGATCACCGGCCCATGGACCGAGCGATAGATCGTCCGCGGGATCGGCAGCACGAACGGCCCGAATTTGACCTTGAGCCAGATGCGCTTGGTCTCGAGCGGGCGCCATTGCCCGTCGAAGCGATATTTCTCGCCGCTGTCGTCGAGTTTGAGCTGATAGATATCGATCAGGTCGGGCCGGTTCACCGTGTTGGTCCAGCCGAGATATTTATTATGCCCGAGGAAGGGGTAAGGCGAGCCGGGGAAGTTCGCCCCCGCGAAGTCCCAGCCTTCCTCGGAATGGACGACCAGTTCGTACCAGGCGACCCCGCCGGTCCATGGCTGGTGCGAGTTGGAGACGAGCCGCGTCGCGCCGTCGGTCGCGCGCGACGGCGCCACCGCCATGCCGTTCGACCCGTTGGCGGCAGGATCGCTGCCGAGCGGCGTGTCCTTGCGCGGCACGATCTTGCCCGTCGCGTCGAGCTCGGGACCGCCCTCGCGCCCCATGACCTTGTCTTCGACCAGCGAACCGAGCACCGAATCGAGTCCGAAAAAGAAGGGCGAGCGCAGCACGAAGCCCGCGACGACATCCTCGCCGGTCACCGGGAACAGCCCCGACAACCGCACCTCGCCCGGATGCTTGTCGGCATAGCGGTTGAGCCCGGCGGCATAGGCGGTGAACAGCGATTGCACGTCCTTGGGCAGGTTCGGCCAGTCGCGCGCGGTGGTCTTGCGCACATCGAGCAGCGCCGCGGCAAAGTCGATCTTCGCGCCGTCCTGTCCCAGCATCGCCCCCGCGCGCCCGCGCGTCATCGCGAGCACTTCCTGCAACGTCGCAAAATCATCCTCGGCATGGGCGTAGGCGACGCCATAGGCGACGTCGGCGTCGGTCTTGCCGAAGATGTGCGGCACGCCGAACTTGTCGCGCGCGATCTTGACGTCGGTCGGCTTGAAGCTCGGCGCTGCGGGCGCCTCGGCGGTCAGCGGCTCCCACACCGCAAGTCCGGCTCCCGCCAACAGCAATATTACCAAAAGGCCGATCAGAAATTTGCGTAGCATGGCTGGTCCTCGCGGGCCCCGGCGGCCGGCTGCGACGCGTCATGGCGCAAATATCGGGCGAGGGAAAGGCCCGCCCTTGTGTTGCACAATGGCAACACTATCTTTCCCCTACGTCCAAAGGGAATCATTGATGAACCTCGAAAAATTCACCGACCGCGCCAAGGGCTTTCTGCAGGCGGCGCAGACGATCGCGATCCGCATGAACCACCAGCGGATTTCGCCCGAGCATGTCGCCAAGGCGTTGCTCGAAGACAATCAGGGCATGGCCGCGGGGCTGATCGCCAAGAGCGACGGCGATGCCGCGCGCGCCGTGCAGGGCATCGATGCGCTGCTCGCCAAGGTGCCCGCCGTGTCGGGCTCGGGCGCGCAGGCGACGCCGGGGCTCGATAACGACGCGGTGCGCCTGCTCGACCAGGCCGAGCAGGTCGCGGCGAAGGCGGGCGACGGCTTCGTCACCGTCGAGCGACTGCTGCTCGCGATGGTGCTGGCGGCGGGCACGCCGGTCGCCAGGGCCTTCGCCGACGCGGGCGTGAAGGCAGACGCGCTCAACGCCGCGATCAACGACCTGCGCGGCGGGCGCACCGCCGACACGGCGAGCAGCGAAGACCGCTACGAAGCGCTCAAGAAATTCGCCCGGGACCTCACCGAGGTCGCGCGCGAGGGCAAGCTCGATCCGGTGATCGGCCGCGACGAGGAAATTCGCCGCACGATCCAGATCCTTGCGCGCCGCACCAAGAACAACCCCGTGCTGATCGGCGAAGCCGGTGTCGGCAAGACCGCGATCGCCGAGGGGCTCGCGCTGCGCATCGTCAACGGCGACGTGCCCGATAGCCTGAAAGACCGCCGCCTGCTGTCGCTCGACATGGGCGCGCTGATCGCGGGCGCCAAATATCGCGGCGAATTCGAGGAGCGGCTGAAAGGCGTGCTCGACGACGTCAAGGCCGCCGAGGGCGAGATCGTCCTCTTCATCGACGAGATGCACACGCTCGTCGGCGCGGGCAAGGGCGAAGGCGCGATGGACGCCTCGAACCTCCTGAAGCCCGCGCTCGCGCGCGGCGAGCTCCATTGCATCGGCGCGACGACGCTCGACGAATATCGCAAGCATGTCGAAAAGGACCCCGCGCTCCAGCGGCGCTTCCAGCCCGTCTTCGTCGGCGAGCCGACGGTCGAGGATTCGATCTCGATCCTGCGCGGCATCAAGGAGAAATACGAGCTGCACCACGGCGTGCGGATCACCGACGGCGCGATCGTCGCCGCCGCGACGCTGTCGAACCGCTATATCTCCGACCGTTTCCTGCCCGACAAGGCGATCGACCTGATGGACGAGGCCGCGAGCCGTATCCGCATGGAGGTCGAATCGAAGCCCGAGGAGATCGAGAGCCTCGATCGCCGCATCATCCAGATGAAGATCGAGGAAGCCGCGCTGTCGAAGGAAAACGACGCCGCGTCGAAGGACCGGCTCGCGGCGCTGCAGGGCGAGCTCGCCAACCTCGAACAGCAGTCGGCCGAACTCACCCAGAAATGGCACGCCGAAAAGGACAAGATCCACGCCGAGGCCAAGATCAAGGAAGAACTGGACGCGGCGCGCTCGGCGCTCGACCAGGCGCAGCGCGCGGGCGATCTCGCGAAGGCGGGCGAGCTCAGCTACGGCACCATCCCCGGCCTCGAAAAGCAGCTCGAGGCGGCGCAGGCCGCGGCGGGCAATGCGATGCTGCGCGAGGAAGTCACCGCCGACGACATCGCCGCGGTGGTCAGCAAATGGACCGGCATCCCCGTCGATCGGATGATGGAAGGCGAGCGCGAAAAGCTGCTCGCGATGGAATCGACGCTCGAAAAGCGCGTCATCGGCCAGGCCGATGCCGTGCGCGCCGTCTCGACCGCCGTCCGCCGCGCGCGCGCCGGTTTGCAGGACCCCAACCGCCCGCTCGGCAGCTTCCTCTTCCTCGGCCCGACGGGCGTCGGCAAGACCGAACTCACCAAGGCGCTCGCACGCTTCCTGTTCGACGACGACAATGCGATGGTCCGCATCGACATGTCCGAGTTCATGGAGAAGCACAGCGTCGCGCGGCTAGTGGGCGCACCGCCGGGCTATGTCGGCTATGAGGAGGGCGGCACGCTCACCGAAGCGGTGCGGCGCCGACCCTATCAGGTCGTGCTGTTCGACGAGGTCGAAAAGGCGCATCAGGACGTGTTCAACATCCTGCTCCAGGTGCTCGACGACGGGCGCCTCACCGACGGGCAGGGGCGCACGGTCGATTTCACCAACACGCTGATTATCCTGACCTCGAACCTCGGCAGCCAGGCGATCGCGGCGCTTCCCGACGACGCGCCGGTCGAGCAGGCCGAACCCGCGGTGATGGAGGTGGTGCGCGGCCATTTCCGACCCGAGTTCCTGAACCGGCTCGACGAGATCGTGCTCTTCAACCGCCTCGCGCAGCAACATATGGGCGGCATCGTCGATATCCAGGTCGCGCGGGTGCAGAAATTGCTGACCGACCGCAAGGTGGTGCTCGACCTCACCGACGCCGCGCGCGCCTGGCTCGGCCGCGTCGGTTACGACCCCGTCTATGGCGCAAGGCCGCTGAAGCGCGCGGTGCAGAAATATCTGCAGGACCCGCTCGCCGACCTCATCCTCAAGGGCGAGGTCAGGGACGGTGCGACGATCAACGTTGACGAGGGCGATGGCGCGTTAACGCTAACCGCGACGTAAAAAAGGGCGGCAGAAATGCCGCCCTTTTCTCTTGCTGTCGCGGTCGACCCTAGAGGCCGATGCTCGCCAAATTCACCTTCACCCCCGCATAGACATAACGCCCGCGGAAACTCGACGGATAGTTGAGTTCGCCGACATCGGGATCGCGGCCGAAGAGGTTGTTCACGCCGGCATAGAATTGGAAACGCGCGTCGTCGGTCTTGAAGCCGAGCTGGACGTCATGCTCCCATTTCTCGCGGTAGAAGATGTACTTCGGATCGACGAGATCGGGGTTGGCCTCGATCTGCTCGGTCGTGAAGCGCCGCGTCTTGCTGAAATAATTGACGCCGTAATTCAGCGACCAATTATCCTTCACCCAGGTGACGTCGAGCGTGCCATTCCACTTCGGCGCGAACGCCTCGGTCCGGTCGTTGTCGACCTCGGCCCCCGGGGTCGAGATGAAGGTCAGGCCGTCGAGATAGCCACCCGCCACCCGCACATTGAACTGGCCGAGGCTGTCGCTCGGCCGAAAGCCATAATTTAGCGTGAAGTCGGCGCCCGACGTCGCGAACTGCGACACGTTCAGCGGCCGCAGCAGATAGTCCGAGACGAAACCCGTCGTCGGATCGCGGGTGATCAGGTCGCAGAACTGGTTGTCGAGCGTCGGCTGGTCGACGCAGGCGTTGGTCAGGTCCTGCGCGGTCGCGGTGGTGATCGCATTCTTGATCGTGATATCATACCAGTCGACCGTGGCGACCAGCCCCGGGATGAAGCTTGGCCGCAGCACCACGCCCGCGGTCCAGGTCTTCGCCGTTTCCTCGTCGAGGAAAGGCGTCCCGATCGTGCGGCCCGGCAGCGACGCGGTTGCCTGCGGGTCGTTGACCGGGTTGAACGTCGCCGGATCGATGCCGAGCGCGGTCAGCGTCGCGGTACAATTGGCGACGCGGAACGAGGTGCCCTCGGCCAGGTTGCTCGGATCGCAGGGGTCGTCGATGAACGAGAAGGCGCCATTTTGGGGCGCGAACAGCTCGGTCAGGTTCGGCGCACGCACCGCTTCCGAATAGGTCCCGCGGAACCGGATATCGCGCACCGGACCCCAGGTACCGTCTACCTTCCACGTCGTCGTGGTCCCGATCGTCGAATAATCCGAGAAACGGATCGCCGCGCCGAACTGCAATATGTCGGCGAAGGGCATGTCGCGCAGCACCGGAATATTGATCTCGGCAAAGACCTCCTTGACGTCGAAGCTGCCCGTCTCGGGGAATTGCGCCGCAAGGTCGGCAAGCGCGTCCTGAACGAGGAAGGGGTCGGGGACGAAGTTCGACTTTTCCTTCCGATATTCGGCGCCCAATGCAAAGCCGATCGGCCCGCCGGGCAACTCGAACACCGCGCCGGTGTCGCCCGACACCGAGGCGCTGACGACGTGCTGCTGCACCTTGATCCGGTTTTCGAGATCGACGTTGATCCAGTCGAGCGCCGCCCGGCTCGGCGACCCGTCACCGAAGATGTTGAGCGGCACACAGCCGCTGCCCGCGCCCGGTGTAAAGGTGATCGGCGTTGTATCGGCGCCGATGATGATACCGTTCGGATCATTACCCGGCGCGGTCGGGTCGAGCGTGGAGCGGCAGACGATATTGCCGTTCGGCGTGCCGGTCTGGTACGCGCCCTGATCGACCGCGTCGAGCGCCGCAAAATAGCGGTCGCGCAGCCGGTAATTGGTGCTCAGGAAGCGCGTTTTGGTCTGACCATAGACATAGCTGATCTCGTAAGTGAGATTGTCGGTCAGCCGCCCGTCGAAGCCGAGCACCCCGCGATAGGTGTCGCGCTCGGCATATTCGCCGCGCACGCCCAGGTCGAAATTGTCACGGCTGACAAGAACGCCGTCGGGCAGGAAACCGACATCGCCGAAGATTCCGAGCGACAGCGCATCGGGCACGATGGCATTCCGGATCGCCGCTGGAATGAAGGGGTTGTCGGCCTGGACCGTGGTGAAGAAATCGAACGACGGCTGCGCGAAGGAGAAATTCTTCGTCGTCACATATTTGCCCTCGACGAAAAAGCGCAGCGCATCGCTGAATTCATAGCTGCCGAGCAGGTTGATATTATGCTTTTCGGTCTTGGGCTGGAGGTCGCCCTGATAGCCCGCGATCGGGGTGCTGTCGCCGCCCTGCACCACGCCGCCCGAACTCGGGATCGCGGTGCCGAGATCATAGACCTTGCCCGCGCCGGTGAAGTCGGGCGTGAAGTCGATATCGACGTCGACCGCACCCCCGGGCGCGCTGTCGGCATAGCGGATGTCGTTGTAGAGGATGCGGTCGATGATGCCGGGATCGTCGAAACGCGGGTCGGGATTGTCGAGCGGATTCTGGCGGAAGCTGAACAGGCCGAGGTTGCGCCCGGTCTTGCGCGCGCTCGCGGGGACGCGGGCGTCGCGGTTATATTCGTAGGACACGGCCACATTGCCGCGGTCGTCGGAGAAATTGGTGCCGGCGGTCAGCGAGCCGTAAATGTTGTTCGCATCGCCGCGCGACGAAATGCCCGTCTGGAAACGCGCGTCGATGCCCTCGAAGTCGCGCTTGAGCACGAAATTGACCACGCCCGACACGCCATCGGCGCCATAGACCGCCGACACGCCGCCGGTCAGCACATCGATGCGGTCGATCAGCGCGTTGGGGATCGTATTGATATCGACCGACGCGGTGCCGGTGATGCCCGAAATATGGCGGCGGCCGTTGACGAGTACGAGTGTGCGTTCGGTGCCGAGGTTGCGCAGGTTGAGCAGATTGATGCCGACGCCGCCGAACAGCGCGGTCGAACCCCCCGCATCGGCGGTCGTGCTCGATCCGAGCAATGCGGGGTTCTGGACGAGCAGGTCGGTGAGGTTGGTCAGGCCCGATTGCTGGATCGTCTCGCTATTGATCGAGGTCACCGGGTTGGGCGAATCGGCTTCGGGGCGCGCGATACGCGAACCGGTGACGACGATCGCTTCGCCGTTGTCGGCCGAAGCGTCATCGGCGGCGGTATCGGCGGACGTGTCCTGCGCGAAAGCGGGGGTGGCGGCACAGAGCGCCAGCCCCAAAGCCAGCGGCGCCGCGCCCATGCGCAGGCTTGCCAAAACGACGAGATTTTTCACGGACAAACTCCCTTTTTACATCCATCGGGGTGTGTCCTGTCGGGGCAAGGTTGCGCGCAAAAACCTGCGCGCCTATCGTCCGGCACGACCCACCCCGCCTCGCGCAATCGGGGATTATCCTTAATTTTCTGTTATTTCAGAGGATCCCCGGTGCATGAACGACGATGCAGAGGTCCCGCCGCAAAACAAGCGCCGACCGTCCAAACGACCACGGCGTTCGACGAACGGCAGGCAGCAGGCGATCAGGCGGGCTGCCCCGCCGCGACCGCCGCCAGCCATGCGGGTTCGGGCTGGTCGGCGTCATAATATTCGAAGATCAGGTGGATACGGGGGGCCGTACCGCCGTTCACCACCGCATGGACGCCCATATTATTGACCTCGGCCGCCTCGCCTTCGGCGATATGATGGGTCGCACCCTCAATACGGAACAGGACCCGATCGTTGGTCTGGATCGGCACATGGATCTTGTGCGGCCATTTCGCGGCGGGATTGGCGTCGCGGTGCGGCCGGATCACGCCGCCCGCGGGCATGCGCGCGAGCATCACGCGCGGGAATATGCCGTTCCGATAGCCATAGTCGGCGGTCGCCGCGGCGAGCACCGGCGCCAGCAACGCTTCCCACTCATCCCACAGCGGCCGCGCAAAGGCGCTGCGCCAGTCGCGCATGTCCGAAACGAAACGAAAGACGATATGCGCCGTCGCGTCGAGCGCCTCGAAGCGGTTGGGCTTGTCGGCATTTTCAGTCTGCCAGACATCCTCGGGGATTGCCAGCACCGCCGCCTTCAGCGCGGCGATGTCGACCGCGCCCAGCCGCCGGATGCTCGTCGTTTTGCGGGGGTTGGGATACATGATGCCTGCCTAGCCTGCGCGCTCAATAATCATAGCCGAACAATTCGAGATCGCGGGCATAGATTTTCGCGACGCCGTCGATCAGTTCCTGGTCATAATAGTCGCGATAGTCGCCGCGGCGTGAGCGGTTGGCGTGGTCGAGCGCCGTCGTATCGATCCCGATCCGCGCCGCGACCGCGTCGTAGGACGCCTGCATCTCCTCGACCTTGCCCAGCATGTCGGCCTGCAGGCTCCCGTCGCGGTCGGTGACGAACAGATGCTGCGGGCGAAAGATGATATGGTTCATCGGCGGCGCGGTGAACAGGAAATGCCGCATCACGCGCTTCGGATCGCGCTCGAAACTGCCCTCGCGGCTGGTGGCGAAGGCGCAATAGGAGACGAAGCGATCGAACGGATTGCGCACGAAGGCGAATTTGAAATAGCTCTGGAACGCCTCCTCGCCGAGGAACGGCCGGACTTCGGCAAAGCTGATATGGCCGTGCCCCATGCGCGCGATTTCGGGGATCGGGAAGGTTTTTTCCACGAACAGCCGCGCCTGCTCCATGTCGCCTTCGCCCATATGGTCGCGCAGCGCGTGGCGCACCGAATGGGTCCCGGTCTTGGGAATCGCGACGAAGATGAAGCGGTGCTTGTGCGAAACGATCATCGGTCAGGCCGCGGCGGCGGCGGGCATCGCATTGGGCGCGGCGACCAGGAACACCAGCTCGGCAAGCGCGCGGTCGAGCGGCACCGCATTGGGAAGCAGGATGCGCTGCGCCTCCAGCCGCTGCAGGTCGCGCTGGATCTGGTCGATCATCTGGCGATAGGCGGGCAGGCCCGCGGTATCGGTGCCATATTGCGCCCAGAGCGCCCCCCAGGCGTTGGCGAACTGCTCGAGCCGCGCCGTCACCGCGTCGCGCGCCGGGCCGGGGGCACATTGCTGGAGCAGAAAATCGACGTGGCAGCGTATCTCCCAGACCGACATGATCGCGGGCAGGTTGACCTGTTCATAGGCGAGCGGCGCGGCGCCCACCGACCCCGGCGCGACCGTCACCACCGGCTGGCCGTCGCGGCCCAGCCGCTTGGCATCGGCGATCATCGCCCATAATTTCTCGCCGCCGACCGTGTCGAGCACCAGATGGACACGCTTGGCATCGCCGCCGTTGCGCACATTGTGCAGGCAGAAGCTGTCGAACAGCCAGCATTCGCCCGGTGCCATATGCACCGTTTCCTTGTCGCAGCTGAACGCGACCTCGGGGTTGGTGACCACCGGGATATGGATGCGGATATGGGTGCGCCAATAGTAGCCGACGTCGACATGCTCGGGCACCACCGCGCCTGGCGCGAGGCCCATCAGCCGGCTGCGCCCCCAGACCGCGCCCAGGTCGGCGAGAATCTCCATGATATAGGGGCAGGCGCGCAGCGCGTCGGTTGGCGCCATCGGGCCGGCGAAACCGTTGCTGACCTGACCCGCCGGGGTGATCAGCGGAACCGCGTCGTTGCCCGGGATGCGCCCCGGATGCGGCAGCCACGCCGATTGCGGCAGCGCCGCCACCTCTTTCGCCAGGGTTTCGGAACAATATTGCCGCGGCAGTTTGACCAGCGGCAGGCCGAGTTTCATTCGCCCGGCCGTGTCGGCTGATAATTTTGCTGCGGCCGGTTGGTCTGTTCGCTCAGGCTGCGGCGATTTTCTTCGGCCAGTGCTTCCCACTGCCCGACCGTCTTGCAGATCTTGCCATAGAAACGCGTGCCGGTTTTCTGCGTGCGTTTGCACACCATCCGGTCCTTGGGATCGACGCTGCTGTCGTCGCTCGCCACGGCGGCGAACCCCGGGGTCGCCGGCAGCAAGGCGGCGGTCGCCGCCAGCGCCAGCAGATTTATTCCACGCATGACAATCATTCTCCACGCCTCTATCGGCTGGCGCCGAATATATTCGCTTGGCCCGCCGCCGTCAAACCGGCCGCGCGGGCTGGACAGGGCGGCACGGCCGATGGAAAAGACCCCGATGATGCTCGAATTTTGCCTGTCGGACCGGATCGACTGGGATGCGCTGAAACGGCAGTTCGCCGCGCGCGGACGCGTCGAGATCGCCGAGTTGCTGGCGGACGGCCAGGCGGCGGCGCTGCGCGCGCACCTGCTGGCGCGGCACGACTGGAAACTGGTGATGAACGCCGGCGACAAGGTCTATGAGCTGACCCGCGATGCCCATGCCGCGCTGGACGCCGGGCAGCGCCGCGATCTCGACCGGCTGATCGTTGCGGCGGGGCGCGATGGTTTCCAATATCGCTACGAAGCGATCCGTGCGCCCGATGGCGGCGACGCCGCATCGGACGATCCAATCGCGCGCTTCATTGCCTTTCTCTCGTCGCCAGCGGTGCTCGAGCGGCTGGGCCATGTACTCGGTCACGCGCGATCGCGCTTCGCCGACGGGCAGGCGACCAGCTATGGCGACGGGCATTTCCTGACCTGTCACGACGACGATGTCGCGGGCAAGAACCGGCAGGCGGCCTATGTCTATTCGCTCGCGCCGGCGTGGCGCGCCGAATGGGGCGGGCTGCTGATGTTCCACCGCGGCGACGGCAATATCGACGAGGCCTTTGCCCCGCGGATGGGGGCGCTGCGGCTGTTCGCGGTGCCGCAGCGGCACAGCGTCAGCTATGTCACGCCCTTCGCGCCCGAGGCGCGGCTATCGATCACCGGCTGGCTGCGCGCCCGGGGCTGAGGGTCAGTCGCGGCGGATTTCGATCTGCGGCCGGTCGACCGTTTCGCGCAGGTCGCGCCGCTGCTGCTCGGCCAGCGCGTCCCATTGCGCGACGGTCTTGCAGATCTGCGAATAAAAGCGCGTGCCGGTCTTCTGCGTCCGCTTGCACACCATCTTGTCCTTGGGATTCGCCGACGGCGCCTCTTCGGCATGGGCCGGCGCGAAGGACGGGGCGGCCGAGAGCAGCGACGCCGATATCAGCAACGCAAATGTGCGAACTCTTGCCATGAGAGATTCCTTATATTCCGATCCGCCAAATCTATGCCGGTGACGCTCCGGCGTCAATTCCGGCGAACCAGCCGCGCGGGACTCAATCGAGGCTATACCCGTAACGCTCGGCCCAGGGCGCGAGGATCGGCAGCACCTCGCGCATATGCGGCTCGTAACGCTTCCATCGTCCGCTCGCCGAGGAATAGATCGGCTCCATCACCTGCGCATAGCTGGGGGTGCGGATGAAGCCGCGCTCGCTCGCGGTCTTCTGGTGATCGAGCACCGCGTCCTGCCAGTCGAGACCGAGGAAGTCGAACAGGGGACGCGTCGCTGCGCCGGCATCGGCCACCATCGCCTCATAGCGCAGCACATGAACGTCGGTCGGCAGCACGTCGCGGCACGTCTCCCAATAATGGAAGATCCGGTCATAGGTGCGGCTGGCGTTGGCGAGGTCGAGGAAGCTCGCCATCGCCTCGGTCGGCTTGAAATTCTGGATATAGCAGCTGAGCACGACGTCGCACGGATGGCGCATCGCGAGGATGGTCTTCGCGTCGGGAAACAGCCGGTGGATCAACGGCATCCGGATCATCGACAGCGGATTCTTGTCGATCACAAGGGCGCCGGGCGGCGGCGGCGCCTGCCGGTCGAGCTCGGCGAAATAGCGCGCCCGCAGGTCGGCGACCGCCCCGGCGTCGAGGGCGCGGATAGCGTCCAGATCACCCAGTGATTTGGCGATATCCTCGATGATCGTCAGCTCTTCGAGCACATGGGTGTCGCTGTGCCCCATCAGGATCGTGTCGAGCAATGTCGTCCCCGACCGCGGAAAACCGACGAGGAACGCGGGCGCGGGCCGGTCGCTCGCCGCCTGCGGCGGCGCGGCCCATTCGGCGAACCAGGCCGGGGTCGTCTGCGCGTCGAGCGCGGCGATCGCGCGCTGATAGGCGCTGCGATCGACCCCGACGCCCATCGGGCTTTGCGCCTGCGCCGCGTTCATATCCTCATAGAAACGGATCGCATCGTCGGTGCGGCCGAGCCGGTCGGCGAGCTGCCCGGCGAATTGCGCCTTGATCGACGGACTGATCGCCGGCGATTGCAGGTCGCGCACCAGGTCGAGCGCCGCGGCGCGGTCGCCGTCGCGGCTGAGCAGCAGCGCGCGCAGATAGTCGATCTCGTCGCCCGCCAGGCCTGCACCAGCAGCGGCAGCGATCAGCGACCGCAGTTCGTCGGTGCGATTGGCCTTTTCGAGCAGGATGCCGAGGTTGAGATAGCCGGGAATGAAGCGTTGATCGGCCTTGATCGCGAAGCGCAGCGCCTTTTCGGCCTGCGCGCTATTTTCCTGGTCGAGCAGCGCGACGGCGATGGCGAGGAAGATTTTGGGATCGGACGGATCGAGCCGCGCGGCGGCGCCGAGCGCGCGGAGCCCGCCCTCGAGATGGTTGATGCTGGTCAGCGTGCGTCCCAACTCGAGCAAGGGCGCCGGATCCTTGGGCGCGAGCAGCGCCGCCTTTTCGAGGATCAGGCACGCCTCTTCATAACGGTCCATCGAGATCAGCACGCGGCCCATATTGGTGTGGAGCAGCGACGATTGCGGATCGATCTGCCGCGCCTGCTGAAAGGCCGCCAGCGCACCCTCAAGGTCGCCGCCCTCATGCCGCGCGTTGCCCAGATTGTTCCAGGCGTTGAAGTCGGTCGGATTGTCGGAGACGAGCTTTTCATAAGCCCAGCCCGCTTCGGTCGTGCGCCCCTGCGCCTTCAGGATTTGCGCCTGCATCACCTGCAGGTCCGCCGATCCGGCGATGTCGCCCTCGGCACAGACGCGGGCGGCTTCGTCGAGATCGCCAAGGTCGAGCAAAGCGCGCGCCAGGTTGACGCGGTTGTCGCTGGTGTCGCCGCCGCTGGCGAGAGCGCGGCGCAGATAGTCTGCCCCGGTCCGCAGCGAACCGGTCTGGCACGATACCACGCCCAGCAGTTGAAGAATGGTCGGGTTGGTCGGCTGGGCGCGCAACGCCGCCTCGCCCTGGGCTTTCGCGGTGGCGAAATCGCCCTTGGCATAGGCCGCATAGGCGGCGCGCAATCGGTCGGTCACGGTCATCGGCGCTGTCTATAAAAAAAGAGGGCGGGACACCAGTCCCGCCCTCCCCGTCTGGTTCGTCGCAGAAGATTAGAACTTCAGGCGCACCGACGCATAGGCGCGGCGACCGATGACGTCGTACAGCGACGGATCGGTACCCGACTGCACGTTCGGCGAGTAGGTCTCCGGCTTGCGGTCGAACGCGTTGTTCAGACCGATGCGGAAGGTGAACGCATCGACTTCGGCCTGCATCGCAAAGTCGAAGTAGAACACGCTGCCCGGACCCGTGAAGGTTTCGCCGACAAACTGGCGCGCCGCACGGTTTTCCATCGCATCGATGAAGCGGACGCGGCTGTCGAAGCTCAGTTCACGCGTGATGTTGAACTTGGTGTTGAGCGTCGCCTTCCAGCGCGGGAAGCTCGTGCCGAGACCCGCACCGAAGTAGGAAGCCGTACCAGCATAATCGGTCTTCAGGCCGCCGAGGCCGACGTTCTTGAAGTCGATCAGATAGTTGACCGCCAGGTTGAAGTTCAGCGCAGCGTCCTCGTTGATGAACTCGGTCGGCAGGCGATAGCCCAGCTGAACATCGACGCCCGAGGTCTTGACCGAGCCGGCGTTGACGAACTGGAAATAACCGCTTGCGTCGCCGCCCAGCGAAGCCGGGAGGTAGATACCGGTCATGGCATCGCCCGAACGGCCGATCGCGTCGCAGAACGGGCTGGTCCCGCTCAGGTTCGAGTTGATGTCATTGTAGCCATAGCAGGATGCGATGATTTCGTTGACGTCGGGGTTGAGGATCGTGTCCTTGATCTTGATGTTGTAATAGTCGATCGAGCCCGTGAAGCCGAGAGCCTGGAACACCGCACCGACGGTGAAGGTGTCCGATTTTTCCGGCTTCAGATTGGGGTTGCCCGTGGTCGTGATGAACGCCTGGGCGCCCGGCGACGGAACGAAGCTGTTGACGGTACCCGCACCCACGCCGGTCGCGATGCAAAGATCGCGCGCTGCGGTCCCGCCGGTCTGGCGGAAGTTCGAGTTGATCGAGCAGGGGTCGAAGATCTGCGGGAAGCTGCCGCCGCCCGAGAACAGTTCGCCGAAGTTCGGCGCACGAACCGAACGCTGATAGCTCGCACGCAGGCGGACTTCGTCGATCGGGCTGAAGGTGACGGTGCCACCATAGGTCCAGTCGTTCGACGGCGCACCGTTCACGCCGTTCTGGATGTCGTTGAAGTCGCTCTTCGAGCGACGAGCGGTCAGCGACAGTTCCAGATTGTCCATGATCGGAGCACGAAGTTCGCCGAAGAAGTCGAGGAACTTGTTGGTGCCAAGATCGGGGGTCGCGGTGTTGAAACCGGCGATCGGACCGAACAGCGAACCCGGGTCGAAGGCGTAACGGAACTTGCGCTGTTCGACACCGAACACGACGCCAAGCGGGCCGCCGGGCAGGTCGGTCAGTTCACCCGAAACATAGGCCTGAGCGACCTTCTGCGAGAACTTCGTCTTGGTCACGCCAATTTCATCGACATAATCGACGCAGTCAGCCGAGAAGGGCTGGATGCCGAACGGGTTGAAGCCGCCGTCGCAGAGGCTGGCACCGCCGTCGGGAGCTTCGAGCAGTTCCTGAACACGCTGGACGTTGACGTTGCCCGTCGCAGCCTGGTCGATCGTGGTTTCGCCCCAGCTGTAATAGGCTTCGTAGCGCCAGCCTGGCGCGAACTCGCCGCGCAGGCCAGCAAGGCCCTGGATCACGCGGTTGTTGATCTTCTGCTCGCGCAGGCCGGTGCCGAGGAAACGATAGCCGATGCGGACGCCTTCAGCGGCACCGACACCCGCTACGTTCACGTCGTCAAGCGTACGCGTGTTGAGCAGCGCACGCAGGTCGTTCGAAATGAACGGGTTGGTGACCGGCACGATGAAGCCGGTGACGCGGCCGCCGACCGCAACGAGCGGCGAGCGCGCGTTGAGCCCCGAGGCCGTGGTGTTCGCCGGGTTGACGATGCCGGTGCTGACCGGGGTCGGCGCCAGCGCGGTCGACGAGCTGTATTCGGTGTAGCCGCCCTGGACGAACACGTCGAACGCCGGGTTGATCTCGTAATTCGCCGTCAGGAACGCCGATTTGCGCTCGAGCGGGAGGACGAGGATGTTCACGATGTCGAAGTTGTAGCTGTAGAAGTCCGGGAAGAAGTTCAGGTTCGGGTTCGCCGGCGAATCGAGTTCATAGCGGAAGTTCGACACGTTGAGGGGGTTGTTGAACGAACCGCGACCGAACAGCGTACCGTCCGAGTTGAAACCCAGCTGGCTGACGCTCGGCGTCTGCCCCGGCGTGACGCCATAGCCGGCGAACAGCGAGTTGACCGCCGCCTGGCTGATGGGGTTGGTGCCGCTGTTGACGAAGGTACCGGTCGGGAACGAACCCGTGGTCGAGGTCGCCTGCGATGCGAAGGCGCGCTGCGCCTTGATCATGCCCTGGCGCTTCGAATATTCGGCCGAGAAAGCGATGTTGCCCTTGCCGTCGGCGAAGTTGCCGCCGATGATGCCGCTGATCTGATATTCGCGCGCGTCGGTCTCGGGGATCGAGTTCGAGTAGCTGGCGCGAAGGTCGATGCCCTCGAAATTGTCCTTGAGGATCAGGTTGACGACACCGGCAATAGCGTCGGCACCATAGGCCGCGCCGGCGCCGCCGGTCACGATTTCGATGCGCTCGATCAGGCCCTGCGGAATGGTGTTCAAATCGACCGTCTGGTCCGACGCCGACACCATCGGGCGGCGGCCGTTGATCAGGACGAGGTTGCGGTTCGAGCCGAGGCCGCGAAGGTTGATGTTCGACTGACCGCCGTTGCCGGGGTTGTTCGACGTGGTGGTGCCCGCCGGATTAACCTGCGGCAGCGTGTTCAGGAAGGTGTCGAGCGTGACGTCGGCGTTCTCGACCGTCGCGTCGCCGCTGACCACAGCAACCGGGCTGTTCGAATCGAGATTCGGACGCGCGATACGCGAACCGGTGACGACGATCATCGCTTCGCCTTCGTCGTCGGCGGCATCCTGCGCATAGGCGGGTGCCGAAGCCAGAGCGACGCTCAGCACCAGCGGCGCGGCGCCCAGTTTCAGCATCGAAAATTGGGTTTTCTTCACAGTGCAGTCCCTTGCTACTGATGGATTAAAGATACCCGGACCCCCTGCGACGCAAGCGAAACGCCAGCGCACAAATGCCCCGATAGCGTGCGGGATGACCCTTCATTCATGTAGAGTAAAGGAAATTTCCGGGCCGCCGGGCCGTTTCACCGGCCATTGTGACGTATTTGCAACAACCCCGGACGATCGCGAAACACTAGGCGGTGCCGCCGCGCGTTTCGCGACATATTGTTTCATCGGTTACGAATTCACGGAGCAGCTTCAGCCGCCCATCGGCCCCGCCAGCTTGCCGGGGTCGAGCCGCGCATCGCCCCATTTCAGGCCCCAATGCATATGCGGACCGGTGGCGCGACCGGTCTGGCCGACCGCTCCCAGCACCTGCCCCTGAACGACGCGGTCGCCGACCTTCACGTCGAGCCGCTGGCAGTGGAGAAAGGCGCTGTTCAGCCCCATGCCATGATCGACGATGAGCAGGTTTCCCTCGAGCGTGAAGGGCGAGGCGGCCGCGAGCACGACCACCCCGTCGGCGGGCGCGACGAAGGGGGTGCCCGCAGGCACCGCGATATCGGCGCCGCTGTGATAGCTGCCCGGCTTGCCCTGATAGACGCGCTGCGCACCGAAGAAACCCGACCGCCGCCCCGTCACCGGCCAGATGAAGCGCTGGCGCCAGCCGTCCGACGGCCGATCGGCGCGGCGCGCCGCCGCGATCTGCGCCAGCTCGGCGGGCCGGCGCCGTTCGAACTCGGCATCGCTCGAAGCGCCGCCACGATAGGGCGCATTGATATTCTCGATCCGCCACTGGCCGGGCGCCACCGCCAGCACGCGCTCGATCCGCACCCCGTCGCCAATGGTCGCCACGAGCCGCGCCTCGGGCGCCGCATCGCGGTCGAAGGCGATCAGGAACCAGCCGTCGGCGGTCATCGCGACCGGTCGGCCGTCGAGGGTGAGGCCATCCGCCCCGCTCGGCGCCTGCCCGACCATCGCGCCGCCTTGCTCGGCAAACCCGCGCAACGTGAAATCGCGGCGCAGCGGCGCGATCGGGCCGACCACCACCGGCTGCGGCGGAACGGCGACCGGAGCCGGGGGCGGCGGGGGCGGCAGCGCCGCCACATCGCCGACCGGCGGCACGCAGCTCGCCGCGACGATCAGCAGCGGCAGCGCCATGCCGTACCGCATCGCTCGCTTCGCGCGCGTCATGCCGGGTGGTCGAGCGCCGCCTGCACCGAAATCGCCGCGCTCGCATAAGGCTCCTGCCGCGCGACCGACCAGTAGCGCAGCTCGTTGAGCCCGATCGGCACGCCCGTCACCGCGCACAGCACATGGTCGCCGTCCGCCAGCACGCGAAATCCGTTCGGTCCGTAATGGAGCCGGGCGAGGCGGTTGCGGCTGGCGATCAACATGGTCTTGGGTCCATTGGCAGGAAGGGAGTGACGCCGACCATAGCAGCTTGTGCGCGTCGGGCCAGCCCGCCGCCCTCAGAAAAGCTCGCCCTGCCCCCGTTTCGGCGCGGTCGGCGGCGCCTTGCGCACAGCCCTGGCAACCGGCGGCGCGGCGCCATCGGCCAGTGCGACGGGTACCTCGCCGTCGGCGAAGTGGAGCCGCAGATGGCCCGCGGCGCGCGCCTTGCCCGCGCTGGCCACGATCGCCCCGCCATCGTCGCGCACCATCGCATAGCCGCGCGACAGCAGCGCGCGCGGATCGAGGCTATCGAGCAGCCGCCCCAGCCCTTCGAGCCGCGCGCGGTCGCGGTCCCAGCGCCGCGCGAGCAGGGCCGGGCGCAGCGCGGCGCCCCGCGTCGCCAGCCGCTCGGCGGTCAGCGTCAGCCGCTGGCGCTGGCTGCGATCGAGCCGGTCGCCCGAATCGTCGAGCCGCTGGCGCTGCGGTGCGTACAGCCCTTCGCGCCTGGGCAGATGCCGCGCCAGCGCCGCCAGCCTTTCGCCCGCCAGCGCCCGGTGCCGGTTCGCCGCGGCGATCATCCGCCCGGCGCGCTGGAGCAGCAGTTCGCGCAATTCGGCGCGCACCGGCACCGCCATTTCGGCGGCCGCCGTCGGCGTCGGCGCGCGGCGGTCGGCGGCATAGTCGGCGAGCGTCGTATCGGTCTCATGCCCCACCGCGCTGATCGTCGGGATGCGGCAGTCGGCGATCGCGCGCACGACCACCTCCTCGTTGAACGCCCACAGATCCTCGATCGACCCGCCGCCGCGCGCGACGATGACGAGGTCGGGGCGCGCGACCGGCCCGCCGGGTTCGATCGCGTCGAATCCGCGAAGGGCGCCCGCCACCTGCGCCGCGGCACCGTCGCCCTGCACCAGCACCGGCCAGACGATGACATGCGTCGGGAAACGGTCGGCGAGCCGGTGGAGGATATCGCGAATCACCGCCCCAGTCGGTGAGGTCACCACGCCGATCACCCTGGGCAGGCGCGGCAGCACCTGTTTGCGGCTCTCGTCGAACAGCCCCTCGACGCCGAGCCGCGCCTTCAATTTCTCGAAGAGCAGCATCAGCGCGCCTTCGCCCGCGACTTCAAGGCTTTCGACGACAAGCTGATATTTGGAGCGCCCCGGATAGGTGGTGAGCTTGCCGGTCGCGATCACCTCGATCCCGTCCTCGGGCCGGAAGGCGAGCCGCGCCGCCTGCCCCTTCCACATCACCATGTCGATCAGCGCATTATCGTCCTTCAGCGCCGCATAAAAATGCCCCGACGCCGCGCGCTTCGTCCCCGACAGCTCGCCGCGCACGCGTACGCGCGAAAAGCCGTCCTCGACCGCGCGCTTGATCGCCGCGGACAATTGGCTGACCGTCATATCGGGCGCCCCGTCGCCGGACGGCGACCGACCGACATTGTCGCCGGGCGCCGCCTCGGCTAACAGCCGCGCCGCGGGGTCGGTTTCGGACGCCGGATCGGGAAAAGGAACGGTCATGAATATCCTGCTGGTCGGCTCGGGCGGCCGCGAACATGCGCTGAGCTGGCAACTGGCACAATCGCCCTCCTGCGCCAAGCTCTATGCCGCACCCGGCAGCCCGGGGATCGAGGCCCATGCCGAATGTGTCGCGATCGGCGTCGACGATATCGACGGCCTCACCGCCTTCTGCACGGCGCACGGCATCGACTTCGTCGTCGTCGGTCCCGAGGCGCCGCTCGTCGCGGGGCTCGCCGACCGGCTGCGCGCGCTCGGCATCGCGACCTTCGGCCCCGGCGCCGCAGCGGCGCGGCTCGAAGGCAGCAAGGGCTTTACCAAGGATCTGTGCGCCCGCGCGTCGATCCCCACCGCCGCTTATGCCCGCTGCACCAGCGCCGAGGAAGCGCATGCCGTGCTCGAAGGCTTCGACATCCCGGTCGTCATCAAGGCCGACGGCCTCGCCGCGGGCAAGGGCGTGATCATTGCAGAAACTGCCGAACAGGCCGCCGCCGCGATCGACGACATGATGGGCGGCGCCTTCGGCGGCGCCGGCGCCGAGGTGGTGATCGAGGAATATATGACCGGCGAGGAGGCGAGCTTCTTCGCGCTCTCCGACGGCAGCAACGTCATGGCCTTCGCCAGCGCGCAGGATCACAAGCGCGTCGGCGACGGCGACACGGGTCCGAACACCGGCGGCATGGGTGCCTACAGCCCCGCCCCCGTGCTCACCCCTGATCTCGAGGCGCAGGTGATGGACCGCATCATCCGCCCGACGGTGGCGACGCTCGCCGCCGAGGGCACGCCTTATGTCGGCGTCCTCTTCGCGGGACTGATGCTCACCGGCGAAGGTCCCAAGCTGATCGAATATAACGCCCGCTTCGGCGATCCCGAATGCCAGGTGCTAATGATGCGCTACACCGGCGACCTCGCCGCGCTGCTCCACGCCGCCGCGACGGGCGCGCTGGCGAACGCGACCCCGCCCGCCTTCGCGAGCGACTATGCGCTGACCGTGGTCATGGCCGCCAAGGGCTATCCCGCGACCCCCGAAAAGGGGGGCGCGATCCACGGCATCGCCGAGGCCGAGCGCGGCGGGGTGCGCGTCTTCCACGCCGGCACCGCGCGCGACGGCGACACGATCGTCGCGGCGGGCGGCCGCGTGCTCAATGTCACCGCGACCGGTCGCACCGTCACCGAAGCGCAGGCGCGCGCCTATGCCGCGATCGACAGGCTCGATTTCCCGACCGGCTTCTGCCGCCGCGATATCGGCTGGCGCGAAGTCGCGCGCGAGGCCGAATAAGCGTCGCTGGACGGCGCGGACGCACGCGCATAGGCTGACGGAAAGACAGGGAGAACATCATGGCGTGGCTTCAGGAAAATTATGTCATAGCGGTCGTCGGCCTCGTCGTCGCGGTCGTCCTGCTATGGTTCCTGTTCGGCCGAAAAGAGGCCGAGGATGTCGCGCCGACCATCGCGCCGCCCGCCGAACCGAAAAAGCCGCTCGAAGCGGTAAAGCCCGAGATCGTCGCGGCCGCACCCGCGCGCTTCAAGCCGAAGGAGCCCGCACCGGCGCCCGCACCGCCGTTCGCGGCCCCACCGGCGCCCCCGGCACCCGAACCGATCGTCGAGGCGGCACCCGAGTCCGAGGCACCGCCGGCACCGGCCGAACCGGCACCCCCGCCGCCCGCCGCCGCAGCGGAACCCGAGCCCGCCCTCGCCCCCGCTCCTGAACCGGCTCCGGCTCCGGCTCCGGCTCCGGCTGCCGCGAAGGCGGACAATCTGCAACTGATCAAGGGCCTCGGCCCCAAGCTCGCCGGCCTGCTGAACGGGCTCGGCGTCACCAGCTTCCGGCAGATCGCCGACTGGACCGACGCCGATATCGCGGCGATCGATCCGCAGCTCGGCGCCTTCCAGGGCCGCATCGCGCGCGACAATTTCGTCGACCAGGCGGGCTATCTGGCACGCGGCGACAAGGCCGGGTTCGAGGCGAAATATGGCGCGCTGGGCGGCGAACTGTAACGACGGATTTCGATCAAAGCCGGTTGTTTCGACCTCGCCACGCGGCTGTCCAATTGCCGCCACGATTTCGCGCAACGCAGTCATGCTATGACGATCATCCGACATGCGATCTTCCCTGATGATAAAGCAGCAGTGCTGGGCATCTGGCGCGAGTTTATCGCCAATTCTCCGGTGAATCTCGATTATCAAAACAACGATGCCGAGTTCGCTAATCTACCGGGGAAATATGCGTCGCCGAAAGGTTGCGTGCTGCTCGCGGACCGGGAGGGCGAAATCGAAGGCTGCGTAGCAATGCGGCAAGTCACTCCCGAAATGTGCGAAATGAAACGACTATATGTTCGCCCCCAAGCCCAGGGACGCCATCTTGGTCGAGCCCTTGCCGAACGTCTGATCGAAGAAGCTCGCGCTGTGGGCTACAGCGAAATGAGGCTCGATGTGCAGGCAAAGTTCGTCCCCGCGCGCAAGCTGTATAAGGTCCTCGGTTTCGTCGAGGCCGAGCCGATCTCGTTCAATCCGGTTCCCGGCGCGTCCTTTCTCGGTCTTTATCTATAACCGGCTTGGCAACTATCTTAGCACCACAGCGGTCTGGCCGCTCACCACCCCAAAACCGCCCTTCGCCGCTCCCCAAAAAAACGCTGTCCTAATTTACTTCGCCATGTTCCAAACTGGCAGATGGAACAGACCGACTCCGCCGCGCCGCTGCTCGCCGGCACAATCCTCGCCTTCACCCCGGTCCCGGCGCAGCGAAAGCGCGCCGACGGCTGGACGCCCGAAATCCAGACATGCTTCATCCGCGCCCTCGAAGCGATGGGCTCGGTCGGGCGCGGCGCCAAGGCGGTCGGAATGGACCGCCGCTCCGCCTATCGCCTGCGTGAACGGCCGGGTGCCGAAAGCTTCGCCGCCGCTTGGGATCGCGCGCTCTGGATGGGCCGCCTGCGCCAGTTCGACTATGCGATGGACCGCGCGCTCAACGGCGTCACCACCGTGCGCGTGCTCCGCGGCGGCGCGATCGATGTCAGCGGCGGCCCCGACATGGATATCGTCCGCGCCGCGCTGCGCGAGGACTCGGCGCCGCTTAAAGCCACAAAGGCCACAATTTGAATGCGCGCATGCGGGGCTTTTGTGGCTTTAAGCCACCGACAGACCCTATTCGCCCTCGCCGGCCTTCGGCTTGACGATCTCGCTGACCAGCAATTTGTCGATCTTGCGCCCGTCCATATCGACGATCTCGAAACGCCAGCCGCGGTCCCGGAACACCTCGCCCTCCTTGGGCAGATGCTTCAGGATCGCCAACGCATGACCCGCGGCGGTCGCATAGTCGCGGTCTTCGCCGAGTTCGATTCCCAGCCGCTCGGCCATCTGGTCGGCGGGCATCGACCCCGCGATCAGCAGGCTGCCGTCGTCGCGTTCGACCACGAACGGCTCGCTGCCGATATCCTGGTCCGACGCGAATTCGCCGGCGATCGCCGAGAGCAGGTCGGCGGGGGTAACCATGCCTTCGAAATGGCCATATTCGTCGTGGACGAGCAGCACCGGCACCTCGGCGACGCGCAGGCTTTCGAGCGCGTCCATCGCGTCGATCTGGTCGTGGATCACCGTCGCGCGGCGCGTGAGCTGTTCGAGGTCGAGCGTTTCGCCTCGGAACAGCGCGCCCGCGATGTCGCGCGCCTGCACCACCCCGATGATATCGTCGACCGACCCGCGCGCCACCGGCAGGCGGGTGTGCGGGCTTTCGAGCAATTTGGCGCGCACCGCGTCGGCGTCAGCCGCGATGTCGATCCAGTCGACCTCGATGCGCGGCGTCATCACCTCGCGCACCGGGCGGTCGGCGAGGCGCACGACGCCCGAGATGATCGCGCGTTCGCTTTCCTCGATCACCCCCGATTTCGATGCTTCGGCGACGATCAGATGCAATTCCTCGGCGGTCACCCGGTCTTCCGATTCGCGGCTGAGGCCGAGCAGGCGGAAAACGAGACCCGAGCTGTTGTTGAGCAGCCAGACGAGCGGCGCGGCGATGCGCGACAGCCACAGCATCGGCGCCGCCATGACGATCGCGATGCGTTCGGGCGCGCGCAGCGCGAATTGCTTGGGCACCAGTTCGCCCGCGATCAGCGAAAAATAGGTGGTCACCGCGATGACGACCGCAAAGGCCACGGTCATCGCGGTCTCATCGTCGAAACCGAAGATCGGCTCCAACCGCTCGGCGACCGGCTGGCCCAGGCTCGCGCCCGAATAGGCGCCGGTCAGGACGCCGATCAGCGTGATGCCGACCTGCACCGTCGACAGGAAGCGGCCGGGGTCGGAGGCCAGCTGGCGCGCAATCCTGGCGCCGCGGATGCCGCGCTTCTCGGCCGCCTGCAACCGCGGATCGCGGGCCGAGACGATGGCCAGTTCGGACATGGCGAAAACGCCGTTGAGCAGGACGAGGACCGCGATGATCGCGACGTCGCCCCAGGGAAAAGGGGTCATCAGTTTTGTGTCCGGCGCACTCGCGCCTGGCCCCTGTCGGTTTCGGTCATCACCGCCCTATAGGCGAAAGGCGGCGATCTGCACAATGGCACGTCCGAACCACCGCAGGGCGCCGCGCCCATCCCGGGTTCAGGCGATGAATGGAACCAGAGGCGCGGCCGGATGTTATCGGCACGGCGACAGCAACGCCCTCCATCGGCGGGCCGCGCAAAAAGGGAGCGCATCAATGAATATCAAGACCATCAAACTCGCCGCCCTGGCGAGCATCGCCGCCGTCGGCCTGGCGGCCTGCGTCACCGACCCGGCGACCGGCGAGAAGAAGATTTCCAAGGCCGCCATCGGCGGCGTCGGCGGCGCGCTCGGCGGCTATCTGCTCGGTGACCTGATCGGCGGCAAGCACAGCCGCACCGAGGAAATCGTCGGCGCGGGCATCGGCGCGGTCGCCGGCGCGGGCGTCGGCTATTATATGGACCAGCAGGAAAAGAAATTGCGCGAACGCACCGCGGGCACCGGCATCGACGTCGAGCGCCAGGGCGACCAGCTAGTGCTCAACATGCCCGGCGACGTGACCTTCGACTACAACAGCGCGCTGGTGAAATCGCAGTTCCGCAGCGCGCTCGACAGCGTCGCCTCGACCCTCGCCGAATATCCGTCGACCTATATCGACGTCTATGGCCACACCGATTCGACCGGCAGCGACAGCTATAACCAGGGCCTGTCCGAACGCCGCGCGGCCTCGGTCGCCGATTATCTCGGCGGCCGCGGCATCCAGCGTGCGCGCATGGCGACCGCGGGCTTCGGCGAATCGCAGCTGAAATGTTCGCCCGAGACGAGCGAGGCCGATTATCAGTGCAACCGCCGCGTCGAAATCCGCATCGCGCCGGTCACCCAGAACGACGTGAACAACGCGGGCTGATCTACCTTCCAGTGGATGGAGGAAGGGCGTCGCCTGCGGGCGGCGCCCTCTTTTTACGCGAGATTGAAGCTCGCCTTGATCCCGTCGATGACGAATTGCGCCGCGAGCGCGGCGAGCAGCACACCGAGCAGCCGGGTGATCACCGCCTCGCCCTTGTTGCCGATCAGCCGCATCAGCGGCCCAGCCGCGAGCAAGGCGGCAAGCGTGAGCAGCAGCACGAGCAGCAGCGCGCCGAAGATCACGAAAGCGCGGTCGAGTCCGTTGTTCTGCGACACCAGCAGCATCACCGAGGCGATCGACCCCGGCCCCGCGAGCATCGGCATCGCCATCGGGAACACCGACACATCCTCGACTTCGGGGCTCGCCTTGACCTTTTCGGCGCGCTGCTCGCGACGCTCGGTGCGCTTTTCGAACACCATGTCGATCGCGATGATGAACAGCATCAGCCCGCCCGCGATGCGAAAACTGTCGAGGTCGATGTGCAGGAAGCTGAGCAAAGCCTCGCCGAACATCGCGAAAAAGACCAGGATGCCGCCGGCAATGATCGTCGCCCGGATCGCCATCGAACGGCGCTGCGCCGCGCTCGCGCCCGTCGTCAGGCTGGCATAGATCGGCGCGCAGCCCGGCGGGTCGATCACCACGAACAGGGTGACGAAGGCCGAGATGAAGAGGTCGAGCATCAGGCTTTCGGTGCCGGTGCGGCGACCAGGTCGTCGATAACCGGCTGCATCGCGCTGCCGTCCCACAGCCGGACGGTGATCCGGCGGGCGCCGCCCGGCTGGACGACCGAGGTCCAGTTCAAAGTCTGGTCGGGCGACAGGCCGACCGCGCGGTCCTCGCCCTCATTACCGCCCTCGATCGCCACGCCCGGGCGCGAGCCGCATTTCGCCTGCTTCGAGGCGATGTAATCGGGGGCCTCGCGCGGCGCCGCGAGCGCGTCACCATGGTCGAGGATCCAGGCAAGCTTGCCCTTTTTGGGATCGCGCAGCCACACGGTGGTGAAATAGCCGTTGGCCGGTCCCTTCTGCCAGGCGCCGGTGGTCACCCCGACATTGCCGTCGCAGCTGATATAGACCGCGTGCGGCTGCCACTTCACCGCCTCGGCCGGGTCCTTCTGAGACTTCAGCCAGTCGCGCGCCTTCACCCGCTGCGGCACGAACATCACCGCCTCGGGCGCCGATGTTTCGCGAAACGCCGTCCATTGGCCCTTCTCTTGCGCCAGCCGCGAAAAGGCGATCTCGGCGGCGATGAAGGCGCTGGGGTTTGCGGCCAGCGGGTCGCGCTCGCGCGCCGACACCGCGCCGCCCGCGATCACCCCAAAGGCTGCGACGGCGAGGATAGAACGGCGCATCAGAAACCCTCCGGATCGGCGAGGCCGGCGCGGCGAAACGCCGCGACGAGCGTATTGCGCAGCAGGCAGGCGATCGTCATCGGACCGACGCCGCCCGGGACGGGCGTGATCGCCGAGGCGAGCGGCAGCACCGAGGCATAATCGACGTCGCCGACCAGCCGGCCCTTCGCCTCGCCCGCGGCGGGCGGCAGCCGATTGATACCGACGTCGATGACCGCCGCGCCGGGCTTGATCCAGTCGCCCTTGACCATTTCGGCGCGGCCGGCCGCCGCGACGACGATATCGGCGCGGCGCACGGCGTCGGCGAGATTCTTCGTCCGGCTGTGCGCCATGGTGACGGTGCAATTCGCGCCGAGCAGCAGTGTCGCCATCGGCTTGCCGACGAGGATCGAGCGGCCCACGACGATCGCATCCTTGCCCGACAGGTCGCCGAGCCGATCCTGAAGCAGCAGCAGGCAGCCATAAGGGGTGCAAGGCACCATGCCGGGTATGCCGATCGCGAGGCGGCCGGCGCTGACCGGGGTCAGCCCGTCGACATCCTTGTCGGGATCGATCGTTGCGACCGCCGCCTGTTCGTCGAGGTGACCGGGCAGCGGCAGCTGGAGCAATATGCCGTCGACCGCCTCGTCGGCGTTGAGCGCCGCGAGCAGCGCCTCCACCTCGCCCTGCGTCGCGGTCGCGGGCAGGCGATGCTCGAAACTCGCCATGCCGGCGGCGATGGTCGCCTTGCCTTTGGAACCGACATAGACCGCGCTCGCCGGATCGTCGCCGACGAGCACCACCGCGAGCCCTGGCGCGCGGCCCATCGCCGCGACAAAGGCGGGCACCGCATCGGCGATCCGTTTGCGCAGACCGGCGGCGAAGGCCTTGCCGTCGATGACCTGCGCTACGGTGTCGGCCCCCGTCGCCATCGGATCAGGCCAAGCCGGCGTTGGCGCCGACCTGGTACAGATAGTTCAGCACCGGGCCGCGGATGATGATCAGCAGGATCAGCACCACCATCGGGGTCAGGTCGATGCCGCCGAAATCGGGCATGATCCGTCGGATCGGGCGATAGAGCGGCTCGGTGATCCGTTCGAGCACCAGCCACAATTGGCGCACGAATTCATTATGGGTGTTGATGACGTTGAAGGCGAGCAGCCACGACATCACCGCCTGGACGATGATGATCCACCACAGGATGTTGAGGAGGATCGCCAGGATATCGAGAAACATGAAATACATCAAAAGCTCCGGCCGAAAAGGTCGATGACGTCAGTTTAGCGATGAATGAGCGTGCCCGCACCCCGTGCGGTGAAAATTTCGAGCAGCATCGCGTGCGGCACCCGCCCATCGAGGATGACCGCCGCCTCGACACCGGCATCGACCGCCGCGACGCAGGTTTCGACCTTCGGGATCATGCCGCCGGTTATCGTGCCGTCCGCCTTGAGCATATCGATCGCCGGACGGTCGAGATCGGTGAGCAAATTGCCGTCCTTGCCCAGCACCCCCGCGACGTCGGTGAGCAGGAAGAAGCGCGTCGCCCCCAGCGCCCCGGCGATCGCCCCCGCCATCGTGTCGGCGTTGATATTATAGGTGGCGCCATCGGCGCCGAGCGCGACCGGCGCGACGATCGGGATGAAATTGTCTTTGGTCAGGTTCCGGAGGATCGTCGGATCGACCGCGACGGGTTCGCCGACGAAGCCAAGATCGACATGGCGCTCGATCCCCGAATTGGGGTCGGCTTCGCTGCGCGACACTTTTTCGGCGAGCACCAGATTGGCATCCTTGCCCGAAATACCGACTGCACGCCCGCCCAGCGCAGCGATCCAGCCGACGATTTCCTTGTTGATCTTGCCTGCCAGCACCATCTCGGCGACCTCGGCGGTCGCGGCATCGGTGACGCGCAGCCCGCCGACGAAGGTCGATTCGATGCCGAGCTGTTTCAGCATCGCGCCGATCTGCGGCCCGCCGCCATGGACGACCACCGGGTTGATGCCGACGGCTTTCAGCAGCACGACATCCTCGGCGAAGTCGCGCTGCGCCTCGGGGTCGCCCATCGCATGGCCGCCATATTTGATGACGAAGGCCTGGCCGGCATAGCGCTGCAGATAGGGCAAAGCCTCGACGAGCGTCTCGGCTTTCGCCAGCATCGCGGGATCGGGGGCGTGGTTCATGCGACTTTTCCCGCGCCATCGAGGCGGCGCCCGATCGCAACCACCGCCATCACCAGCAACGGCACCATCACCGCCGACAGCACGACCTTGGCCAGCATCTGCCCCAGCATCAGGTCCGCGATCGGCCGGACACCGTAAAAGCTGATCGTGATGAAGATCAACGTGTCGACGATCTGGCTGAGCGCCGCCGCGACGAAACCGCGGATCGGGAGCAACCGGCCGTTGTTCGCGGTCATCCGCGAGAAGATCCACACGTTGAGGCTGACCGACACGCCATAGGCAAGGATGCCCGCCGCCATCATCCGCCAGCCCTGGCCGACGATGATCGGGAAAGCTTCCTTCGCGGGTTCGTACATGCCCTCGTCGGTCGGCAGCTGGAGCACGAAGACGGTCAGGACGATCGCGACGACCAGCGGGATGAAGCCGAAGCGCACCAACCGGTCGGCGACGACGCGGCCATGGAGTTCGGCAATGGCGCTGGAGATCGCGATGAGGGTGAGGAAGGGAAAGATTCCCGCCTCGACCGCGAGCGGCCCGAGCGCGACCTGCTTCGCACCCAGAAATCCGCCGAGCGGAACCATGCCGCCATAAAGGATGGCGAAAAGAAACAGCGAGGGGGCGATAGCGCGCGACGAGGATTGTTCCATCGGCGCGCGATAGTCGGTTTTGCGGGCGCTGGAAAGATGCTGCTCAGTCGGGCGGATTATGCTTGGCGAGGAAGGTCTCGATCGCGGTCAGCAGCGTCATCCGGTCGGCCTCGCGCGAAAAATAATGGTCGGCGAGCGGGATCGAGACGAATTCGACAGACTTGCCCGCCTTGGCCATGGCGCCGTGCATCTTCACTGACTGGATATGGTCGACGGTGACGTCCTTCTTGCCATGGACCAGCAGCAACGGCGTCTTGATCCGGCCGACCGCGTTGATCGGCGACACCGCGGCGAAATCGGGGGTCATTTTCTGCCACTGGCCGCGATAGAGCTTGGCGCGAAAGCTGTTTCCGAAGTCGTTGACGTCGCGCCGCAGATTCGCAACGCCGGCGATCGACACTGCGCAGCGATATTGGTCGGGATCCTTGGCGATGCCCCACATCGCGGCATAGCCACCATAGGACGCTCCGACGATGCACACACGCTTTGGATCGGCGATCCCCTCGGCAACCGCCCAGCGCACGCCATCGGTCACATCGTCCTGCATCGCAAAGCCCATCTGGCCCTGCCCCGCCTTCAGGAATTTGTCGCCATAGCCGGTCGAGCCGCGAAAGTTGGGCTGGAGTACGGCGTAGCCGCGCTCGGCGAGGAACTGCGCCCAATAATCATAGGTCAAAGTGTCGTGCGACCACGGGCCGCCGTGCGGCATCACGATGAAGGGCAGGTTTGTTGCCGCGCGCCCGCGCGGCATCGTCAGCACGCCTTCGATTTCGAGCCCGTCGCGCGCCTTGTAGCGGACGAATTTCGACCGCGACAGCCGCTTGTTACCGATCGCCTCGTTCACCTCGGCCAGCTTCGATAATGCCCCCGACGCGGCGTCGTAAAAATAATAGAGACCCGGATTTTCGGGGGTGCTGATCCGCACCAGCAGCTTCGACAGGTCCTTGCTATAACTCTGGATGCGGACACGCGACTGGGGCGATGCCGCGTCCAGCTCCTTCTGATGCGCCGCCATCGCGGGGTCGATCCACTGGACCGGCTTTGCGTCGTCGGAGGTGTAGAAGCCGATCAGCCGCGACCCGTCGGGCGAGCGGATCGCACCCTCGATATCGGCGCCCTCGACCTGATGCGCGATCCGCACCTGCTTGCCGGTCGGCAGATCGACCTCGGCGATCACCGAGCGGCCGTCGGGCGCCTCGGCATAGACCAGGCCATGGTCGGTGCCGGGCACGAAGACGAACGGGATCGACAATTGTTCGTCGTCGCGTAGCGACGCCCGGTCGATCGAGCGAAACGCGGCCTTGCCATCGCCGCGATAGATCAGCGTCGCCTGCGTCGTCTGGTCGCGATAGCCGATGCCGTAGCGCACCCGGCCAAGATGGTCGGCACCCCAGTTCATGACACTGGCCCGCCCGTTGATCTCGGTCTTCTTGCGCCCCGTGGCGACATCGACGCGATAGACGGCGGGCCAGAAGCCATCGCCGACATAGACCGATGCCTGCCCCGCGACGAGGATTTCGCGGCTGCCGTCGGTGGACACCCAGACGATGCTCGCCGCATCCTGTCCGTTCAGGTCCCAGAGCAGGCGCGTCGCCTTGCCCGTCGTGCGGCTGACGCTGATCAGCCGCGAGATATACCAATTATCGCCCTCGACCGGCACCAGCGCCCGCAGGCCGACGACGATATTGTCGTCCCCGACCCATTGAATCCAGTCGACCTCGGTCAGATCGGGCACGCCGACAAAGACCGTCTGGCTGATGTCCTTGCCGACCGGGATGATGCCGATCCGCGGCTCGCCCTTGATCGCGAACACTCCCGCGACGGACTGTCCGTTGGGCGACAGTTCGGCCATTTCAAGGAAGGGCAACCGCGCGAATGTCGCGGTCGACAGCGGTTCCAACACCTTGGCGGCAGTCGGCTTGGCAACGGGCGGGCCGCCATCGGCGCCCGCGCCGTCCTGAGCCAGTGCCGTCGGCGAAACGGCGAGCAGAATCACCGCGATCAAGAAACGAAACATGCGACCCCCAAAATATGCCCCTGTGTATAAAGGAAATTTGGTCGCGCCAAGCGCCATGGGTGCGGCGAGCGGTGACGACCGCCCCTTGCTCCCGCCGCCCAGCCCGCTAGACAGGCGCATGAAATTCGCGGGGGACGCATTGATATTATGGAACGCCTGATCGGTCTGCTCGGCATCGTCGCATTGCTTGCGATCGCCGTGCTCTTCTCGTCGAACCGCCGCTGGATCCGCCCGCGCGTCGTCATCCCCGCCTTCCTGCTCCAGGCCGGTTTCGCGCTGCTGGTGATCGGCACGCCGTGGGGCCGCGCGGTGATCGGCGCGATGTCGACCGGGGTGTCGAACCTCTTGAGCTATGCCGACGAAGGCACGAAATTCCTGTTCGGCGAAGTGCTGACCCAGGCACCCTATGGCAAGGCGGTTTTCGCGATCGGCGCCCTGCCGGTGATCATCTTCTTCGCCTCGCTGATCTCGGTCCTCTATTATCTCGGCATCATGCAGCTGATCATCAAATGGGTCGGCGGTGCGATCCAGAAGGTCACCGGCATCACCAAGGTCGAAAGCCTGGGCGCGGCGGCGAACATCTTCGTCGGCCAGTCCGAATCGCCGCTGGTCATCCGCCCCTATCTGGCCAGCCTGACCCCGGCGCAGCTGTTCACGGTGATGACGGTCGGCATGGCGGGGGTCGCGGGCACCATATTAGGCGCTTACGCCGGCATGATCGGCCCGCATCTGCTCCCCTATCTGCTCGCGGCGAGCTTCATGTCGGCACCCGGCGGCATCCTGATGGCCAAGATCATGATGCCCGACGACCCCAAGGATATCGGCATCGAACCGATCATCATGCCTGAGGCGAGCCACGACGAGGAAAAGCCCGCGAACATCATCATGGCCGCGGCGCAGGGTGCGCAGACCGGCGTCAAGCTGGCGGTCGCGGTCGGCGCGATGGTCATGGCGTTCGTCGCGCTCGTCGCGCTCGCCAACGGGCTGCTGGCCGGAGTCGGCGACCGGGTCGGTGTCGAGGGCCTGTCGTTCCAGGCGCTGCTCGGGCAGGTATTCCGCCCCGTGCTGTGGCTGATGGGGGTTCCCTGGGCCGAATCGGACAGCGTCGGCGCGCTGTTCGGCACCAAGGTCGTGCTCAACGAATTCGTCGCCTTCTATTCGCTCGGCGACATGCAGAAGGCGGGCGCGCTGTCGCCGGTATCGATCGCGATCGGCACCTTTGCGCTGTGCGGTTTCGCCAATTTCAGCTCGATCGCGATCCAGATGGCGGTGACCGGCGGGCTTGCCCCCAACCAGCGCCCGCTGATCGCCAAGCTGGGACTGAAGGCGCTGCTCGCGGGCAGCCTGTCCAACCTGATGTCGGCGGCGCTGGCGGGGCTGATCCTGAGCGTCACCCCGCCGCTGACGATGCCAGAGCCCGAACCCGCTGCGCCGGTCGCCGTCCCTGCGACAGAACCCGCCGCAACACCGACACCGGCGCCGACGCCCGTTGCGGAAAGGGCGCCCGTACCGGAACCGGCCAAGGCGCCCTGATTTCCCCGCAACGTCGGGTGGTTAGTGGCCGATGATGTTTGCGCGCTTCCCGCCGATGCTGTAAAACCGGCTCTGTAACGAGTCTCCGGGTCGCAGCCACAGCAGGGAGAGCGTGTTATGAAAGCCGTGCATCGTCTGTCCATCGTCGGCGCCGCCCTCGCGTCGCTGACCGGGGGGATGCTCGCCACCTCCACCGCGCAAACCCCCGAAGACCGGATGTACCGTCCGCCCGAGGCGACCATCTATCGCGACGCCGCCTATCGCGGCCCGGCGGTGTTCATCGGCGAGGCGAAGGCCAACCTCGGCCTCGCCTGGCCGGTCAATTCGGTCCGCGTCGCCAGCGGTCGCTGGGAACTTTGCGAAAAAACCCGCTATCGCGGCAATTGCCGCACCGTCGATCGCGACACACCGATGCTGGGCAGCGTGCTGCGCGGGATGACCGTCCAGTCGATCCGCCCCGTCGGCGCGGGCGGCGGGGGTGGCTGGCAGCCGCCGATCGCCAACGACCAGGTCGCGCGCGGCAATTTCGCCGAATTCCACACCCAGCCCAGCACCAGCCGGTACCGCGTGCTCGCTTGCACCGCCGGATCGGCGACCGCCGCCTGCGCAGCCCGTGCAGCCGACACATGGTGCCGTTCGGCCGGCTGGAACGGATCGGCGCGCGAGCATATGGAAACGGTCGCGGGACGCGAATATCTGGCCGACGTGCTCTGCGTCCGCTCGGGCTATTGAGGAGAGACGCGATGATCCGAACGCTCACCCTCGCAGCCGGTGCGCTCGCACTGACCGGCTGTTCGTCGATGCCGCGCCAGACAGGGACCAGCTATGCCTGCAACGGCGGCACCAAGCTCAACGTCAACTATGTCGGCAGCACCGCGATCGTCCGCGTCAACGGCATGCGATCGATGGTGCTGAAACAGACGCCGTCGGTCGGCGGCTCGGTCTATGAAAACAAGAAGGGCGCGCGTCTCGCCCGGAACGGCAACGAGGTGATATGGAACACCGCAGCGCGTAGCGCGGCCGAACGCTGCCAGGCCGTGATGACGCCCTTATAGCGTCATCGCGGCAAAGGCGGCGCGGACTTCGTCGACGAACAGGTCGGGTTGTTCCCAGGCGGCGAAATGGCCGCCGCAGTCGAGTTCATTCCAATACACGATATTCTTGTAGCGCTGCGCCGCCCAGCGCCGCGACAGGCGCATGATCTCGAGCGGGAACAGGCTGCATCCGGTCGGCACATGAATCTCGCCGAAGCCGAATTGCGCAAAGCTGTGCCAATAGAGCCGCGCCGACGAAGCCGCGCTGTTGGTCAGCCAATAGAGGCTGACGGTGTCGAGCATCGCGTCCTTGGTCAGCGCCTGTTCGGGGTGGCCGCCGATCGACTGGCCGCCGGGTTCATGGCCGCAATCGGTCCAGCCATGGCATTTTTCGACGATCCAGCACATCTGACCGACGGGCGAATCGGCGAGCGCATAGCCGATCGTCTGCGGCCGGGTCGCATGCTCGGTCGAATAGCCATTGTCTTTCGTGCGGTACCATTGGAAGCGCGCGAGATAGGCCTTTTCGTCGTCGGTGAGGTCGGTCATCGTCGCCGGATCGGGCTGGCCGACGATCATGTTGACATGGATGCCGGCGCAATGATCGGCGTGATTGCCGCCGATCGCGCAAGTCACCGCGCTGCCCCAGTCGCCCCCCTGCGCGAAATAGCGGGGGTAGCCAAGCGCTACCATCAGCGCGTCCCACGCCGCCGCGATATGCTCGACGCTCCATTTGGCTTCCGCCGGCTTGCCCGAAAAGCCGTAGCCGGGCAGCGACGGGATCACGAGATGATAGTCGGCCGACAGCGGTTCGATCACGTCGAGAAACTCGATGACCGACCCCGGCCAGCCATGGGTGAGCACCAACGGGCGGGCGGCGGGATTGCTCGAGCGGATATGGAGGAAATGAATGTCGAGCCCGTCGATCTCGACCAGATAATTGGGATGCGCATTGAGCCGCGCCTCGATCCGGCGCCAGTCATATCGGTCGCGCCAATAGGCGGCGAGGTCCTGCGCATAGGCGAGCGGCACGCCTTGGTCCCAGTCGGCGACGGTCTCCTTTTCGGGCCAACGTATATTCGCCAGCCGCGCCCGAAGGTCGTCGAGCGCCACCTGCTGCACGTCGATGGTAAAGGAGCGGATATCGCCGACCTTCATGCCCGTCTCTCCTTCGCCCGTTTTCGGTTACGGCCGCGCCGGCGCCTTGCAGCCGCGCTCCAGCCCCACGCCTTTCAAGAAACCGCGGCGCACCGTGCCGGCATAGATCGCCATCGCATAGCGGCGGCGTTCGGCATTGGCACCGGTGACCTCGCCGATCAGGCCGCCGAAGGGGATGATCGACCCCGCGACATTGCCCGCGACGCGCCCCGCAGTCTCCTCGCGCTTCTTCGCCCGGCTCTTTTCGGCCTGGGCGTTGACATCGGGGCCGAGCACCGCGTCGAGTTCGGTGATTTCCTGGACGATCGCGGCGCATTTACCGAGCCCCGCGAGCGAATAGGGATCGTCCTGGATCGCCAGCAACTTCTCGGGGACCTCCTTGCCGTCGAAGGGCTCGGTCACCGAATTGGCAGTGTTCTCGATCGTCGATTCCTCGGGCGAACCCTTTTGGGCGTGCGCGGCCGAGGCGAGGGCAAGGCCGGTAAACGCCAACAGCACGAAGGATTTGCGTCGCATCTTAGCCTCCCGTTCGCCTCACTCGCTCGTGTGGCCGCCGTTGATCGCCTCTTCGCCGATTTCGGCGGTGTCGGCCGCCCAATAGTCGAAGATGCGTTTCAGTTCGCTCTGCGGCAGGCCTTCGATCACATAGGCGCCGAACATATAGAGCTGGCCCTTGTCGTTGGAACCGACGCGCAGCAGGTCGAATTCGTCGTTCATCTGCTGCACCCACGCCGGCGGCGCGTTGACGACGTCGCTGTAGGAGGCGACGAGGGTCATATATTTGCAGTCCTTGCCCGCGACGCAACGTTGCAGGCGCAGGGTCGTGGCGAAGCCGTCGATCGTCACGTCGAATTCGGGAGTGGTGTCGAGGTTCTTCATCGCCGTGGGGGTGTAGCCCATGGCAGCCAGCGTCCCGCGAAAGGCGGTCGCATCCTTGATGCTCACCGTTTGCGCCGCCGCCGGTGCGGCCCAGATCGTCAACGCCGCCAATGCGGCCCCTGCCATCGCTCTTATCATATTGCCCCCCAAGGCGAATCTGCCCGACCCGGTCCATTTTGTGCGCCCCGGCGGCGCGTGCGTCCAGCGCAAAAATGGCCGCAGCCTCAAATCCCGAGCGCCAGAACGGCGGCCGTAAGCAGCGCGGCAGCGGTCGGGTAGAAGGTGAGGCCGAAACCGAAGGCGCGGCCGGGACCGCCGCGCGCATAGCCGAGCGTGAAGGCGACCCGGCCGGCGACGAACAGCAGCACCAGCGCCGCGATCACCGCCATCCGCTCGACCGGAACGAGCAAGGCGAGCGCCAGATGCACCGGCACGGCGAGCACGACTTGTTCGAGCGTGTTCTGGAGGATCGCGCGCCGCTCGCGCACCGCGGCGCTTTCGGTCGGCGCGGCCCCGGCGGCGATATCCTCCGCCGACGCGAAGCGCGCATTGGCGACGCGGCCGATCGCGACGACGAGGCAGAAGAGCAGCGCGAGGTCGAGGCGCAGCGCGAACGCCAGCCGCGCCCCCGGCTCATCAATGCGCGGCACCAGTAGATCGCCCCAAAACCAGGCGAGCGCGACGATGACAAGGCCGGTGACCGCCGCGCCCGCCGCGCCGCGGGCGACGCCGCGCTGTTCGCGCTTGAGGTCGACCGGCGGCGCGGTCACCGCGTCGGCACGGGCGCCTCGCCCGTCCAGTCGTAGAAGCCGCGCCCGGCCTTTTTGCCGACCCAGCCCGCCTCGACATATTTCATCAGCAGCGGCGCGGGGCGGAATTTGGGGTCACCGGTGCCGCTGTGCAGCACGCGGATGATTTCGAGACAGGTGTCGAGGCCGATGAAGTCGGCGAGGGTGATCGGACCCATCGGATGGTTCAGGCCGAGGCGGCAGCCGGCGTCGATGTCCTGCATCGTCGCGACGCCCTCGCCGAGCGCAAAGATCGCCTCATTGATCAGCGGCATCAGCACGCGGTTGACGATGAAGCCCGGCGCGTCGTTGGCGTGGACGATTTCCTTGCCGAGTCCGCGGCCATAGGCCTCGACTTTCGCTAATGTGTCGTCGCTGGTCGCGAGACCGCGGATCAGTTCGATCAGCCCCATCACCGGCACCGGATTGAAGAAATGGACCCCAATGAAGCGCGCCGGGTCGGGCGCCGCCTGCGCCAACCGGGTGATCGGGATCGAGCTGGTGTTCGAGGCGAGGATCGCGGTGCCGGACAGGTGCTGGCCGACGCTGGCAAAGATCGCGCGTTTGATCTCCTCGCGCTCGGTGGCGGCCTCGACGACGAGGTCGGCGGGGGCGAAGGCGGCATGGTCGGCCACGGGGGTGATGCGGCCGAGCAGCGCGTCGGCGTCGCTTTGGCTCATCTTATCCTTGGTGACGAGGCGGGCGAGGCCCTTGGCGAGGCCCGCCTTGCCCGCCTCGGCGCGCGCGAGGTCGATGTCGGAGAGCAGGACGTCATGGCCAGCGCCCGCCGAGACCTGCGCGATACCCGCGCCCATTTGCCCTGCCCCGATGACGCCGACGATCATATGCTGCCCTTTCGCTGAAAATCTGCCTGCGCACCTACGGCTTCGGTCGTTTTCGTCAAGGGGCGAGGATCAGGGGGCCGAGCGGAACTCGGTCGCTTGCGCCAGGATCAAGGCAAAGGCGGGGTCGGCGTCGTCCCACGTCGCGAGCGGGGTCCAGCCGCCGGCACGGAGCAGAAGATTGGCGTCGCGCGGGCCATATTTATGGCTGTTCTCGCTGTGGATCGTCTCGCCCTTCGCCATATGATAGCTGCGGCCATCGACGGTGAAGTCCAAATCGCAAGCCGCCAGCAGATGCATTTCGATACGCGCATGAACGTCGTCCCAAATCGCGCGATGCTCGAAATTGTCGATCGGGATCGTGCCGCCGAGTTCGCGGTTGATGCGCGCGAGCAGGTTGAGGTTAAACGCCGCGGTCACGCCCGCGGGATCGTCATAGGCGCGTTCGAGCACCGCGATATCCTTGGTTCGGTCGATGCCGATCAGCAGCAGCGACCCGTCGCCGAGCGCCTCGCGCCAGTTGCGGAGCAGATCGACCGCGGTGCGCGCGACCATGTTGCCGATCGTCGAACCGGGGAAAAAACCGAGCTTGGGCAGCGGGCAGATTTCGCGCGGCAGCGCCACGCGCTGGGTGAAATCGGCCTCGACCGGATAGATGGCAAGCCCCGGAAAGCGAGCCGCGAGCGCATCGGCGCTGTCGCGCAGGAAATCGCCCGAGATATCGACGGGGACATAGGCGGCGGGCTGGATCGCATCGAGCAGCAGCGGCGTCTTGGTCGAGCTGCCCGACCCCAGTTCGACCACCGCGCGGCCCGCGCCGATCGCCGCCGCCATCGCGCCCGCATGGCGCTTCAGCAAATCGGTCTCGCTGCGCGTCGGATAATATTCGGGAAGCGCGGTGATATCCTCGAACAGCGCCGAGCCGGTCGTGTCGTAGAACCAGCGCGCCGGAACCGCCTTTTGCGCCTGCGACAGCCCGGCATGGACGTCGGCGCGGAAAGCGATGTCGACCCCGGCGGCATCGGCATCGACCTGGCGAAGATGGCGAACGACACTCATGTCACAGATCCTTGGCGAGCCGCACGCCGGTGAACTGCCAGCGCTGGTGGGGATAGAAGAAATTGCGGTAGGAGGCGCGCACATGCCCGCGCGGCGTCGCGACACTGCCGCCGCGCAGCACGAACTGGCCGCTCATGAACTTGCCATTATATTCGCCGACCGCGCCGGGCGCGGCGCGGAAGCCGGGATAGGGGCGATAGGCGCTGCCGGTCCATTCCCACACGCTGCCGAACATCTGTTGCAGGCCGATGTCGGTCGCGGGCGCGGGCGCGGGTTCTGGCTGGACGGCGCGCGCGCTGTCGAGCTGGTCGCCCGACGCGGGATCGAGCGCCGCGGCGGCGGCCTCCCACTCGACCTCGGTCGGCAACCGCGCGCCCGCCCAGCTGGCGAAGGCGTCGGCCTCGTAGAAGCTGATATGCGTCACCGGCGCGGCCGGATCGATATCCCGCCAGCCCGCCAGGGTGAAGTGCCGTCCCTCGTGCCAATAGGCGGGGGCGTTCACATCCGCGTCCTGCACCCAGGCCCAGCCGTCGCTGAGCCAGAGCGACGCGCTATGATAGCCGCCGTCGGCGATGAATTGCTGCCATTCGCCATTGGTGACCGGGCGGCTGGCGAGCGCGTGCGGGGTGAGGAGTGCGGAAAACCGCGGAAGTTCACAGTCGAAAGCAAAATCGCCGCCGGCATGGCCGATGCTGACGACGCCTTCGCGGCCCTTCACCCAACGGATCGAATTCGGCGCGGCGGGCGGCGGCGAAACCGCGGAAATCTGCGCAACTTCATTCGCGATTGCGCATTTTTCCCATACCGCGGGGCCGAGCGGGTTTTGCGCGAAAAGATGCTTCACATCGGTGAGCAGCAATTCCTGATGCTGTTGTTCATGGTGGATACCGAGTTCGACGAGCGCCAGTGCGGCGCGCGGCAGGTCGGGGATCGCGCTCTGCACCGCGGCATCGACATGCGCGCGCCAGACGCGCACATCGTCGAGTGACGGGCGCGTCAGGAGGCCGCGGTTCGGGCGCGCGTGGCGCGGTCCCTCAGCCTCATAATAGCTGTTGAACAGAAAGGGATAGCGCGCGTCGAACAGCGCATAGCCAGGCACATGGTCGCGCAGCACGAAGGTTTCGAAAAACCAGGTGGTGTGCGCGAGATGCCATTTGGCGGGCGAGGCGTCGGGCATCGACTGGGCGCTGGCATCGGCGTCGGACAAGGTCGCGGCCAGATCGAGCGTCAGGCGGCGCGTCGCGGCGAAGCGCTGCGTCAGCTTTACGACGCAATCTGCGGAACTTAGGTCATGCGAAGCGTCGGTCTGGCTGGCCATGAAGAGACAATCCCCCGAGTGGCGATTCGGTTTCGTTGCGCGACCGAATATCGTTACAGGCCGCGCGATTGTCTAGAACATTTAGAGAACGACGGTTCGGTCAGCGCGTCGCGCCGGGCTTCCACAATATGTCGCCGCCCGACGCGGCGTTGAGGTGGCGCGTCAGCACGAACAGATGATCCGACAGGCGATTGAGATAGGTGAGCGCGAGCGGATTGAGGTCGCGCGCCGCCCCCGCCGCCACGCCCGCGCGTTCGGCGCGGCGCGCGATGGCGCGCGCGAGGTGCAGCCGCGCCGCCGCCTCGGTGCCGCCGGGCAGGATGAAGCTTTTGAGCGCCTCCAGCCCTTCGTTCATCGCGTCGATCTCGTCCTCGAGCCGCGCGATCTGGCTGGGCATAATGCGCAGCGCCATGTCGTGCGGGCCAAAACCGAACTGGATGTCGGGCGGGGTCGCAAGATCGGCGCCGAGGTCGAACAATTCGTTCTGGATGCGCGCGAGCATCTTCGCCGCGTCGCTTGCCCCATCGAGCGCCGCGACCGCGACGCCGATCGCGCTGTTCGCCTCGTCGACATCGCCGATCGCCGCCATCAGCGCGTCGGACTTTGCGACGCGCGACCCGTCTACGAGACCCGTCGTGCCGTCGTCGCCGGTGCGCGTGTAGATCTTGTTGAGCTTGACCATTTATCTGGGTTCCCGCACCGGCCCGCTCCCCCACCCGGCCTCCCCGACGATAGTAGCCT
>JAEULK010000097.1 GCA_016793775.1 Sphingopyxis sp. | reverse complement strand
ACCTCTTTGCGCCTTTGCGTCTTTGCGCGAAACGAGAATGGCGCTGCGCGCGGAGCCATGCCCCGCGCGGACGGATCACGCCGCGCCGGTCGCCTTGGGGGTCGCCGGGTCGGCGCCCCATTCGCTCCAGCTGCCGTCGTACACCGCGACATCCTCCTTGCCGAGGATATGTGCGCCGAACGCCACGACGGTCGCGGTCATGCCGCTGCCGCAGGTCGTGACCAGCGGCTTGTCGAGGTCGATGCCGGCGGCGTCGAACGCCGCCTTCAATTCGTCGCCGCGCTTCCAGGTGCCGTCGGCGTTGAACAGCTCGCCGAAGGGCAGGTTCTTCGACCCCGGGATGTGGCCGGGCGCGACGCCGGTGCGCGGATCGCGATCCTCGCCGGTGAAGCGCGCGCCCGAACGCGCATCGACGACCTGTTCGGCGCCGCTCGCGACATTGGCCAGCATCTCGTCCTTGGTGCGCACCGCCTTGGCATCGCGCCACACGGTGAAGTGGCGATGGCGCAAGGTCTGCTTGCCCATTTCGAGCGGGCGCCCTTCTGCCTTCCACTTGGCGAGCCCGCCGTCGAGCAGCGCGACATCGTGCGCGCCGAACAATTTGAGCAGCCACCAGCCGCGCGCCGCGCTCTTCAGCGGGCTGTCGTCGTACAGCACGATGCGGCTGCCGTCGCCGAGGCCGAGCGACTGCATGCGGCTCGCGAATTTTTCGGCGGGCGGCGCCATATTGTCGACGTCGCTGGTCGGGTCGGTCAGTTCGGCGAGGTCCATGAACACCGCGCCGGGGATGTGGCCCGCCTCATATTCGGCGCGCGCGTCGCGATCCGCTTCGAGGAATTTCGTCGCATCGACGACCCGCAGGTCCGATGCCCCCAGTTCGCGTTCCAGCCAGTCGGTTGAGACCAAGGCGTCCATGTCATGCTCCTGTTGCGACCGGGCGGCGGACCTGTGCCTGTCCCCTCGCCGGCCATCCTGCACTGTCCCGGGGAGCGGCAAGCCTATGCCCCCACCGGCGCCTTTTCAAGCGCCGCGGTGTCCTGCCTCAGTCCATGCTGCACCGCAACAGAAAAGGACGCGCCGGCCGCCTTACTGACTGCGCCGTACCGCGGTGGGGCGCGAACCGGGGCGTTCGATGGCATAGGAAGCGCGGTCAAGCGGCAGCGGCGCGAGCTTGTCGCTGCCGCTCGCGCCCGATTCGCGGCCGAGCACGAAGCTGCCCGCGACCTGACCAAAGGCGTCGGCATCGCCCTCCCAATGATAGGTGACGTCGAACGCCATGACGGGGACGAGCATCGGCTTGCCGCCGATCACCAGCGGATCGACGATCGCGCGCGGCAGCATCGCCTCGGTGCTGAGCGCTTCGCCCGCGCCGACCTTCAGTTCCATATCGTCGCGCAGCACGCTGCCGCCTGCGCCGTCGAAGAAGCGAGCGAGCACCGGCTCGGTCATCGCCGATCCCTGGTTGAGCGCGATGCGGATCATCAGCCCGGTCGCATCGACCGTGCCGCGATTGTCGAGATTGAGCGTGAAGGCCACCGCGACATGCTCGGGGGTCATCCGGATCGCGTGCACGTCGAGCGACAGCCCGACCAGTGCCCGGCGTTCGGCGGCGGGGCGCGTGACCAGCGGCGCGGGCGCGGCTTGGGGCGCGGCGGCGCCAGCCGTGACCGCAACGGCGGGGGTCCGCGGCGCGGGCTGCGGCACGGCGCGCGGTGCGGGAGACGGCGGAGCGGGCGCCGGGCGCGCCGGCTCGGGGGCCGCGCTGCGTTCGACCGGGACGTCGCCCGCAATCGCGGGGCGGCGGCGCCAGTACCAGAAACCCGCGGCGCCCGCGGCGAGCAGCGCAAGCAGCCAGCCCCAGATCGGCATCCCGCCGCTATCGGCGGGCGCGGGCGCCAACGGTGCGTCGTCGGCGGACGTGGCGGCAGGCGCGGCGGTCGTCGGCGTTTCGGAAATCGCCGGCGAAAAGCCCGGCGCGGCATCGGTGGCGGCGGGCGTCGATGCCGCCGGATCGTCACCGTCCTGCGCAGGCTGGGTCGTTGTCGTGGCCGGGGGCGGGCGGCGCGTCGGCGCAGGGGCTCCGCCGGTGGTCGGCGCGGCCGGCTGGCTCGCTGCGGGCTGGGTCGGGGTGACCCGCGGCGGCGCCGGGGTCGGCGCGGGGGTCGGCGTCGGACGCGTGTCGCCCGGACCCGACGGCGCGATCCCGTTGTTCGACGGCCCCTGCACCCCTGGCGCGCGGCCATCGTCGTCGGGCGGCGGCAGGCGGAAATCGATCGGCCGGCTGGACGAAGGCGCCGGGGCGGGCGTCTCGGCCTGCTGCGCGATGACGGGCACGGCGATCCCCGCCGCCAGCGCGAACGCCAGTGCCGCCCGCGCGCTGCCCATGATCCGGAAATGCCTGTTCGTCATCTTGCCTGTGCGATCCCGATTGCCTACTTCACGCCCGATCCGCTGAATTGGCGCTGAATGGGCCGATGGCCCTCCATATATAGGCCGGTGGATGACATCGGCCGCGCGCGTCCCTAGATGGTTTCCATGAGTGATTCCACCCCCGCGCCGCTCGCGCCCAAACATCTCGGCCAATCGAGCGAACTGCCCGTCTCACCCGAGGCCGCCGTCGTCGACTATGTGCCCAACCCGCGCGCGGGCGAACTCTATCTCGTCCGCTTCGCGGCGCCCGAATT
>JAEULK010000035.1 GCA_016793775.1 Sphingopyxis sp. | reverse complement strand
AGGACGACATCGTGGAGCGATCGAACTCTGCCTCGACAATGTTGGAACGGCTCGCATATCCAGCGTCGACAATCGTGACCGCCCCCGATCCGATCATTTCGAATTTCGATCCGTTGACGATAAGGGATGCTTATCACCACTCTGTACATTGAAAGACGCGGCGGTTATTGTCGGTTTCCCTATACGGCCGGACTCAAGCGCTTCCCGCGACGTAGCGCGTCAGGTTGATCCCAAACCTCCGGATTCTGATACCAAACCACCGGACTCGCGTTGGCATAGGGCGGGAATTCGACGCATTCTGGCGCTTGCTGGCTTTCCAGCGAGGAAGACGCTCAACATCACCCGTGCATCGGCGCTGCTCTGCGCGCAGTGCCATTCCTGAGGCCGCCACTACGGATGGATCGCGCCGCTTGATGGTGATCAGGGCTAGCCGCGGCGAGTTCAGAATTCTATCATACGGGAGCAACCGAACGGTTGCTCCCATTCTATGGATTGTGACAGATGGCTTTGATTGGCTATGCGCGCGTCTCGACGGACGAGCAGGACACCGCGGCGCAGTTCGATGCGCTGCGTGCCGCTGGCTGTTCTGAGATCCTGGAAGACAAGGCCAGCGGCGGCAGTCGCGATCGGCCAAGCTTGGCGCGCGCCCTCGATCGGGTGGGGCAGGGGGACACGCTGCTAGTCGTCCGGATCGACCGTCTGGCGCGTTCACTGTCGCACTTGTTGGAGATCGTCGAAACCCTGCGGGCAAAGGGTGCCTATTTTCGGTCGATCAACGATCCCATCGACACCTCGAGCGCGCAAGGCATGCTGATGACGCAGATGCTCGGCGCGTTCGCTGAATTCGAGCGCGCGCTGATCCGGGAGCGTACGCGGGCGGGTCTGAAGGCTGCCGTGGCGCGCGGCGCCAAGCCCGGAAACCCGAAGATGCGCGCGCGTGATCCCGCAGCAATCGAGGACATTCGCTATAGCCTCAAAGAGCGCCATCTCAACGCGTTGCTCGATGGGCGCCATCGTTGGCTACCGACCGTCCACAGACTAGGCCGTGTTGACAAAAGGGATTGAACGAACCCGCTGACGCGGGACTGGCGTTGGGATTGGCCGGAATGGCCTCC
Source organism: Sphingopyxis sp. (assembly GCA_016793775.1). Lineage (GTDB taxonomy): Bacteria > Pseudomonadota > Alphaproteobacteria > Sphingomonadales > Sphingomonadaceae > Sphingopyxis. The sequence goes on along the minus strand of JAEULK010000035.1, from coordinate 22,156 downwards.
TGATGAGAAGGTCTGGTTGTTGGACCAACCCTCAACCAGGAGACCATCCCATGACTGATGCCACGGCAGCGGTAAGCCCGCTGCGTCGTCGTATGATCGACGATATGAGCCTTCGCAACCTGTCGCCCGCGACGCAACGATCGTATCTCCATGCGGTTTCGAAGTTCAGTCGCTACTCTGGCCGGTCGCCGGAGCGGCTCGGGCTCGAAGACGTTCGGGCGTTTCAGGTCTATCTCGTTGCGCAGGGGATTTCCTGGTCGGCTCTCAACCAGACGGTGTGTGCATTGCGCTTCTTCTATGGCGTGACGCTGGATCGACCGGAGATTCCGGAGCGGATCGCCTATGCGCGAACGCCGCGCAAGTTGCCCACGATCCTGAGTGCGGACGAGGTCATTCGCTTTCTCGAGGCGGTGTCGTCGCTGAAGTCACGGGCCGCGTTGACGACGGCCTATGCGGCAGGCTTGCGGGCATCAGAGGCATTGAGCCTCAAGGTGACGGATATCGACAGCGATCGGATGTTGATCCAGGTCCGCCAAGGCAAAGGCGGTAAGGATCGCACGGTGATGCTATCGGCGCAGCTCCTTGCGATCCTGCGGGTCTATTGGCGCCTGGCTCGCCCCGAGACGTGGCTATTCCCCGGACGTGGCGACAAGCCGATCCATGCTCAGGTGCTGTATGGCGCCTGTCGCTCGGCGGCGAAGGCGGCAGGCCTCACCAAGCGAGTGACCGTTCATACGCTCCGTCACAGCTTTGCCACGCACCTGCTGGAGAGCGGAGTTGATATCCGGATCATTCAGGTCCTTCTGGGGCACAGCAACCTCTCGACCACGGCTCGCTATACGCATGTAGCGGCCACAACAATCGCGGCGACCCAGAGCCCGTTCGATCGATTGAAGCTGGAGGTGGTGCCGCCCACGCATCGCGTCGCCATCGCCAACAGTCGCCTGGTCAGCGCCGACGATAGCAGCGTGGTCTTCCGCTGGCGCGATTATCGCCATGGCAACGCGTCCAGGCAGATGTCGCTCGATCCGGACGAGTTCATCCGCCGCTTCCTCATCCACAGCCTACCCGACGGCTTCCACCGCATCCGCCATTACGGCTTCCTCGCCAACGGGTGTCGCCGGGCACGGCTCGCCACGATCCGGCAACTCCTGCCGGTGACCGAGGGTGAGTTCGGCGAGCCCACTGACGACGCCCCCCTCGTCGCTCGGCTCCCGCGCTTCGATCCGGCAGTCTGCCCTTGCTGCGGGGGCGCCCTGCTGCGCGACAATCAAGGTGAGAACAGCGCGACAATCTAGATGAGAAAGGCGGCGGTGTGTCTGTCGGGACGAGGGGCGAAGCCCCGAGGAGCGACAGACACACCGCCGCGAGCGTCTTTTCTTCTGGAAGGGCGCTTTTGGTGATCGTGACCTGTCAGGTGGCGCCTCCTTTGGAAGGGGAGAAGCGGTGCCTGGGAGCCATATCAACGATCATCAGGTGAGATTATATATGAAGATGAGACAGACAGTGTCGCCGCGTTCAGCGGCGGCGTGCGCGGCGTTCAGCACGGCGACGGCCTATCGGCTGGAGCAGGATGCGCAGTTACCGTCGCAGAAGAAGGCGCCGCGCGGTCGCCGTCGCCCCGATCCGCTGGCGGATATCTTCGACAGCGAGGTTGTACCGCTCCTGGAGAGTGCGCCGGGGATCCGCGCCGTCGCGGTGTTCGAAGAAATGCAGCGTCGTCATCCTGAGCTTCCCGATGGGGTGCGGCGGACGATGGAGCGTCGGGTTCGAAGCTGGCGGGCGCTGCAAGGCCCGGATCGCGACGTGATCTTCCGCCAGGTGCACGAGCCGGGTCGGATGGGGCTGTCGGATTTTACCGACATGGCCGATCTGGGCGTACACATCGCCGGGGTCGGGCTCGATCACCGGCTGTACCACTTCCGGCTCGCCTGTTCTGGCTTCGAGCATGCCCATGTGATCCTGGGCGGCGAGAGTTATGTCGCGTTGGCGGAGGGGCTGCAGAATGCCCTGTGGGCGCTGGGCGGCGCGCCGCGCGAGCATCGCAGCGACAGTCTGTCGGCGGCGTTCCGGAATCTGGATGCATCGGCGCGCGAGGATCTGACGCACAGATATGACGCGCTGTGTCGCCATTACCGGATGGAGCCGACCCGCAATAACCGCGGTGTTGCGCATGAAAATGGCGCGATCGAGAGCGCGCACGGGCATCTGAAGGCGGCGGTGCGCGACGCGCTGTTGATGCGCGGATCGGCCGACTTCGACGACCTTGCGGAATATCGCTGCTTCGTCGACGAGATCGTCGCGCGCAAGAATGCGCGGTGCGCGAAGCGGATCGACGCCGAACGGGCGGCGCTTCAGTCGCTACCGAGCATGCGCACCAGCGATTATGAAGAGGTGCTTGTCATGGTGACCTCCTCGGGCGGGTTCACGCTGCGCAAGGTGTTCTACACCGTGCCGTCGCGGCTGATCGGCCATCGACTGCGAGTGCGACTTTACGACGATCGGCTTGAGCTGTTCCTCGGCGGCACACCGCTCTTTACGCTTCCGCGCGGCCGCGCCGAGCGCAGCGGCAAACATGGCCATGTCGTCGATTATCGCCATGTCATCCATGCGCTTCGGCGCAAACCGATGGCGCTGCTGAATCTTGTCTATCGCCACCAGCTCTTCCCGCGCGAGGCCTACCGGCGCATGTTCGATCGGCTGCTGGAGCGGCTCGCCGAACGGGTCGCGTGCCGGACAATGGTCGAGCTTCTTAGCCTCGCGCATGAGCGGGCCTGCGAGGCCGAACTCGCCGCTGTGTTGGAAACCCTGCTAGCGACGCCGCAGGGTATGCCGGACATGGCAATGCTTAGGGCGCGGTTCGCGCCCGACCCCGCGGCGCTGCCCGAGGTCATCGTCGAGCTCGTCCCGCTGAGCGCCTATGAAGCGCTCCTGGCTCCTCGCGCGGAGGAAATGGCATGACCCAGGGTATTGATGTCACAAAGCTCACGTTGATGCTCAACGAGCTGCGACTGCCGACAATCAAACAGCTCTGGCCGACGTTCGCCGAGCGTTCCGACAAGGAGGGCTGGCCGGCGGCGCGGTTCCTCAGCGCGATCACCGAGCATGAGATCGCCGAACGCGGTCGCCGCCGCATGGAGCGGCATCTGGCGGAGGCGAAACTGCTGCCGGGAAAAACGCTCGACACGTTCGACTTCGACGCGGTTCCGATGATATCGAAGGCGCAGGTGATGGCGATCTGCGCCGGAGACAGCTGGCTCGAAAATGGCGCAAACCTGATCCTGTTCGGCCCGCCCGGCGGAGGAAAATCGCATCTGTCGTCGGGCATCGGGCTCGCGCTGATCGAAAAGGGTTGGCGGGTGCTGTTCGTCCGCACCTCCGACCTCGTCCAGAAACTACAGGTCGCGCGCCGCGAGCTCGCGCTCGAGAACGCGATCAATCGGCTTGATCGCTTCGACCTTCTGATCCTCGACGACCTTGCCTATGTCGCCAAGGATCAGGCTGAAACCTCGGTTCTGTTCGAGCTGATCAGCGCGCGATACGAGCGGCGTTCGCTGATGATTACCGCCAACCAGCCGTTCGGCGAATGGAACCGGGTCTTCCCCGATCCCGCAATGACGCTGGCCGCCGTCGACCGCCTCGTGCACCACGCCACCATCTTCGAGATGAATGTCGAAAGCTATCGGCGGCGCACGGCTATCGAGCGAAAACAGCAGGGGGCAGGTCGCCCCGCCAAGGTCGCCACAGCCAAAAATACCGATGTGTCGCTCCCCGACAATCAACCTGAGACATAGGTCTTGCCAGCGGCAATCAAACACACCAAAACGACCTCGTCGCGATCAGCGCTTCTCATCCTGATCGTCGCTAACTTCTCATCCTGATCGTCGCTAACTTCTCATCCAGATCGTCGCTAACTTCTCATCCAGATCGTCGCGCTACACCTCGGCCCAGTTGAGCGATTTCTACCGCTGGTGGGATCGCGTCCTGGCGCTCCTCGATGCAGAGGGCGTGTCTCCGGTTTCCTGCGCGGAGGTTGTGCAAGCGGCCTGGTCGACGCGCCAAGGTTGAGCGCGCGGCCCGGCTCGGCTTTCGCCCGCCCGCGTCGGGGAGTGGCGCAGTCTGGTAGCGCATCTGCTTTGGGAGCAGAGGGTCGCAGGTTCGAATCCTGTCTCCCCGACCATTGCCACTTGTCGGGTGGCTGTTCACTGCCGAAAGAGCGCGACCGGGCTGGTGCTCCGGCCAGGCTAGTGGAAAGAGGTTCATAGCATGCAATTCAGCACGATACGCATCGCTCTCGACGCCGTGGCGGATTACTGGACGGCGCTGATCTTCCGAGAGCTGTTCATGGGCGCCGAACAGTGGAGCGAGCTCGAAGCCGCTCTCGAAGTGCCGCCATCGACCCTGAACAAGCGCCTCAAGGAACTGGTCGCGCTCGGTTGCCTTGAAAGACGGGCCGCGCCGGGGCGCAAGGAATCGCGATATGTGCTGACCGAAATGGGCCGCGACCTTTTTCCCTTTCAGATGGCCGCCCGCGAATGGCAGCTGACGTGGGACCGGCGGCCCGGCGTCTTCGTCACCCCCTGGGTGCACCAGTGCGGCGCGCCGCTTCGCTGCTCGAGCCTGTGCAGCCAGTGCCACCAGCTTATCGAGAACGGCGATGTGCGGCTCGAGGAATCGAGCGTCGTGCTCGTGCCCTACCAGGCCCCGCCGCCGCGCCATCGCCGCGGCGCCGGCGCGACCGCGCGGGATGCGCGCGCCAAATCTTCAAGCTATCCCAAAGTCATGGCCGTCATCGGCAATCGGCGCTCGTCAATGGTGATGTCGGCGATCCTGAGGGGCCAGGTCCGTTTCGACGAGATCGTCCGCCAGACCGGCCTGCCGACCGCGACGGTTTCGGAGCAGTTGAAGCAGCTTCAGCTTTCAAACCTGGTGCACTCGCGCCTCTATCAGCGAAGGCCCGACCGCTATGAATATCAGGCGAGCGAGGCCGGCATCGACCTCGTCGGGCTCGCCCTGCAGCTGATCTCCTGGGCCAATCGCTGGCTTGCCGACAGAGGGGCGGGGGCGACCCGCGCGATTCACACCGATTGCGGCCGCGCGATGCACAGCAGGCTGGTCTGCTCCACGTGCAGGGAGGCGGTCACGCTCGACACGTGCCACCTCGATTCGCTCGGCGCCACCGCTCGGACCAGCGCCTGATCCCGCTCGGAAACTTTCCCGCCGAGGAAGGGATATTGGTGGTGGTGCCCAAATCCCCCCTGCAAGGAGGGGCGACGCGCGCCCCTTGCGCGCGACGGGGAGGTGATGGGAAGGCCGCGAAGCGGCCAGCGCACTGCCGCGCGCTTCATTCTCACCGCCCCGTCCCGCTTCGCGGGTCCACCCTCCTCCAAGGAGGGGATTTGACGGTGTTCGCATCCCTGCCTGGAAGAGGCGGCTTTCGGCCGGGCGTGGACCGGGATGTGGCGCTTTAATAACGAAATAAAACAATCGCCAGGCTCATGCGGGGCCAGAACCTCGCGGTGGGCCACAGCAGCTTTGCTGTTTCCGGCCTTGACTGCAAGCCGAATCATGTTATGTCCCTTCAATAAGAATACCAAAAAAACCACATTCTCTCGGGGAGGATTGCCGCCTTGGTCGCCGATTACGAAGCACCGCAGGAAACGGGCTTGTGACGCACGTCGTGCCGACCGGGGCCGGTGCGCGGCACGGCGTGCTGCCTGGCGGCGGGCGCGCGGCCGTGCTTCTGATGCTCGCCTATCTGCTGTCGTTCGTTGATCGGCAGATCCTTGTCCTGATGATCGGGCCTCTCCAGCGCGATCTGGGGATCGACGATGTCGAGTTCGGCCTGCTTCACGGCACCTCGTTCGCCCTCTTCTACACGATCGTCGGCCTCTTCGTCGGCGGGCTGATCGACCGTTATCACCGCGTGCGGATCATCGCCTGGGCGATCGTGGTGTGGAGCGCGGCGACCGCCTTGTGCGGGATCGCGCGCGGTTATGCCCAGCTGTTCGCCGCGCGCGTGATGGTCGGCGTGGGAGAGGCGGCGCTTTCGCCCGGCGCCTATTCGTTGTTATCGGACCTTTACGAGCCGCGCCGCCGCACGGTTGCCTTCGCGATCTATGCCACCGGCATCTATCTTGGCAGCGGCCTTGCCTTCATCGTGGGCGGCCGCCTGATCGGCTATCTCGAAACCGTTCCGCCGGTCGCCCTGCCGCTGCTTGGCGAAATGCAGAGCTGGCGGCTGACCTTCCTGATCGTGGCCCTTCCAGGCATTGCCCTTGCGCTCGCGATCCGCTGGCTCGTGCCCGAGCCGCCGCGCGGGCTCATGGACAAGGCCGAGCCGGCCGGCGCGCAGGATGCGCCTGCGGCCGGCGGGCTGCGCGAGTTCGCCGGCTTCGTCCGGCAACGGTGGCAGCCCTTTGCCGCCCATAACCTGGGCTTCGGGCTGCACATGATGCTGAGCTACGCCATGGCCACCTGGCTGCCGGCGGTGCTGATGCGCGCGCACGGCTGGGGCGTGGCGGACGTCGGGCTGGTCATCGGCACTCAATATCTGGTCGTCGGCACGCTCGGCGCCTTTGCGGGCGGGGCGGCCGCGCGCTGGCTCCGTGCCAGGGGCGATGCCAGTTCGGAGCTGACGCTCGGCGCGCTCAGCTGCGCGGTGTTGCTGATCGGGGTGGTGGCGCTGGTCGCGGTGCCGACTCCGGGGGTCGCTCTGCTCGTCTCCGCGGTCCAGATTTTCTTCGTCGCCTTCCCAGGCAGCCTCAATGCCGCCTCCCTCCAGATCGTTGCGCCGCCGCGGTTTCGCGGCCAGGCGGGGGCGCTTTTCCTCCTTGTCGGCAACCTTCTCGGCCTCGCGCTCGGGCCGCTGATCGTCGGGCTGATCACCGAATATGTCCTGGGTGACAGGGCGATGGTCGGAACTTCGCTTTTGATCGTGGGTGCAGCGACGATGCCGATCGCGATCGCGCTGCTCGTCTGGGGGCGGCGCTTCTTCAGGATCGAGCCGAGGCCGCCCCGCATTCTCGCGGAACAGCCGGCGTGATCCGGGTCACGAATGAGCTGATCGAGGACTGCACGCACCGGGGATGGTGGGGCAACTCGACCCTCGATGCCGAGTTTTCGGCCAATGTGGAGCGTGTGCCCGATCGCCTGGCGGTGATCGATCCGCCCAACCGCGGCGCGTTCGCCCTAGGTGCCCCGCGCCGGCTGTCCTATCGAGAGCTCGACGCCCGTGTCGACGAGTTTGCGGCGGCAATGGCGGCGCACGGCGTCGGGGCGGGCGATATCGTTGCCTATCAGCTGCCGAACATTCACGAGGCGGTGGCCGTGCTGCTGGCCTGCAGCCGGATCGGCGCCGTCGTCAGCCCCATCCTCATCCAGTTCGACCAGCACGAGCTTGAGGATATCTTCGATCAGCTGGCGCCCCGGCTGTTCATCACGCTGACCCGGTTCAAGGAACGCGAGATCGAAGCGAACGCGGCCCCCGTCTGCGCCGCGCGCGCGATACCCGTGCTCAATATCGATCGGATCGGCGAACGTGCGCTCGAGCCGGTGCGGCGCTCCCCCGTCGGCCCCAACGACCTGCTGACGATCTGCTGGACATCGGGCACGGAAGGTTCGGCCAAGGGCGTGATGCGCACCCACAACCAGTGGCGCGTGATCGGCATGATGATGCGCGACGGTGCGGGCCTGCGCGATGGAGACGTGCTTCTGAACGCCCGCCCGCTGGTCAACATGGCGGCGATCGGCGGCGGCTTTTATTCATGGCTGATCTGCGCCGGCACGATGGTGCTGCACAACCCGCTCGATCTCGCCCTGGCGATCGCGCAGATCAGGGATGAGCAGGTCACGGTCACCTTCATGCCGCCGGCCTTCATGGTCTCGCTTCTCAAGGACGAGACGCAGGCGGCGCGGGCGGACCTTGCGTCGCTCCGCGTCCTCGGATCGGGTTCGGCATCGCTGCCGCAATGGACCATCGACGGGATGAAGGCCCGCTTCGGGGTGGAGATCATCAACTTCTTCGGCTCGAACGAGGGCGTCACGCTGCTCTCGAACGCGGAGGATATTCCCGATCCCTCGATGCGTGCGCAGTTCTTTCCGCGCTTCGGCCGGCCGGGCCTTGCCTGGCCGAGCATGCCGGCCTCCGGCTGGTGCGAGACCCGCCTTGTCGATCCTGAGACGGGCGAGGAGATCGTCGAGCCCGGCCGCACGGGGGAACTGTGCTTCAAGGGCCCCTCGCTGTTCAGCGGCTATCTCGGCCCTCCCGAACGCACGGCAGCGGCGTTCGACGATCAGGGCTTCTATCGCACGGGCGATCTCTTCCAGATCGCGGGGGAGGGCGAAGAGCCGCGCTTCTACCGGTTCGAGGGGCGCAGCAAGGAGGTGATCATCCGCGGCGGCTTCAACATCGCGCCGGCGGAGATCGACAACATGCTCTCCGATCACCCTGCCATCCGGGAAGTCGCGGCGTTCGGCTTCCCCGACGACAGGCTGGGCGAAAAGCTGGGCGTTGCCGTTGTCGTCAAGGCGGGTGAGGCGATCGCGCTGGAGGATATTGTTTCCTATCTCCGCGATCGTCACCTTGCCGTGTTCAAGCTGCCCCAGGCCTTGCTCACCCTCGAGGCGCTGCCGCGCAACGCGATGATGAAGGTGCTTCGCTGGCGGCTGACCGAGCTGTTCCAGGAACAAGAGGCGCGGGAGCGCGCCGATGCCTGAGGGCAATGCCTTTGCCGGGCTTCGGCTGCCGGCCATCGCCGCGCCGATGTTCCTCGTCAGCGGGCCCGAGCTGGTGGTCGCGTCCGCCCGCTCGGGCATCGTCGGCGCGATGCCGGCGGCCAATGCCCGCACCGGCGATGACCTCGACCGCTGGTGCCGCACGATCCGGGAGACGCTTGCCGGCGACTGTCCGGGAAGCTGGTCGATCAACCTCGTCGCCAACCGCCGCAACCCGCGCGTCGAGCACGATCTCGGCGTCATCCGCCGCCATGAGGTGCCGCTGGTGGTCACCGCGCTGGGCAGCCCGGCGGCGGTGATCGAGGCGGTTCACAGCTATGGCGGGCTCGTCTTTGCCGACGTGATCTCGATCGAGCAGGCGCGCAAGGCGGCGACCTGGGGGGTCGATGGCCTGGTGCTGATCTGCGCCGGCGCCGGAGGGCACACCGGCCAGCTCTCGCCCTTCGCCTTCGTGCCCGAGGTCCGTTCCTTCTGGGATGGCTATATCGTCGCCGGCGGCGGCATCGCGACGGGCGCCGGGATTCGCGGTGCCCTGGCGCTGGGGGCAGACCTCGCCTATCTCGGCACGCGCTTCATCGCCGCCGCTGAAAGCATGGCGAGCGACAATTACCGCGCGATGCTGGTCGAAGCGGGCGGGGCGGACATCATCTGCACCGATGCCTTCACCGGCATCCCCAACAACATGCTGCGCCCAAGCATCGTCCGCGCCGGGATCGATCCCGACAACATCCCGCCCGCCTGCCGCTCGACGCTCAATTTCGAGGATCCGCACAGCGGCGCGAAGGCATGGCGCGACATCTGGTCTGCCGGGCACGGCGTGGGCGCGATCACCGCCGTGGAGCCGGTCGAAGCGATCGTCGCCTCCCTCGAGCGGGAGTTCCGCGGCGGAGACGCCTTCCCGGCCCCCGTTGAATGGAGAAGGACGGCATGAGCCAATATGCTGGATTGAGCCCGCTTCCGGCGGGGGGATCGCGGCTGGTGGTGGCGGGCGGATGCGGCGGCATCGGCCGCGCGCTGGTCGCGGCCGGCGTCAGCCTGGGGCTCGACATCACCGTGCTCGACCTCCCCGGATCGATCGCGGCCCATCCGGTTCCTGAAGGCGTGGGCGCCATCCCGCTCGACGCAAGCAGCGAAGCCTCGGTCGGCGAGGCCTTCCGCCGCCTTGGCGAGGCGGGCCCGGCGATCGACGCCCTCGTCAACCTCGTCGGCTTCACCAAGGAACGGATTCCGATCGAGCGGATGGACGCCGCCGAATGGGACGAGGTGATGGACGGATCGCTTCGCAGCGCCTTCCTGATCGCCCGCGCCGCGCTGCCGATGCTGCGTGCGTCGGGCGCCGGCGCGATCGTCAACACCAGCTCGACCTTCGGCGTTCGCGTTCCCTTTGCCGGCTACGGCCCCTATTCGGTGGCGAAGGCCGGCATCATCAACCTAACGCGCGTGCTCGCCACCGAAGGCGCGCCGGCCGTTCGCGCCAACGCGCTCGCGCCCGGCATCGTCGATACGCAGTTCCTGCGCGGCGGCACCGGCCGTGCTGAAAAGGAAAGCCGCGTCGATCAGTCCGCCGTGCTCGCGGGGATCCCGCTCGGCAGGCTCGGCCAGCCGGAGGACATGGTCGGCCCGCTGCTGTTCCTGTGCAGCCCGGCCGCGGGCTACCTCACTGGCCAGACCCTTCATGTGAACGGAGGGCTTTGGTCGTGATCCCGGCCGACCTTCGCACGCGCGTGCCCGAACGGGTGGCGAGCTTCATCGACGGGGCCGTTGTCGCCGGCCGGGGCGAAGAGCTGCCGGTCATCTACCCGGCGACCGAAGAGCAGGTTTCGGCCGTCACCGAGGCGGGCGAGGACATCGTCGACCAGGCCGTGCGATCGGCGCGCGCCACGCTCGACCGGCGGGTCTGGCGCGACCTGCCGACCGTCGAGCGGCAGCGCGTCTTCGCCCGGATCTGCGAGCTGACGGCGGAGCACCTCGATGAGCTCGCGCTGCTCGAGACGGTCAACACCGGGCAGACGCTTGGCTATAGCCGCCACGCGCAGCTGCCGCGCATCATCGCCAATTTCCGCTTCTTCGCCGAATGGATGGGGCAGGCGACCGAAAGGGCGGCGTTCGAGGACAGGCGGATGCTGCGCTACACGATGCGCCATCCGCTCGGCGTCGTCGCCCTCATTTCCTCATCGAACGCGCCTACCGCGCTTGCCTCCACCAAGATCGCCGCGGCGCTCTGCTACGGCAACAGCTGTGTCGTGAAGACGTCGGAGAACACCCCGCTCGCGCTCGCCCGCTTCGTCGAGCTGCTGGTCGAGGCGGGGGTGCCGGCGGGCGTGGTCAACATGGTCAACGGCCGCGGCCAGGTGACTGGCGACGCGCTCTCCCGCCACCCGCTCGTCAACGGCATCAGCTTCACCGGCGGCACCGCCACGGCCGCGCGGATCGCGGCGGTCGCCGCCCCGCTGCACAAGCGGCTCGATCTCGAACTCGGCGGCAAGTCCGCCAATATCGTCATGCCCAGCGCCGATCTCGATCTCGCCGTCACGGCAGCACTGCTCGCGATCTACACCAACAACGGCCAGCAATGCTTTGCTGGATCGCGGATCCTGCTCCACCGCGACATCGCCGATCGCTTCATCGAACAGTTCGTAGCCCGCGCCAATCGCATCCGCGTTGGCGATCCCTTCGCGGCCGACACGCAGAACGGCCCGCTGGCCTTTCGCAGCCATTACGACCGCGTCTGCTCCTACATCGAAATCGCCCACCAGGAAGGGGCGCGGCTGCTGGCCGGGGGCGGCCGGCCCGATGGGCTGGAACAGGGCCTTTACCTGCGTCCCACGGCCTTCCTCGCGCCCGATAATTCGGCGCGAATCTGCCAGGAGGAAGTCTTCGGCCCCTTCGCCAGCTTCCTGATCGTCGATTCGATCGAGGAGGCGATCAGTGTCGCCAACGATTCGCCCTACGGGCTGGTGTCCTACGTCTGGAGCAACGATCAGCGAGAGGTTCTTGCCGCCACTCACGCCATCGAGGCCGGGCTGGTGATGGTCAATACGCCGCTGCTTTCGCTCGACGGCCGGATGCCGTTCGGCGGCTTCAGGCAATCGGGCGTCGGACGCGAGGGCGCCGAAGGATCGCGCGCCTTCTACACAGAGGAAAAGACCGTCGCGATCGCGCTTGAGCCGCCAGCGCTGCCGCCGATCGGGCTTGAAGGAGCAGACCGATGACCGATCAAGATTACCTGCCCGATTTCAGCGTGACGGGACGTGGCGAGACCACGGTCTTCCTGCTTCACGGTGCCTTCGGCGCCAAGGAATATTGGTACAGCCAGATCGGCGCATTGTCGGGCGCGGGATATCGGGTCGTGGCCTGGGATGCGCCTGGCTATGGCTTCAGCCCGCTGCCGCGGGACTTTTCGATCGAGGGCCTCGCCCGCTCGTGCGCGCGGCTGATCGACGATCAGGGCACCGCCACCAACATCCTGCTTGGCCATTCGATGGGCGGGATGATCGCCCAACGCGCGTTCGATTACCGGCGTGAACGCGTCCACGGACTGATCCTATCGGCAACTTCGGCCGCCTTCGGCCGCCCGGAAGGCGAATGGCAGCGCCGCTTCGTGGCAGAAAGGGTCGCGCCGCTCGATGCGGGGCAGACCATCCCCCAATATGCGCCCGTCATGCTTCGCACCATGATGGCCCCGGAAGCCGCCGGCGCCGATGTTGACCGGGTCATCGACGTTGTTTCCCACATGCGCGAGGAAACCTTTCGCGCGGCGATCGAGGCGATCACCCGTTTCGACGGGCGCGACATCATTCCGCACATGACGGTTCCGGTGCTGCTGCTGGCGGGCGAGCACGACCTTTCGGCCGCCCCGCCGCCCGTGATGCGCAAGCTGGCTGAAAAGATCGCCGATTCCGAATTCCATTGCCTCGAGGGCGTGGGTCACTTCGCCTGGGCCGAACAGCCGGGTGCGTTCAACGCCGCTGTGCTGCGGTTCCTGTCAGCGCGTTTCGCGCGCTGAAATCCACTTTCAACATTGTTGGAGAGAAGCATGTTCACCACACGCAATATCCGGTCTGCGCGGGCCGGTTCGCTGGTCGGAAGCGCGCTGCTGGCGCTGGCGGCTGCTGCCCCCGCAGGGGCTCAGGACAAGGCGCCGGCAGGCGAAGACGATTCGGCCATTTCCGAGATCATCGTGACCGCTGAACGCCGCGCGCAAAGCTCACAGGACGTGCCCCTGGCACTCACCACGATCACCGGAGAGGCCATCGCGCCGGGCGGCATCACCAACGTCGGCGATATCGCGGCCGTTACGCCCAACCTGACCGTCACTCAGTTCAATATCGGGGAGCCGCAGTTCTACCTGCGCGGCATCGGCTCGACGCTCGATTCGGCGGCGGCCGATCCAACGGTCAGCGTCTTCCTCGATGAGGTTTACATGGGTCGTTCGGGCGGTTCGGCGTTCGATCTCTACGATCTTGATCGGATCGAGGTGCTGCGCGGGCCGCAGGGCACGCTCTACGGCCGGAACGTCACCGGGGGCGCGATCAGCGTCTATTCGAAGCGCCCTTCCGACAATTTCGAAGGGAAGGCTGGGCTGACGGTCGGCAACTATGGGCTGACGGTGCTGCGCGGCTATGTCACCGGCCCGCTTGCCGATGGGATCAACGGCAAGCTCAGCATCAGCCGGCTCGATCGCGACGGCTATTCGCGAAACGTGCTGCTTCAGCGCGATGCCGATGATGCCAATACCTTCAGCGTTCGGGCACAGCTGCTCGCCAAGGTTTCGGACCGCACCGAAGCGATCCTGACAGGAGATTTTTCGCGTGATCGCAACGCCGGCGATTGCCGCTATGTGGGCAAGCTCGATGCCGCCGGCCAGGCGTTCAACGGCCTCTATGCCCCCGCGATCGCGGCACAGCAGGCGCAGCTCGGGATCACCAATGCCCGTCAGTGCGCGGTCAGCCTCGAAGGCTTCGCCCGCCGCAACATGGGCGGCGTCAGCCTGCGCATCACCCATGACATGGACTGGGCGAAGCTGACCTCGATCACTGCCTATCGCGGCACCAAATATGCCTGGTTCCAGGAACTGGGCGGCATGGACGTGCCGCCGGCCTTCGTCAGCGTCGAGGACAATGAGGGCGAAACCAGCGCTCAATGGACCCAGGAAATCCGCCTGAACGGCGCAGCGATGGCCGATCGCCTGAACTGGGTGGTGGGGCTGTACGGCCTTCACGATCATGTCGATCGGTTCGCGAACGTGCCCATCCGCTTCGGCCCCACTTCGCCCTTCAACACCAACGTGTTCCTCGACCGCTACTGGCTTCAGGATGCGACGTCGAAGAGTGCCGCCGTGTTCGGCCAGGCGACCTGGGAATTCATCGACGGCTTCTCGCTGACGCTCGGCGGCCGCTACACTTACGACAAGAAGATCATCGATCAGTTCTATCGTCAGGGCGCAACGACTGTCTACGATCTCAAGGATCTGTCCAAATCCTGGACCCGCTTCACCGGGCGGGTGACGCTGGACTGGAAGATCAGCCGCGACATCATGGCCTATGCGACCTTCTCCCAGGGCTACAAGAGCGGCGTTTTCATCTCGCAGAGCACGTCGGGCCCGGCGGCGGCGACGCCGCTTGAGCCTGAAGACGCGCGCAACTGGGAGGCGGGCATCAAGAGCCAGTTCCTCGATCGCCATGTCCAGCTCAACGTCTCCGTGTTCGACCTGTCGGTGAAGAACCTCCAGCTCTTCCGGCTGGTGGGCCTTACCCTCTTTTCCGAAAACTCTGACGCCCGTGTGAAGGGCCTTGAGGCGGATCTGCAGGTTGTTCCGATGCGCGGCCTCCACGTGGGCGGATCGCTGTCGCTGCTCGATCCCAAATATCGTGGCGGCACCTTCGACGGCAAGCTGCTGGCCCGCGCGCCCAAGTGGAAATACTCGCTCGACGGCAGCTATAGCTTCGATCTGGGCGATGATGCCGAAATGACCGCCGGCGTCTCCTTCTCCCGCTCCGGCGATTACTTCATGGAGGCAACCAACCTCGAAGTGTCGCGGGTCAAGGCCTACGGCTATCTCGATGCCTCGCTCAAATACACGAGCGCGGACGACCGCTGGGATATCGCGCTGTGGGGCAAGAATCTGACCAACGAACTGGTGGTCAAGCATTCGATCATCGGCACGGCCGGCGGGTCGGTCGAACTCTACGCGCCGCCGCGCACCTACGGGGTGACCGCCAACCGGCGATTCTGACCCTCACCGAAAATGGGGGCGGCGCCGCCAGGGCCGCCCCGCGGAGCCAAAGGAGGATTGCCGATGTTCGTTCACGATTGCTGGTATATCGCGGCGACCAGCGACGAGATCGGCGGGCAGCCCCTGGGGCGCACGGTTTGCGGCCAGGAGATTGTGCTCTTCCGCCAGTCGGACGGGGCGCTGGCGGCGCTGGCGGACATCTGCCCGCACCGCCTCGTTCCGCTTTCGATGGGTTCGGTCCACGGCGATGCGATCCGCTGCCGCTACCACGGCATCGAGTTCGCCGCGGACGGCCAGTGCCTGCGCCTCCCCGGCGCGCAGACCGGCGGCGGCCTCAAGGTGGATCGCGTCTATCCCGTGACTGAACGTTACGGCTTCGCCTGGGTGTGGATCGGAGAGGCGGGGCGTGCTGACGCGGCGGCGCTTCCCGACTTCCACTGGCTCGAGGATCGAAGCCTCGCCTTCACGCGCGGCTGTTATGCGATCGCCTGCGATTACCGGCTGGTCGTCGATAATCTCCTCGATCTCACGCACGAGGCCTATGTCCATCCCGAAACGATCGGGCAGGACGAGCTGTTCGATGCGCCGCTTCGGGCGGGCCGCGAGGGCAGGGAAGCCTATCTCGAACGGGAGATGGCGGGGGTTGAGCCTTCGCCCTACTGGGCGGCGTCGCTCGGCAAGCCGGGGCCTGTCGATCGCTGGCAGCGCTGCCGCTTTCGCCTGCCCTCGATCGTGCTTATCGATTCGGGCGTGGCGGTCGCCGGCACGGGCGCACTGGAGGGGGACCGGAGCCAGGGCGTGACCGGCCAGGTGATCAACTTCATCACGCCCGAAACGGCGCGAAGCTGCCGCTATTATGTCGTGCAGGCGCGCGACTTCATGCTCGACATCGACGCGGCGGGGCAGAAGCGCCTCGACGGGATGCTCGATTTCATCGTCGGCCAGGACATCGCCCTCCTGGAGGCGCAGCAGCGCGTGATCGACGCCCGGCCGGAGGCGGCGTTCCGCAGCCTGCGGATCGACACCGCCTCTGTCCATGCACGGCGGATTATCGACGACGCGATGATTGCGGCTTGACGGGCCCCGGTTCTTTGACTATCGTTATTGAAGTTATTGGAGATTCGGACGATGTCGACTGTCACCATTGAAAACCGGTTGAACCTTCAGGCGCGCGAATCCGATAACGATTATCTGGAGCACCCGGTCTATGCGCCCACCGATGCGGAGGTGACGGCGACGGACATGCCTGCCATCGGGGCAATCCCGGCCGATCTCGACGGGGTCTATGTCCGCAACGGGCATAACCCGCTCTTCCAGCCCAGGTCCGGCCGCTATCACTGGTTCGACGGCGATTCGATGCTCCACGCCATCCATTTCGAGAACGGGCGGGCCACCTTCCGCAACCGCATGGTGATGACCGCGGGCCTGATCCGCGAGCTTGAGGCGGGCGAGGGGCTCTTTCCCGGCCTGCGCGACGGCTTCGAGGCCGAGGAGGGGCTGAAGAACAATTCCGGCACCGACGTCGTCCTTCACAACGGCGAGTTCAAGACGATGTTCTCGCGCTGCGGGGTGCCCTACCGGATCAATCCGATCACGCTCGAGACGCTTGGCCCCGATACCTTCGGCGGCAAGTGGCACAAGGGCATCTCGGCTCATTCGAAGGTGGATGAGCGGACGGGCGAGCTGATGTTCTTCAACTACAGCTTCAACACCATGCCCTATATGGAATATGGCGTCGTCTCGGCCGATGGCGAGCTCCTCTGCTCGACCGAGATCGAACTGCCGGGCCCGCGCCTTCCGCACGATTGCTGGATCACCGAGAACTATACCATCCTCCACGACATGCCGCTGTTCTGGGATCCGGAGGCGCTTGCCAGGGGGCGCAAGAAGCTGGTGCTCGACCGCAGCATGAAGACCCGCTTCGGCGTCATCCCCCGCCACGGCAGCAACAAGGACATACGGTGGTTCGAGTTCGAGCCGACCTACATGCTCCACACCGGCAACGCCTGGGAGCAGGGCGACGAGATCGTCGCCTACGGCTTCCCGCAGCTCACCCCGATCCCCGACGTCCCGGCGGGCACCGCGAGCGTCAAGACCCAGAACTACTTCCTCACCTTCCAGACCTCGCAGCCGCGCATGGCCGAATTCAGGATGAACCTGAAGACGGGCGAATGCTCGGAGCGGATGATATGCACCGAAAATGTCGAGATGCCGGGCATGAACTACCGATACCTCGGCATCCGCAACCGCTACCTCTACAACACCTACACGGCTGAGGTCCCCTATTTCGTCATGGAGGGCGTCCAGAAATACGATCTCGAGGCGCTGGCCGAGGTCGACAGTTATCGGCTTCCGAAGGGCAAATACATGGGCCAGCCCGTGTTCGCGCCGCGCCCGGACGCAAAGGCGGAGGATGACGGCTATCTGATCGCCTTCGTCCACGATGTCGAAGGCACGCGGAGCGAGGTCTATATCTGGGACGGAGCGGCGATCGGCGATGGCCCGGTCTGCCGCATCCAGCTTCCGGTTCGGGTGCCCGGCGGGTCGCACGCCTATTGGGGCAGCGGCGCAGACATTCGCGCCGCGCGCGAACGGCGCACGAAGGTCGCCGCCTAGCCCGCTCACCGCAGCAGCGCGAAGGAGAAGCCCGTTGCCCGTCCCCGTGGCGATCCTCGATGCGATCCGCGTGCCCCGCGGCAAGGGGCGCAAGGGCGGCGCGCTGGCGGGCGTCGCCCCGGTCGATCTGCTTGCCCAGCTGTTCAACGCGCTCGAGGAGCGGACCGGGCTCGACAGCCGGGAGGTCGAGGAGATCCACCTCGGCTGCGTGACCCAGATGAACGACCAGGGCGCCAACATCGCCCACACCGCCGCGCTCTATTCGGGCTGGCAGCCCGCGGGCTCGGCAAGCACGGTCTCGAGCTACTGCACTTCCGGGCTTACCGCGACGTCGATCGCGGCCGGCCGGATCGCATCGGGGATGGGCGACATCTACGTCGCCGGCGGCGTCGAATCGATGTCGCGCGTCCCCATGCTGTCGGATAACGGGCCGCTCTTCGCCAACCCGGCGGTGCGCGCCGCGGTGCCCTTCATCGCCAACGGGGTGATCGCCGATGCCGTGGCCACCCGCGAAGGCTTCGACCGCGCGATGCTCGACGGCTATGCCGCGCGCTCGCACCAGCGGGCAGCGGCGGCAACCGGCGAGGGCCGCTTCGCGCGCTCGCTGGTTCCCGTCCGCGATGGCGATGGCCAGCTTGTCCTTGAAAGGGATGAGCTGATTCGCCCCGATGCCAAAGCCGAGACCATGGCTCGCCTCGCGCCCTTGTTCGCCGATCAGGGCGCCTCGGGCGACAGTGCGCTGCTGGAGCGCCACTTCGGCCTCGATCGTCCGATACGCCACGATCATCATGCCGGCAGCGCGCCGGGGATCGTCGATGGCGCCTCGCTCGTCCTCCTCGCCAGCCCGGAGGGGGCGGCGAGGCTGGGTGCGGAGCCAAGAGGACGTATCGCCGACTTCTCCTTTCGCCGCGGCCCGGCGATCGAAGGGCTGACCGGGGCGATCGCTGCCACCGAACATCTGCTCGAACGAAGCGGCCTCGCCGTCGCAGACATCGACCTGTGGGAATTCAACGAAGGCTTCGCCGCCATCGCTCTTTATTTCGCCCGCCGCTTCGGGATCGATGATGAGCGGTTCAACGTCAATGGCGGGGGCATCGCCATGGGCCACGCCATGGGGGCCACCGGTGGCAACCTGATCGGCATCATGCTCGATGAGCTCGAACGCCGCGGCCTGAGACGAGGGATCGTCGCCATCTCGGGCGCCGCCGGCGCTGGCGCCGCGATGCTGATCGATCGCCCGCTCTGAGCGCCCCCGCGCGGTTTATCTTCGCCGCCCCGTCAGCGCTTCGCGCTGCCACCCCTCCTTGAAGGAGGGAATTTTGCTGGCTGCTGCCGCACGCCGTTGGGCCTTCCTCACAGCGGCAGCGGCAGGATCTGGCGGTCTCTGTGCGAGGCGGCGTAGGCGATCAGCATGGCGCGGCGGGCGCCGGCGGAGGCGAGGGGGCGGATGAAGTCGAGGCCGGCGCGGCAGCGCAGGGCCGGATCGCTTGTCGCGCGCAGGCCCGGATGGCCTTTGGCCACGCGCCGCACCAGCCGCGCCATCGCCCGCTCGTCCGCCGCGGGCGCACCCTCTGCATCGGCCTCCAGAATCCGGATCAGGATCGAATCGAGCGGCGCCTGGCGGTCGGGCTGCATCAGCCGCGCGCCCCAGCCGGCACGCGCACAGCCATCGCCGTCGCTGCGGCTCAGGCTGGCGAGGAAACGGTCGACAAGCGGCGGCGGGGCGGCCGCGATCTGCGGCAGGATCGATCGGACGAGCCCGGCCTGCGCCTCCGCCATGATCGTGCCCCTGTCCACCGCTGCCGCGTCCAGCCGCCAGGCGAGCGCCACGGCTCCGGCAAAGGCGGCGGGCGCGCGCCGCTCGGCCGCCTGCCACAGCGGCTGGGCGCGAAGCTCGGCCGCCCTCGCCTCGGCCGCCTTGCCCGCCGTCGCGGCCGGCCGAGCCTCGAGCGCGATCACCCCGGCCCCAAGCAGCGTCGCTGAATCGGGAAACCAGATGGTATCGGCGGGCACCGCCATCGCCGTTGCGATGAAGTCGGCCGAAAAGCCGGCCCGCCTGAACGCCGCGCGCTGCAACAGGTCGGTATCGCCCGCCGCCCCGCCGGGCGCCGGCGCCCCGCTCGGCCCCGCGACCCAGCGGGCGCGGTCAAAGCCAAGCCAGGCTTCGGTGCCGATCGTCCGCTTCGCCCCCGCGGCGAAGGCCAGCGTGCAGGCAGAGGCGCAGAGGCTTTCGACATGGGTATCGAGCCGCGCCGTGCGGATCGCCTCCCCCAGAAGCGCGCCCTCCTGCACGACGCCGCCCGCCGAAGCGAGGACGACGCTTGAAGCGCGCGGATGCTCTACCTGGATCCGGCGCAACTTGATGAAGCTGCCGATATCGAGCCAGCCCGTCACGCGAAGCACGCGCCCGTCGGCGCTCGGCTCGATCCTCAAGAGGCTGTCGGGCGGCTCGACCGCGCTGGGCGGCGCGAGGGGAGGGCGCCTCACCGGCTTGCGCCCGGCCTCGGCCGGCGTCGCCACGATCGCCGCCAGAATCGCCAGGATCGAAAGCGCCCGCATCTTGCGCCATGCTATTCGCTGCCCTTGCCTAGATGGCGCAGCGGATCTTCTTCATGCTGCTTTCCCCTTGCGTTGTTTCAAACCGAAGAAGGCGGGGCCTGACCAGCGGGTGCCGGTGATCGCGCGGGCGACCTCGCTCAAGCTGCGCCACGTCTGGCCATTCCACTCGACCTCGCCGGTCTCGCTGATGGTGACGATATGGACTTTGCCCTGCCACTCGCGGACCAGACGCATGCCGGGCGAGGCGCTTCTGGTCTGGGTCTTAGCTGACGCTGCCTGAGCAAGTCGCTGCTGTGCGACCCGCGACAGGCCGCCAAGCACCTTGGCTTGCAGTTCATAGGCCAGCGGCAGCCGCAGCATCGTAGGGCTGAGACGGGGGAGGGGCTTCTTCGATGCCTCGTTCCACCGTTGGCGGAGCTGCGCCGGCGACGAAGTCGCTAGCGCAGCCAGGTCGGCATCAAGGTTGTCACGTTGGCGGCTCATTCGCCCGCCTTCGCGATGCGGTAGCAGGTCACGTCGTCGCGCTTGTCCTTCGTGACAGTGTGTCCCTTTTTCTTGAGGCCGGTCAGCGCTGCGCGAGTGGTGTGGGGCAGCCAACCGGTGGCCTCGACCATCTGGGCGAGCGTCGCGCCTTGTTCGCGCTCCAGCAGCGTAATCACCGCGGCGATCTTGCTGGGCCCGCGCTCCTTCTTCGCCGGCTTTTCTGCCTTCGCGCCGGCTGTGGGCTTCGGCGCCTCGTCGCCAGCCTGCTTGGGCTCACTTGCCATCCGGCGCTTGCGCGGCTGCGCTGCCTGCTGCGCGGTGTCCGCTTCAGTAGCGGCGGGGGTGTCGGTCGTGTTGGTGTTCATGGGTGGTTCTCCGTGTCGGAGCAGCGACCATCGCTGCTCCCACCACCCAAAGCCTCGACCGTGCTGGTCGTCGGGGCGGCAGCCGGTCTGGTCGGCCGCGATACAATAAAGAGACCAATGCTACCATTGCGATCGAAGTCGAATGGAATGTTCAGGCCCTCCTCGAATATTTGAGCGATTTGACGCCGGATCAGGCGGTGCTACGCCGAGCACTTAAAATCATGCGGGAGAACGGTCTTGTCTGGAGAGAACGAGCAGTCGAACACACTTGAGCTGGCGACTGATCTGGCAATCGCCTGGTTGTCCAATCCCAACACCAGCGCGTCGGCGGATGAAGTTCCGGCCTTTCTTCAGAAAGTCTACGGCGCACTGAATAATCTGGACTCCGTGCCGACAGCAGAAGAAGCGCCCACCGGACCAGAATTCACGCCCGCGGTCTCTGTCAGGAAATCTCTGGCTTCCAAAGACCACATTATCTCCATGATAGACGGCAAGCCGTACAAGACGTTGCGGAGGCACCTCTCAACGCACGGGCTCACGCCCGAACAGTACCGCGAACGCTACAGCCTCAAGGCTGACTACCCGATGGTGTCGGAGAGCTACTCACAGGTTCGTCGGGACATGGCGAAAAAGATCGGGCTTGGGCGCAAGCCGGGCGAGAGGCCTGGGGCACGAAAGAAGGCCGCCACGACTGCTCCTCGGGGCGGCAGGAAGCCGAAGGTAGGTTAGGCTAGTTCGCCTCGTAGTTGCCTCGGCGGTTCAAGACCTCGGCCGCGATTGTTAACGCCGCAATATCCGCTGCGGCCTGACGCACGCGCTCCAGGCGTGCAGCGCGGTCGTCGGCTGCATCGGGCAGGCTTAGAGCGAGCTCTGGACTGAAGTCTTCCATCAAGCGGCATGCTTCAAGGCAGAGGTGCGGAATGACGTTGGGGGTTGGGCTGGTGTCGGTCGCGATGGCGTGACCATGCGCACGCGGCGACGGAAGTCGATACGCAGCTTGCCGCGGCGACTGCTTTGCGCCCTATTCTGTTGAAGAAGTCGCCCGGCGGACTGCGGAGGGTGGGATGCGGACGGGAGGCGAACGGCCTCCCCACCGTGATCAGGCGGTGGCGAGGTGCTGGATCGGGAAGATCTTTGCCATTTTCCGGAGGTTTTGGGCTGC
>JAEULK010000019.1 GCA_016793775.1 Sphingopyxis sp. | reverse complement strand
GGGCGGAGGCCGTCGCCGAGGCTGTAGGCGACGTCATAGGCCTTCATGATCTCGGTAATCTCGTCGAAGCGTTCGTAGAGGAAGCTTTCCTTGTGATGCGCGAGGCACCATTTCGCCATGATGCTGCCGCCGCGCGACACGATGCCGGTCATGCGCTTGGCGGCGAGCGGGACGTAGGGCAGGCGGACGCCCGCGTGGATGGTGAAATAGTCGACGCCCTGTTCGGCCTGTTCGATCAAAGTGTCGGCGAAGATGTCCCAGGTCAGGTCCTCTGCGACGCCGCCGACCTTTTCGAGCGCCTGATAGATGGGGACGGTGCCGATCGGGACGGGCGAGTTGCGGATGATCCATTCGCGCGTGTCGTGGATGTTGCGCCCGGTCGACAGGTCCATGACGGTGTCGGCGCCCCAGCGGATCGACCAGACCATCTTGTCGACCTCGGCCGCGACGTCCGACGCGACCGCGCTGTTGCCGATATTGGCGTTGATCTTGACGAGGAAGTTGCGGCCGATCGCCATCGGCTCGCTCTCGGGGTGGTTGATGTTGCTGGGGATGATCGCGCGGCCGCGGGCGACCTCGTCACGAACAAATTCGGGGGTGACATAATCGGGGATGCTCGCGCCCCAGTCCTGCCCGTCGCGCTTATATTCGGCGAGGCGCGCGCGGCCGAGATTTTCGCGCTCGGCGACATATTCCATCTCGGGCGTGATGATGCCGCGGCGGGCATAGTGCATCTGGCTGACGTTCGCGCCGGGTCTGGCGCGGAGCACCTGCTTCTTCACGTTCGGGAAGGCGGGGACGCCGCCGCTGCGGTCGGGGCCGAGCTGGCCGTTATCCTCGGGCCGGACTTCGCGCTGGGTCACTTCCTCGACGTCGCCGCGGTTCCGGATCCAGTCGCGGCGCAGTTCGGGGAGGCCCTTGGCGATGTCGATCGTCGCATTGGCGTCGGTGTAGGGGCCGCTGGTGTCGTAGACGCGCACCGGCGGCTCGCCCGAATGCGGGTCGAGGTCGATCTCGCGCATCGCGACGCGGATGCCGCTGCCGGTCTGGGTCGCGACATGGATCTTGCGGCTGCCGCGAATGGGCCCGGTGGTGACGCCGATGGGGGTGGCTTGCAGCCCAACGCTCTTCAGGTCGAGGCGGGAATCGATGTCGGCCATGTGAAGTCGCTCCGTTTGTTATCGGAGCGAGAACGGATTTCCCCCATTTGGCTTTCGGGTGGAACGCCGACCCTCCCTCCGCCCGTATTACCGGGATCAGGTTCGACGGGTCGCGGGATGTTCCGCTCTCAACCTGTTTCCACACACAGGCTCCCCGGGGATGGCGCCAGCATAGACGCGCGGCGAGCCGAGGGGAAGCGGTTTAGCCGCCCGGCGACCAGCCGGGCGGCGCCAGCGTGAAACCCGCGAAGTCGAAGCCGGGGACGACGAGGCAGCTGACCAGCGCCCAGCCGCTGTCGGCGTGCGCGGCCTGCCAGTGATGCGCGGGGATGCGGAGCTGCGGCGCGTCGCCGGCGAGAACGTCGGGGCCGAGGCGGTGGTGGGCGGGCGCGTCGGCCTCGGTCGCGGCGAGCGACAGGGTGAGCGGCGATCCCGCGTGCCAGAGCCAGATTTCCTCGGCATCGACGCGGTGCCAGTGCGAGCTTTGCTCCGCCTCGAGCAGGAAATGGATCGCGGTACCGCTAGCGCGGCCATCGGCGCCGGGCGGGCCACGCCAGGTTTCGCGGTACCAGCCGCCCTCGGGATGCGGGGCGAGGTCGAGCTTTTCGATCAGCGCGCGCGGGTCGGTCATGGCTGATACGTGCCGAACAGACGATCGACGAGAGCGTCAATATCGGCGAGTTTGACAAACCGCGATTTCGCCAGTTCGCGAATAGTGGGTCGCGGCGCTTTGAAACCGTCGCTGTTTCCTTTTGTATGGGTCGCAATCTTGTCGCCGAGAAAGGGCATTTTTTCTCCGGGCGCTCCGCCGAACCACCGATAATGTTCGATGTCGAGTGTGCGTGCATCATGCACGATGAGGACCAGGCAACTCGATGGTTTCTCTGCCAATCGTTGCTGCACTTTGAAGGAGTCGGTGGAGCCCTCGGTATGCATGGCCTTTAGTTGGACATGACGGGTTACTCCGCACGCTTCAAGGATCACGTCGTATCCGCTATTGTCGACTTCACTGTGCGATATGGCGAAGGCGAACTCGCCACGTTGCCATAAGCGGCTTGCCACGTCAGCAAGGAAGCGATGCTCCAAGATATTTTCGCGGGTCGTCGAATAGGCCGAGAGGGCATCAATCCAGAGGTTCGTCATGACGCATCCTAGGCGCGGCTGGACACGGCCCGCAAGCATGGCATAGTCGCCCCAGCAGACCCGTGAAGTGCGGGCGGCGGGAGAGAGCAATATGGCTTCGGTGCTGGAAGAAGCGCGTGCGACGGCGCCGGTCGATGTGAGCGACATCGCGCTTTATACGGAAGACCGCTGGCGCGAGCCCTTCGCCCATCTGCGCGCCGCGATGCCGGTGAGCTGGTGTCCCGACAGTCCCTATGGCGGTTACTGGTCGGTCGCGACGCATGCCTTGATCCAGGCGGTCGAGCTCGATCCCGCGACCTTCTCTTCGTCGTGGGAGAATGGCAATATCGTCATCGCCGACCCGCCGCCGCAGTCGAACCTGCCCAATTTCATCGCCGCCGACCCGCCGGTGCACACCGCGCAGCGCAAGGTGATCGCGCCCGCCTTCAACCCCAGCCAGATGGCGACACGCGAGCAGGTGGTGCGCCAGCGCACGCGCGAATTGTTCGACGCGCTGCCGGTGGGGGAGACGTTCGACTGGGTGGAGAGCGTGTCGGTGCCGCTGACGATCGGGATGCTGTGCATCCTCTTCGATTTTCCGTGGGAGGAGCGCCACGACCTCAAGCGCTGGTCGGATTATGGCGGCAATGTCTCGCCCGAAACCGCGAGCGAGGAATATCGCGCCGAATGGATGGCGCAGATGACCGCGATGCTGGCGCGTTTCGACGCCGAATTCGCCAAGCGCAAGGCGATGCCGCCGACCGACGACCTGCTCTCGCGCATGGTGCACAGCGAGGCGATGGGCAGCCTGAACCCGATGGAGCGGCTCGCCAATATCGCGCTGCTGATCGTTGGCGGCAACGACACGACGCGCAATTCGATGAGCGGGTTGGTCGAGGCGCTGCATCTTTATCCGGGCGAACTCGACCGGTTGCGCGCCGATCCCGCGCTGATCGCCAACGCGGCGCAGGAGATCATCCGCTGGCAGTCGCCGGTGACGCATATGCGGCGCACCTGCACGCGCGATGTCGAACTGGGCGGGCAGCAATTGCGCCAGGGCGAGAAGGTCATCCTCTGGTATATTTCGGCGAACCGCGACGAGAGCGTGTTTCCCGATGCCGAAATATTCGACGTCGGGCGGGCCAATGCGCGGCGGCATGTGGCGTTCGGGCACGGCATCCACCGCTGCGTCGGGGCGCGGCTGGCGGAGATCCAGCTGTGCACCTTGATCGAGGAAATCGTGAATCGCGGGATAAGGATCGAGCCGGCGGGCGACGCCGAGCGGCTGGCCAGTCCGTTCCTGCACGGCTTCGTGCATATGCCGGTGCGGATCGTGAAGGATTGACCGGCGCCTCCCCATGGCCTCGCCACGGGGAGGAACGTGCGATCAGGCGGCGATCGCCGCAGGAGCGCCCGCGCGCCAGCGGGCGGCGGCGGCCGCGACGCGGCTGCCGAGCGCGTGGGCGGTAGCGCGGTCGCCGGCCCTGGGGGTCACCTCGGGGCTGTCGTGCGCCGCCTGCGCCATCGCGCCGATGAAGCTGCCGAGGCGATTTTCGACATCGGTGGCGCCGTATGTCGAATATCATCTGACGTCGCTCGGCGCGTCGCTGGGGCCGGCGCTGACGCCGCTGTTCGAATGGATCGAGATGCGGTTCGGCGATGTCCTGGCGGCGCGGTCGGACTTTGCGGGGCGCGAGGCGGCTTAGGGGGTGTCGTACCGCCCATGCCGTTCCCCGGCGTAAGCCGGGGGCCATGCGGGACAGCGCCTATCGTGATCTGGGCCCCGGCTTTCGCCGGGGAACGGTCACCCCGCCAGCACATCCGGCATCGCGGGCAGCGGCGCCTCTGGCAACCCCTCGGCGACGATCGCGTCGAGCGCGTCGAAACAGTCGCCGTCGATCGCGTCGCCGACCTCGCATGCCATGATCGACAGCGCCTGGTCGGCCGGCATCGCGGCGCGATAGGGGCGGTCGGCGGTCAGCGCGTCGAAGAAATCGGCAACAGAGACGATGCGCGTTTCCATCGAGATGGTGTTCTCATCGAGGCCGAGCGGATAGCCGGAGCCGTCGAGCCGTTCGTGGTGCGAGCCCGCGATCAGCGCCATGTCGCGCATCACCCCGATGCGCGAGAGGATGTCGGTGGTCGCCTGCGCATGGCCCTGCATCACCGCCCATTCCTGCGGGTCGAGCCGGCCGGGCTTGTCGAGGATGCGGTTGCTGACCCCGAGCTTGCCGATGTCGTGGAGCATCGCGCAGCGCACGAGGCGGCGGCGTTCGGGCGCCGCGATGCCGAGATGCGCACCGACGCGGTCGGTTAGCAGGGCGACACGTTCGCTGTGGCCGCCGGTATAGGGGCTTTTGGCGTCGATGACCTGGCCGAAGGCGATAGCGATATCGTCGAGCCAGGTCTCGTCGACCGCGACGCGCGCTTGCGCGGGTTCGAGCGCGAAGAGTCGGGCGTCGATGTCGGGTGCGGATAATTGGGTCCAAAAGGCGGGGTCGCTCGCGAGCTCGGCGAAGATCGCCGCGAGGTCGGGGTCGAGCCAGCTTCCGCTGCGCGCCGCGACTTCGGCCATGGCGCGGTCGGGCCCGCCCGCCATGAAAAACACGTCGGCGACCTGCGCGAGCAGCGCGATGCGCGAGAGCAAGGGGATGGCGGTGCCCGACAGGCCGCGCGGCAGCCCGCCGCCGTCCCAATGTTCGTCGAGCGCGGCGATGCCGTCGGCGACGCGATCCGAAAAGCGCAGCCGCTTCGCGATGCCCGCGCCCTGGGTGCAGCGCGTCTGGATGAAGCCGGCCAGGATCGGCGCGGCATTGCCATGGAGATGGTCGAGCGCCGCCTGACGCGCCGCGGCCTCTTCCTGTGCGCCGACCTCGACCGCGATGAAGGCGAGGAAATCGGCGCCATCGGGGCCGATCAGCTTGAAACCGTGCTTGAGCGTGCGGTCGTCGCCGAGGAAGAGATCGGCTACGCGCGCGGCGTTGCTCGAACAGCCGAGGTCCTTGAGCAGCACGGCATAGAGGCAATCGGCGAGTTCGGCGTCGCCCAGCCCGGCGGCGAGCCCGACATAGGTGCCGATCCACGCCGCGCGCACGCTGTGCCCCGCCGGCTGGCCCTCGGTGAGGTCGAGCGCATAGGAGAAGGCGCCGAGGATTTCGGCGAGCCGCGCTTCGCCGACCGGCGTCGCGGCGTCGAAGGCCGTGGCGGCCGGCTGGAACATCCTATCGCTCTCCTCGCATAACCAGCGGGTCATAGCGGCAAGGCTTTACCAGCCGGTTAGCGGCGATTGGCGCGGGGGCGGCGATGTGGCAGAAGGCGCGGCATGAGCCGACCCGATCTGTCCGATCCCGAGGCGCGCGCCGCCTATCGCCGCGAGTTGCTCGGCGTGGCACGCTGGCCGCGGCTCGCGGGGTTCATACTCGTGATCGGCGCGCTCGGGCTGTTCCTATGGCCGCGCAGCGGCGGGCCATGGTTCCTGGGGCCGCTGCCGACGCAGACCTGGGGCTGGATCAGCCTTGGCCTCGGCTGGGTCATCTGGATCGGGGTGATCGTCGCGCGGACGCGCCATCACAAGGCGCGGATGCGCGAGCCGGGGGGCGGCATATGAAGGCGGTACTTGCGATGCTGGCGGCGCTGCTGCTGGTCGCGGCGACCCCCGCGGCGTCGGTCGACGACCTCGCTTGGCTTGCCGGAAGCTGGGTGCAGGAAGGCGAAGGACGCTGGACCGAGGAAAGCTGGACCAGCCCGCGCGGCGGGGTGATGCTGGGGCATAGCCGGTCGGGGCGCGGGGACAGGTTGCGCGAGTGGGAGTTTCTGCGGCTGCAGGCCGATGGCGAGGGCCGGCTGTCCTATATCGCCCAGCCCGGCGGCGGGGCGCCGGTCGCTTTTGCGCTGGTCGATCGCGGTCCTTCCAGCGCGGTCTTCGAGAATGCCGCGCATGATTATCCGCAGCGCATCGCCTATGTCCGCGGCGGCGACACGCTGACCGCGACGATCTCGCTGCGCGACGGGTCGCAGGCGCGCGGCTGGGTGTATAAGCGGCGCTAGGCGGTCCGCCGCGCCAGATAGACGCCGGCGATCATCAGCGCGATGCCCGCGATGCGCTTCATGTCGATCGCCGAGCGCAGCGCGCCGAACAGGCCGAAATGGTCGATCGTCGCGGCGCTGATGAGCTGGCCGACGAGCACGAAGAAGATCGCATTGCCGACCCCGAATTTGGGGGCGATGAAGGTCACCGCGATGACGTAGAAGGCGACGAACAGCCCGCCGAAGTAGAATTGTGGCGGAACCGCGCTCGTGACGCGGATCTGTCCGATCGAACCGGTCATCGCCGCGCCGGCGGCGGCGATCAGGAAGGCGAGGCCGAAGAGGATCATCGACGCCGCCATCGGGCTGCCGAGCCTTGTTCCCAGCCCCCCGTTCAAGGCGGCGAGGATCGGGATGCCGATGCCGGTGAGCAGCATGATGAAGGCGAAGGCGGGGGCGTTGCTGGTCGCGGTCATGGTTTCGATTCCTTCGAGGCTTGCGCCGCACGATAGACGAGCACGGGCAGCCCGCCGATCCCCCAATCGTCCAAATCGACCTCGTCGATGGTGACGACGGTGGTGGCGGGATTCTTGCCGAGGATGCGCTGGAGCAGGTCGGTGACGCCGCCGATCAGTTCGGCCTTCTGTTCGGGGGTGGCGCCCTCGCGGGTGATCTTGATGTTCACTATGGGCATGGCGCGCTCCTCAGGCGAAGGGGGTGGCGAATTCGATGCGGATGCCGCCGGGCATGGCGCAGATGAAGTGGTGCGTCGTCGACCCTTCGCGGATCGGTTCGGGATCGAATTCGATCTGCGCGCGCCGGGCGACCAGCCCCCCGCGCTGCCGGTCCACCTGCTGTTCGAGCCGTCGCGCGCCGCGCTGCCGTCGGTGCGATTGTTCGTCGACGCGATGAAGGCGCGGCTGCGGATCGCGGGGCTCGGTTGAGCCCAACCGGGGGCGACGGGCGTGCCGCCGCCCCCGCGCGTGCCTACATCTTGAAGCTGGCGCGGACGTAATAGAAGCGTCCGGGCAGATCATAGGCGGTGGGATCGAAATTGTTGATGTCGCAGCTGATGCAACCCGGCGCCCTGGTGTTGAACAGATTGTTCACCCCGAGCGCGAAGCCGAAGGAGTCGGGCGCGTCCGCCGGAAACCAGCGCAGCTGGAGATCGGTGTAGAAGCGCGCTTTCAGCCGGTTGTCGGCGGCGAGCGGCTCGGTGATCGCCGAGACATAACGGCCGGTCACCGTCGCACCGAGTCCCTTGCCCTGCCAGTCGAGGATGCCGACCGACTTCCATTTGGGGAAGGCCTGGCTGGGGCTGCCCTGTTCGGTGCCTTCGCGGCTGATCACCAGCCGGCCGTCGGCGGTCGGCACGATGACGTCATATTGGGTCAGGAAACTGTTGTTCCAGCTGATGTTGAAGCGACCCACCGAGGTTTCCCGGGTCCGATAGCTCAAATTGGCGTCGATGCCCTTGGTGCGGATTCCGGCGATGTTCTGGAGCAGCCCCTGGATCTGGGTAAGCTGGCCGCCGCCCGGGACGCGGGTGACGAGCGCGCAGGCGTCGGCCTCGTTCTGGACGACGCAGCGGTCGAGGGTGATCGAGGCGTTGACCGCCTGGATCGCGCCGCGGATGCGGATGTCGTAGCGATTCACCTCGAGCGAGAGGCCGGGGACGAAGCCGGGGCTATAGACGCCGCCGAAGATCCAGCTGCGCGAGGTTTCGGCGCCGAGGCCCTCATTGCCGCCGACGAGCACCGAAATCTGCGGGTTCGCCTGTTGATAGGTGCCGCCCGCGGGCACGCCCGCGGCGATGCAGTTGGTGCGGACCGTCGCGTCGTTGGCGAAGCGCCGCGCCGCGGTGTTGGTCGCATGGCTCGAACAGGGATCGTCGATCGGCTGGTCGAACCGCGACTGGGTGCCGAACAATTCGCCGATCGAGGGGGCGCGGAACCCCTCGGCATAGGAGGCGCGGAGCCGCAGGTCGCGCACCGGTTTCCAATTGACCCCGCCCTTCAGCGTCGTCGTCGAGCCCGAGGTCGAATAGTCCGAGAAGCGGACCGCGCCGTCGAATTCGAGCAGCTCGAAGAAGGGCGTGCCCGACAGGATCGGTGCGCTCAGCTCGGCATAGGCTTCCTTGACGTCATAGCTGCCGCGCGTCGGCAGCGCCGGGATATCCGAGCTGAAGCCCGCGGCGACGATCGGGTCGGGGTCGAAGCGGCCCTTGAGCTTGCGATATTCGGCGCCGACCGCGAGGCCGAGCGGCCCGCCGGGCAGGTCGAACAGGCTGCCCGACAGGTTGACCGAGGCGTCGAAGGTCGACTGGCGGCTGCTGTCACGCTGTTCAAACGTCACATAGTCGAGCATCGGCTGGGTGATCGATCCGACCCCGCCGAAGATGTTGAAGGGCACGCAGGCGCCGGTGCACAGCGCGACCGGACCCAGCGCCCGGCGCAGATTGTCGGCGTTGATATTGCCGTACATCGTCTGCCGCGCCTTGTTGCGGCCATAGCTGGCGTTGACGTCCCAATACCAGTCGCGCCCGCCGATATCGAATTTGCCGTCGAGCGTCGCGACGCCATAGATGGTGGTGACCGTCTGGTTGAAGCGGCGCGGGCCGCCCTCGACGAAGCGGCGATAGACGAAATCGGTGTTGCTGGCGTCGAGCGTCACCCCGAACGGGTTGAAGGGATTGGTGACATCGACGGTGATCGCGTCGAGCACCGGGGTCAGCCCGGCGGCGACCCCGAAACCGAAGGGCAGGGGCGCCGCCTGATTCTTCGACTTGCGCTGGTTCCAGATGCCGCGGACCGAGAAATTGACGCTGTCGTTCAGTTCCTGGCGGACATTGACGAAGGCGCCATAGCGTTCGACGGGGATCTGAAGATAGTTGAACGGGCCGAAATTGAAGCGGTCCGCGGTTCCGAAAGCCTTGAAATCGCTCGCCGGGTCGGTGGGATTGCCCGAATTGTAGACGGGCGTCCGGCCGATCACCGGTCCGCGCAAGGTCAGGTCGTTGCCGAACACCGCGAAGCGGCCGAGCGGCACGAAGCCCGAACAGCCGCCGTCGAAGCAGGTGTTGGAATAGGGCGCCGGAAAGCGCGAGATGTCGCGGCTGCCCGCGAAGACGCCGTCCTGCTGGACATAATTGGCGCCGACGACGATCTGGGTCGCGCCGCGGCCATTGCCCCAGCTCAGCTGCGCGCTCTTGGTGAAGCCGTCGCCCTGGCCGTAGCCGCCGACCTGCGCGCTCGCGTTCAGCCCCTCCTGGCTGCGCTTGGTGATGATGTTGACCACCCCGGCGATCGCGTCGGAGCCATAAATGGCCGAGGCGCCGTCCTGGAGCACCTCGACGCGGTCGATCGCGCTGTCGGGGATCGAGTTGAGATCGGTCGACCCGGGAACGCCGCTCGCCGAGGCGCCGTTCACATAGCGGATGCCGTCGACGAGGACGAGCACGCGGCGCGAGCCCAGATAGCGCAGGTCGATTTCGGCCGACCCGGCGCCGACCCCGCCGCCGTCGGGCGGATTGCCGAGGTTGCCGCTGTTGTTGAACTTGCTGTTCAGCCCGCCGCCCGAGCTGGGCAGGCGCTGGAGCACGTCGTTGATCGAGGCGAGGCCGGTCTTGGCGATATCCTCCTGCCCGACGAAGACGATCGGCGCATCCTGGTCGAGCGGGTCGCGGCGGATGCGCGATCCGGTGACGACGATGGTATCGCCGCTGGTTTCGGCGCCGGTTTGCGGCGGCTGTATGTCCTGAGCGTAGGCGATCGGGGCGCCTTCGACCGCCGCGACGATCGCAATGCCCGCGGTTCCCAGACGGGCGATATGCCGGAAATTCACCATGCGACTCTCCATTGTCCGACGAGGCGCCGTATGGTGCCCCGTGCGTTGAATACCCCCGCCCAAGCCCCTGTGTAACGAGGCCGAAACAAACGGATATGGGGAAAGCGGCAGCGCCTTGGCGAATATAGGAGACTGTCGCATTATTATCACATGGCCGCACTCTGGTTCAAAGCGGCACGGAAAAATGCGATACTTACTAAGCGATAACCATGGCAAAGATACCGCAGCCGATAAAGATCAGCCCCATGGCAAGGAAAATGCCATGGAAGAGGGCGCGGCCGAGCGGCGCCCAGACCATGATCTCGTCATGGTCGTCGGGGTTGTAGCGCAGCCGGACCGCAGCGCCGATAGCCGGCGGGTTGCTGGAGGCCATGCTATCGACGAAGCGTGCCGGGGGCAGGCCGGGCAGCCGATATTCGATCTCGGCGGCATGGAGGATCGTCGTGCTGCCGGTTTCGCCATTGCGGCTGGCGCGGCGCTGGTGCCCGATCACCCGCCCCTCGATCGCGCGCCAGTGGCGCCCGCGCATCTCGCGCGCGATGATCCAGGCCGACAGCGCGGTGAAGACCAGCCCGAAGCCGAGGAACATCCACGGCAGGTAGCGGACAAAATCGCCGTTCGCGCCGTCCGCCGCCCGCATGCGTCAGAATTGATAGGCGAGGCCGATGCCGCCGAGCCACTGGTCGGCGCTGCCCGCGTCGGCGACGATCGGCGAATCGGCATAGCGGCCCAGCATCCGGCCATATTGCGCGCCGCCGATCAGCACGAAGCCTTTGCGCAAATCGCCCGACAGGCCATAGGCGCCGGCGAGGCCAAGCGTATATTTGCCCGCCGTGACCTTGTTTCCCGCACCGCTATAGACGGGCAGGCCGCTCGCGGCGCTGCCGAGCGGATCGACGTCGAAATAATAGCGGCCGAAACCCTTGCCATAGACGTTCATCGACGCCGAGACTCCGATGAAGGCGCGCTTCGACAAGGGCGTGCCATAATCGACCGTGGGCGAGAGCACCCAGCTGCCATGCTTGCCCGAAATATCTTTCAGGCCGACGACGCGCAGCCCGACCTGGTCGTACCCGCTGGTCACGATGCCGGTGTGGGTGACGCCCGCCGACACGCCGATTTCGACCGCCATCTTCTTTTCGCCCAGCGCCTCGACCTGCACATCCTTGATGCGGCCGGTGCGGTCGCTGCGCAAATTGATGATCGGGCCGAATTTCAGGTCGGTCTTTTGCCCGCGCTTCTGGCGGATCAGATCGACCTGGAGATTGGTGCCGCGGGTCGAGAAGGCAAAGCCGCTGAGGCGACCGCGGACATAGAAGCCGGGCAGAATCACGCGGTCGTCGGATCCATTGTAGCTCGGCGCGGTGATCACCCCGCCGGCGAGGGAAATATAGTCGCGCGCCCATTTGCGGTCGTCGTCGCCCTCGGGCGAGGCAGTGGGGAGCAGGATCGTCTCGTCGATCTCGCGGTCCTGCAGATAGGCGGTCGGGGCGGCCAGGACCGGCGCCGGGCGGCCCTGCGTCAGCTCGGTGCCGCCGAGACCGCCGAGGTCATAACCGAGCGGACCGTCCATGGCCTGCGCGGGCGCGGCGGCGCACAACAGCAGCACCGGAACAGCGAGACGGGAGAAGAAGGCGGGCGTCGGCATGTGGCGTTGGTTCCTGTTGGTCTTGCCCCTCGTCACAGGCGTGTAAGTGAAGCAAGGGGTCTTGGAAAGACAGAGACTTGTCGAGGCGGGATTTAGTTCCCATGCTGGGACGATGTCGTGCCTCTCCTGCCTTGATCGCCGCGATGTTGCGCAGCGCGACATCGACATTGACGTCATGGCCGTCGCGGCCCTTCGCTGTGACGTCACGGCGGGAGCGCGGCGTTGAGCCGGGCGCCGCGCTTCATCGGCTATGCGATGATGGTTGGCGCCGCCTTGCTGGCGGTCGCGATGCGCGAGGGGCGGGTGGACGCGCTCGGGCCGCTGCCCGCGATGGCGGTCGCCCTGTTCCTCGGCATGGTCGGGGTGATGCTGGTGTTCACCGACCTGATGGTGCGCGGGCTTTATGCGCAGGTCGATGCGGCGAAGCGGGCCGAGGAGGAGGAAAGATAAGGGCGGTTGTGGGAATGCGCCCTATCAAACCCGTTCGTGTCGAGCGAAGTCGAGACACCCCGAAGGTCCGCGCTTCCAAGCGTGTCTCGACTTCGCTCGACACAAACGGAAATAATAGTCGTGTCGAACTCACCCCAAAGCCGTCACCCTCACCCCCTTTTCGTTCGACAGTATCGGCGGTTACCAGTATGACGGGGCGATGACCGATCGCCCGTCCACGCCGCTGCTCGACACGGTGGATGTCCCCGCCGACCTCCGCAAGCTGAAGCCCGAAACCCTCCGCCAGTTCGCCGACGAATTGCGCGCCGAGATGATCAGCGCGGTCGGCACCACCGGCGGCCATCTGGGTTCGGGGCTGGGGGTGGTCGAGCTGACCACCGCGCTCCATTATGTGTTCGACACCCCGCGCGACAAGATCGTGTGGGACGTCGGGCACCAATGCTATCCGCACAAGATCGTCACCGGGCGCCGCGACCGCATCCGCACGCTGCGCACCGGCGGCGGGCTGTCGGGCTTCACCAAACGCAGCGAGAGCGAATATGATCCGTTCGGCGCGGCGCACAGCTCGACCTCGATCAGCGCCGCGCTCGGCTTTGCGATCGCCAACAAGCTGAAGGACGAGCCGGGCCGCGCGATCGCGGTGATCGGCGACGGTTCGATGTCGGCGGGCATGGCCTATGAGGCGATGAACAATGCCGCCGCGGCGGGCAACCGGCTGATTGTCATTCTCAACGACAACGACATGTCGATCGCCCCCCCTGTTGGAGGACTCTCGGCCTATCTCGCCAAGCTGGTGTCGTCGCGGCCCTTCGTCGAGCTGCGCGAGATCGCGCGGCGCTTTGCCCGCAAATTGCCCGAGCCGCTGCACAAGGCGGCGAAGAAGACCGACGAATATGCGCGCGGCATGGCGATGGGCGGGACGCTGTTCGAGGAGCTCGGCTTTTATTATGTCGGGCCGATCGACGGGCATAATCTCGACCATCTGATCCCGGTGCTCGAAAATGTGCGCGACAGCGACCACGGGCCGGTACTGATCCATGCGGTGACCGTGAAGGGCAAGGGCTATGGCCCCGCCGAAGCGGCGGCGGACAAATATCATGGCGTCCAGAAATTCGACGTCGTCACCGGCGTGCAGGCCAAGGCGCCGCCGGGGCCGCCGCAATATCAGAATGTGTTCGGCGAAACGCTCGCCAAGCTGGCAGAAACCGACAAGAGGATCGTCGCGATCACCGCGGCGATGCCGTCGGGCACAGGCGTGGACAAATTCGCCAAGGCGCACCCGACACGGACCTTCGACGTCGGCATCGCCGAACAGCATGCGGTGACCTTTGCCGCAGGACTCGCGGCGCAGGGGATGCGGCCGTTCGCCGCCATTTACTCCACCTTCCTCCAGCGCGCCTACGACCAGGTCGTCCATGACGTCGCGATCCAGAATCTGCCGGTGCGCTTCGCGATCGACCGCGCGGGGCTGGTGGGCGCCGACGGATCGACGCATGCGGGGTCGTTCGACGTCACTTATCTGGCGACGCTGCCCAATTTTGTCGTGATGGCGGCGGCCGACGAGGCCGAGCTCGTCCATATGACCTATACCGCCGCCGAATATGATTTGGGGCCGATCGCCTTCCGCTATCCGCGCGGCAATGGCACCGGGGTGGCGCTTCCCGAGGTTCCGCAGAAGCTGGAGATCGGCAAGGGGCGCGTCGTGCGCAGCGGCAAGACGGTGGCGATCCTGTCGCTCGGCACGCGGCTCGCCGAGGCGCTGAAAGCCGCCGATACGCTCGAGGCGCGCGGGCTTTCCACCAGCGTGATCGACCTGCGCTTCGCCAAGCCGCTCGACGAGGAGCTGATCCGCAAGACGCTCGCCAATCACGAGGTTTGCGTGACCATCGAGGAGAATAGCGTCGGCGGGCTCGGCGCGCATGTGCTGACGCTGGCGAGCGACGAGGGGCTGATCGATGCGGGGCTGAAGCTGCGCACGATGCGCCTGCCCGACGCCTTCCAGGACCAGGATTCGCCTGACAGGCAATATGACGCGGCGGGACTCAACGCGCCGCAGATCGTCGATACGGTGCTGAAGGCGCTGCGCCACAACAGCGCGGGCGTCGAGGAGGCGGGGGCGCGGGCTTGAGCGGCTGGTGGTTCGCCGCCGGATGCGTCGGACTGTTCCTGCTGTTATGGGCGTTCATGGCGCGCCGCTGGCGGAGCGAAGTCGCAAGACTTGCGGCGTCGCGGCCAAATCTCGGCGAGGATGAGTTCGTGTCCGCCATCACGGAGATCGCCGATCCCGATATCGCGGCATATCTGTGGGACGAGCTCGCCGATTACTGGTCGCCCGCGACGCCGCATCCGGACGACGATTTCCTGAACAGCCTTTCGATCGACCCCGACGAGCCGCAGGACTGGCTCGAACGCTTTTGCCAGCAGCGGGGCTATGACTGGCGTGCATGGCCGACGTGGGACGAGGGGCGCCCGACGACGGTACGCAGCTTTGCGGCGTGGCTCGCCGAGGGCCGACGCTATGCCGAGGCGTCGGCATGAACTTCTTCAACCTCCTGCAATCGCTCGACGAGCTGCTGTACGAGGTGATGTCGTGGCTGGTCTTTTATCCGATCACCCTGTGGCGCACGCTGGTGCGCCCGCTGCGGATGATGGACTATTCGGACACCGAGCAGGGCGACGCGAGCGACCAGCAATATACCGATACGCTGAGCCCGCCGTTGTTCCTGCTGCTGTCGCTGATCCTCGTCCATGCCGCCGAGATCGCGCTGGTCGGCAACGACGCGGTGGTCGCGAGCAAGGTCGGGCTGTCGGCCTTCGTCAGCACCAACACCGACCTGATCATCCTGCGCATCGTGATGTACAGCCTGTTTCCGGTGATGATGGCGACGCGGCTGGTCCGCGCGAAACGGCTTCAGGTCAACCGCGACACGCTGCGCGCCCCCTTTTACAGCCAATGCTATGTCGCCGCGGTGCTGGCGATGAAGCTGGGCACTGCGGTGATCCTGATCAAGCTGGGGCACGACTGGTCGTTGCTCGCGGGGATGGCCCTCGCGCTGTTCGGATTGCTGTGGTTCGGTTTCTTGCAGACTGCCTGGTTCAACCAGCATCTCGAATGCGGGCGGCTGCGCGCCTTCGGCCATGCGTCGCGCGCGATGGTCGAAAGTCTGGTCGCGATGGTCCTGCTGTCGAGCCTGTTCAGCTAGGCCGCGCCCAAGAAAAAGGGCGGTCGAGGCCGCCCGATTCCCTGTTCGCTTTTGGCGCGATCAGCCCGGGATCGCCGCGCTGGCGTTCTGGCCGTCGCCTTCGGGGGCGAAGATGATGTCGCGGGTGACCAGCCCCTTGTCGACGACGTCGGTGGTCGGGCTGCCGACCTGGCTGCGGATGCCGGGGTCGGCGCGGGCGCCGTCGGCGCTGCCGATGATCGCGCTTTCGGTCGTGCTGCGCGGGGCGGGGCCGCCGAAGAGCGCGCGCAGCGTCTGTTCGGCGGTGGTTTCGCCGCCGGGGCGCGCCGAACCCGGTGCGGGCGGGACGAGCGAGAAATCGGGGGGCACGATCAGCGGCGCCTGGCGCGACACGCGCATTTCGTCGGGGCGGTCGCGGCTGAACAGATTGTTCGATCCGCACGCGGCGAGCGTCGATGCGGCCAGGGCGGTCGCGAGGATGGCGGTGGTCCGGTTCACTTGAAAATCACTCCTGTACGCCCCGTTTATTCGGCGGCGGGCTGATCGCCTGCCTTGGGGGCCTTTTCGCCCAAGAGCAGCGCGCGCGCAACCAGCAAAAGCACCCCGATGGTGATGCACGCATCGGCGACGTTGAAGATGAGGAAGGGGCGAAATTCCCCGAAATGCAGATCGGCGAAATCGACGACATAGCCGAAGCGGACGCGATCGGCGATATTGCCGAGCGCGCCGCCGAAGATGAGCGCGAGCGCGAAGACGTCGCCCTTGGCTTTCTCGCGCGTCATCCAGATCGCGACCGCGCCCGCGACGAGGGCGGTGACCGCGACGAGAATCCAGCGCATCGTCTCGCCCCCGTCGGCTAACATCGACAGCGAGATGCCGGTGTTCTCGGCCCAGGTCAGGCGAAAGATCGGCAACAGGTCGATCACCCGCTTCGCCTCGAGCGACAGCGGCGTGATGACGATCCATTTGGTCAGCTGGTCGAGGACCAAGGCGAGCGCGGCAATGGTCAGGCCGAACTTCAGGTGCGGCGAATATTTCGTAGTCATGGCTTAGCTCAATACCGTGTCGCAGCGATTGCACAAGGCGCCGTCGGTCGTGACCTCGGGCAGGTGGCGCCAGCAGCGGCCGCATTTGTGGTTTTCCGTGCGCTTCACGTCCCAATCGCCCCGATGGACGGTCGAAGTGATGAAAACTTCCTCGAAATCGACATCGCCGCCCTCGGTGGGAAGCCATACTTCGGCTTCGAGGCTGGAACGGATGATCTTCTCGCGGCGCAGCGGTTCGATGCGTTCGGTGACAAGCGCGCGGGTGTTGCGGATCAATGCCCACTTCTCCGTCAGCTGTGTGTTCCCGCGAAGGCGGGAACCCATCTCCGGATGGTGCGAGATGGAACCGGCAGGAGATGGACCCCCGCCTTCGCGGGGGAACAGCAAATAATCCAAGTCCGGCCACTCCAGCAGATGCACGCTGCCCGCATCGGGATAGCGCGTTCCCCAGACTTCCTCGGCTGTGAACACCAGCACCGGCGCGATGTAGCGCACCAAGGCGTGGAACAGCACATCGAGGGTGCTGCGGTACGCGCGGCGGGTGTCGGTGCCGAGCGGCGCGGCGGGGCCGAGGTCGCAGTAGAGGACGTCCTTGCGGATATCGAAATAAAAGGCCGACAAATCCTCGTTGCAGAAATCGGTCAGCAGCCGCGTGTAGCTGTTGAAGTCGAAATCATCGACCGCCTGCGCCATCTTCGCGTCGAGGTCGGCGAGCAGGCTGAGCATATAGCGTTCGAGTTCGGGCATCGCCGCGACGTCGGTGATGCGCTCCTCTTCGGTGAAGCCCTCCAAAGCGCCGAGCAAATAGCGGAAGGTGTTGCGCAGCTTGCGATACTGGTCGGCGACGCCCTTCAGGATTTCGTCGCCGATGCGGTGGTCTTCGGTGAAGTCGACCGACAGCGCCCACAGGCGGATGATGTCGGCGCCGTTGGTCTCCATCACCTTGACGGGATCGGTGGTGTTGCCGAGCGACTTCGACTGCTTGAGGCCCTTGCTGTCCATCGTGAAGCCGTGCGTCAGAACCGCCTTGTACGGCGCCTGGCCGCGCGTGCCGCAGCTTTCCAGCAGCGACGACTGGAACCAGCCGCGATGCTGGTCGCTGCCCTCCAGATAAAGGTCGGCGCTGTGGGTGCCGCCGTCGTGGCGGACGAGCGCGGGCCAGCGGCCACTTTCGAGCACGAAGGCGTGGGTGCAGCCCGAATCGAACCAGACGTCGAGAATGTCGGTGATGCGCTCGTAATCGGCGGCGTCGTACGCGTCGCCCAGATACTCCTGCGCGCGCGCGTCGTTCCACGCATCGACGCCGCTTATCCGGACGGCGTTGACGATGCGGTCGTTGACCGCCCGGTCGCTGAGATACTGGCCGGTCTTGCGGTCGATGAAGAGCGTGATCGGCACGCCCCACGCGCGCTGGCGGCTCAGCACCCAGTCTGGGCGGTCTTTGACCATCGATCCGATGCGGTTGCGGCCCTTTTCGGGGACGAAGCGCGTGTCGTCGATCGCCTGCATCGCGGCCTGGCGCAGCGTCGGCGCGGCGCACAGGCCCTCCTCGGCCGGATTGATCGCGCCGCCTTCCGATTCCCAGCGCTGCTCGCGCGGCGCCTTGGGCTCGATATGCGTCATGACCTTGTCCATCGGCACGAACCATTGCGGCGTGCAGCGATAGATGACCTTCGCCTTCGAGCGCCAGCTGTGCGGATAGCTGTGCTTGTAATCGGCCGAGGCCGCGAGCAGCGCGCCGGCTTCGCGGAGATCGCTGCAGATCGGGCCGTCGGGAGCGTTGAACTTGGGATTGATGACGCTGCCCTGACCGGCGAGCCAGCCCCAGTCCTCGCGATATTTGCCGTCGCCCTCGACCGCGAACACGGGGTCGACGCCGTTCGCCTTGCACAGGTCGAAATCGTCCTCGCCATGATCGGGCGCCATATGGACGAGCCCGGTGCCGCTGTCGGTGGTAACGAAATCGCCCGCGAGGAAGGGGCGCGGGCGCGCGAAGAAGCCGCCGAGCGCGTGCATCGGGTGGCGGGCAATGGTGCCGGCGAGGTCGGAGCCTTTGCCTTCCCAAATCTGTCTGAAGACCGAGGTATCGCCAGCTTGTTTGGCAACGCGCTCGCCAAATGCCGTATCTAAAGCGTCCGCGACAAGGAACTTCCTGCCGCCGTCACCTTCCAGCAGGACATATTCAACCTCCGGCCCATAGGCCAAAGCCTGGTTGACAGGGATCGTCCACGGGGTGGTCGTCCAGATCACCGCATGCGCGCCGACCAGCTCGGGGATCGGACTCTCGACGATCTCGAACGCCACATCGATCTGGGTCGAGACGATATCCTCATATTCGACCTCGGCCTCGGCGAGGGCGGTCTTTTCGACCGGCGACCACATCACCGGCTTGGCGCCGCGATAGAGCATGTCGTTCGCGGCGAATTTGAGCAGTTCGCGGACGATGGTGGCTTCGGCCTCATAATCCATCGTCAGATAGGGGTTGTCCCAGTCGCCGCCGATGCCGAGGCGCTTCAATTGCTCGCGCTGGGTATCGACCCAATGTAGCGCGTATTCTCTGCATTCGGCGCGGAATTCCTCGACCGGAACCTCGTCCTTGTTCAGCTTTTTCTTGCGGTACTGCTCCTCGACCTTCCACTCGATCGGCAGGCCGTGGCAGTCCCAGCCGGGGACGTAAGGGGCGTCCTTGCCCTTCAGCGTCTGGGTGCGGACGACCAGGTCCTTCAGGATATGGTTGAGCGCATGGCCGAGGTGCATGTCGCCATTGGCGTAGGGCGGGCCGTCGTGGAGGATGAACTGGTCGCGGCCCTTGCGGCTTTCGCGAATCTGCCCTTCCAGATTGGCCTCGAGCCATTTGGCGAGAATCAGCGGTTCCTTCTGCGGCAGGCCGGCCTTCATCGGGAAGTCGGTCTTGGGCAGGAAGACGGTGTCGCGATAGTCGCGCTGTTCTGCGGGGGGCGTGCTGTCGGTCATGGTGCGCGGCGCTTAGCGCAGATTCGCGTGGGCGCAAACCACTAGCAATCCCCTCTCCCGTTGGGAGAGGGTTGCGCAGCCTTGGCAACTTGTTGCCTAGGCGAAGCTGGGTGAGGGGATTGCCCTCTCGATAGGACGACCCCCTCACCCGCTGCGACTAGGTGGCAGAGCCGCCAAGTCTCGCTGCCCTCTCCCTAAATGGGAGAGGGGAAGGTCATTTCTGCCGCGGCTTCAGCGCGGGACCGATGGCCGCGATATCCTCGACCCAGATATAGCCGTTGAAGCTCGCCGGGATCTTGGCGATCTGGCGCGGGTCGCTGAAGCCTTCGTTCGACTTGCCGCTTTCATAGGGGCCAAAGACGATCACCTTGGCGCCGACGCTGTCCATCCGTGCGATCAGCCGGTCGGGCCAGCCCCAGAAAGCCCATTGATAATTGACCGGGATGGCGAGCGTGCCGTTCCGGCAGCTTTCGGGGACGATGCCGGTCCAGCCGTAAGTCACATAGTCCTTGCTGCACGCCATCGCCTCGGTCTTGAGGTCGAACGCCCAGTTGGTCGGCAGCAGGTCGCGCATCCGCTTTACCGGGGCTTCGGCGCCGTAGAAGGCGTCGCCGATCTTCGCGCTGTCGCGGCCCGCGGCTTTCAGGATCGCGAAGAGCTGGTCGGCCTCTTTTGGATTCTTCGACTTGAAGTTGAAGAGGATGGGGTGGACGGGGAGCGCGGCGAGCCCCGCCTCGACGGTCGGCATCTTGCCGATACCCTTGCCGCGCAAGGGGTAGGTCTTGCCGCCGTCGGCGGTGTAGCCATAACCGATGTCGAGCGCCTGGAGCTGGGCGAGCGTCAAGTCGCGCGTGGCACCCTTGCCCTCGGTGCGGCAGTCGATGGTCCAGTCGTGGAAGAGGACCATGCGGCCGTCCTTGGTCGGTGCGACGTCGACCTCGACCATCGCGGCGCCATAACCGACCGCGAGGCGCATCGATTCGGGGGTGTTCTCGAAGATCTGGTGGCTCGGCGCGTAGACATGCTGCGCGGTACAGGTGTCGCGGCCGGTGGCGGCGCGCTTGTCGTAGAGGTGATGGACGCCGCGGTGCGCGATGAGCTTGGGTTTACCGACGGGGTCGGGGGCGAGCCAGCTCGCGTTGCTGAGCACTGCCCAGGCGACGAAGGCGGCGAAGATCCAAAGGAAGATTTTTGTGCCGCGCCTCATCGGCTTTTTCTTCGGCCCTTCGAGCGCGTCGGCCCAGTCGCTGCTTGCTTCGGTCATATCGCTCGGTTCACTCGTGGGAGGGGGCGGTCAAATCGTTCACGCGGAGGCGCGGAGACGCGGAGAAAGAAAGAGGGGATTCGCGCAGAGGCGCAGAGATCGCCGAAAAAGGGAACAAGGGCGGCGGAAGCCGCCACTCTTTCTTCTCCGCGTCTCCGCGTCTCCGCGTGAACCAATCTCTTCTCTGCGCCCTTTGCGCCTCTGCGCGCATTATTCTTAAAGCCCCGCCAGTAGTTCTTTTGCGCGTTCGCAGTCCGCCGCGATCTGCGCCATCAGCGCGTCCATATTGTCGAACTTCGCCTCGGGCCGGATGAAGGCGTGGAAGGCGACGTCGATTTCCTGCCCGTACACATCTTCGGCGAAGTCGAAGAAATGCGGTTCGAGCAATTCTTTCGGCGGGTCGAAACTCGGGCGGATGCCGAGATTGGCGGCGCCCCTCAGGATGCGCTCGTCGGGAAGCTTTCCGGTGACGGCATAGATGCCGTACCGCGGGCGCAGATAATTGCCCATGTCGATGTTTGCGGTGGGAAAGCCCAGCAGGCGGCCGTTCTTGTCGCCGTGCTGGACCAGCCCTCGCACCGTGAAGGGGCGGGTGAGCAGGCGCGCGGCGGTGGCGCAGTCGCCCGCGTGCAGCGCGTCGCGGATACGGCTCGACGAGATGACTTCGTCGGCGTCGTCGACCGGGGCGACCATTTCGGTGAAGAAGCCGAGGCGGCGGGCGTGGTCGGCGAGGGTCACGACGTCGCCGCCGCGGCCCTTGCCGAAAACGAAGTCGGCGCCGGTGACCACGCCCTTTGCGCCATAGCGGTCGAGGAGAAGCCCGCGGATGAAATCCTCGGCGCTCGTCCCCGCGAGCGCGGCGTCGAAGGGCAGGACGAGCATCGCGTCGGCGCCCGCAGCGGCGAACAGCTCCTGCCGTTGGTCGAGCGTCGTCAGGCGGAAGGGCGCGGCGTCGGGCTTGAAGAAGCGCACCGGATGCGGGTCGAAGGTCGCGACGATCGCGGGGCGGCCCTCGTCCTGCGCGTGGCGGACGGCGCGGCCGACGACCGCCTGGTGCCCAGCGTGAAAGCCGTCGAAATTGCCGAGCGCGATGACGCCGCCGCGCAGATCGCCCGCGATGCGATTGTGGCCGTCGAGGCGGATCATAGATGCTCGACGGAAATCGGCGGCGTCAGCGGGACCAGCCCCGCGCCGAGCACGCGGATCGCGTTGCCGCCCATCGCGGCGCGAACCTCGTCGTCGCTGAACCCCGCGTCGATCAGCGCCTGCGTCACCTGCACCAGCTGCGACGTGTCGAAGCGCACCGTGGTGGCGCCGTCATAGTCGCTGCCGAGCGCGACATGGTCGATGCCGACCAGGTCGCGGACATGCTTCATCGCGCGCGCGATGCTCGCGGGCGAGGTGTCGCAGACCGCGGCGTCCCAATAGCCGATGCCGATGAGGCCGCCGGTCGCGGCGACG
The DNA here is from genome assembly GCA_016793775.1 of Sphingopyxis sp. Lineage (GTDB taxonomy): Bacteria > Pseudomonadota > Alphaproteobacteria > Sphingomonadales > Sphingomonadaceae > Sphingopyxis. Next base: position 5,631 of record JAEULK010000019.1, on the reverse strand, counting down.
CCGCGGATCTGCGCGTCGTCGAGGTTGCGGTTGACCTGGCACGTCGCCTGCACCCCGCCGTGGCTGGAGACGACGGGGCGGCGCGCCATTGCGAGGATGTCGGCGACGCAGGTTTTCGAGCAATGCGCGACGTCGACGATCATGCCCTTGGCTTCCATGTGCGCGATCACCTGGCGCCCGAGCGGGGTAAGTCCGCCCTTTTTCAGCCCGTGCATCGATCCGGCGAGCTCATTGTCGAAGAAATGGGTGAGCCCCGCCATGCGGAAGCCCGCCTTGTAGAGCTTGTCGAGATTGGCGATGTCGCCTTCGAGATTGTGGAGACCCTCGATGCTGAGCATCGCGCCGGTGGTGCGCGGCCTGGTCCGGCGCGCGGCGAAGAGCGCGTTCAGTTCTTCGGCACTGGCGACCGCACGCAGCTTGCCGCCCGACGCCTTGGCGTCGCGGTGCAGCTTGGTCGCGTGCCACAGCGAGCGTTCGAGCAAGGAATTCCACGTCCGCACCGGCTGGAGCTGGGCCACCACCAGCGGGGTGATATTGTCGGTATCGGCGCCGTTCGCGTCGTAATTCTGGCCCTTGGGCGACTGGGTCGTGCTCGCGAGGACCTGCAGCGCGACATTGCCTTCCTCGAGGCGCGGCAGGTCCATATGGCCCCGCTCGGCGCGCTTCAGGAAATCGCGGCTCCACAGTAGGCTGTCGCTGTGCAGATCGACGATGGTCAGCGTCTGATGCAGCGCCTCGGCGCGCGCGCTCACTTGCGCGAGCGGCTTGCCGTCGATCTTGTTGAGCCCGCGCTCGATCATTCCGGGGGCGAGGCTGAAGAAGGCGAGCGCGGCGAGCGCGACGATCAGCAACAGGCCGGTGATCCAGCGGCGCATCATGGCCTCCTGACGAAGGTGACGAAGCTGTAGGCGGGGCGGCCGTCGGCGGTGGGATGATCCTCGCGCGCGGCCTCGACCCAGTCGGCGGGGTCGGGGTAGGCGATGCTCGCGTCGCCCGTAGGGGTGAGTGCGACTTCGGTCAGCTCGATGCGGTCGGCCTGGCCCACGAACATCGCATAGATTTCGGCGCCGCCGATCACCATCACCTGCGGCGCATTGGCGCGGCGCAGCGCGTCCTCGACCGAGGCGACGGGTTCGGCGCCTTCCTCCTGCCAGTCGGGGTCGCGGGTGAGCACGATATGGCGGCGCCCTTCGAGGATCGTGGGCAGGCTGTCGAAGGTCTTGCGCCCCATGATCATCGGGCGGCCCATGGTGAGCTGCTTGAAACGGCGCAGGTCGGCGGGCAGGTGCCAGGGCATCCTGCCGTTCGCGCCGATGACGCCGTTCGCGGCGCGCGCGATGACCAGGGTGATTTCGGGGTGGTTCATGCGGGCTGTGCCCCGGCCCAGGTCGCATGGCCGAGCTTGCGGCCTTCGCGCACCTCGGTCTTGCTGTAATGATGGACGTGGCAGTTGTCGTCGGCGAGCAGGTCGGGGACGCGCGCGATGTCGGCGCCGATCAGGTTGCGCATCGTCACCGGCAGCGCGCGCGTCGCGGTGCTGCCGAGCGGCAGGCCGGCGATCGCGCGGATATGATTCTCGAACTGGCTGGTTACCGCACCCTCGATCGTCCAATGGCCGCTGTTGTGGACGCGCGGCGCCATCTCGTTGAAGACGGGTCCGTTTTCGGTCGCGAAAAATTCGCCCGTGAGCACCCCGACATAGTCGAGATCGGCGGCGATGGTCGCCATCATCGCGCGAGCAGCGTCTTGCTGGTCGGTCACGATCGGCGGCGGCGGCAGGCTGGCGGTCGCGAGGATGCCGCCTTCATGGACGTTGACGGTCGAATCCCAGTAGCGGATCTCGCCGTCGATGCCGCGCACGAGGATCACCGAAAATTCGTGGTCGAAGCTCACGAAACCTTCGAGCACGGCCGAGTGGCGGCCGATGGCTTCCCACGCGGTGTTGGCGTCGGCGGCAGTGGAAAGGCGCGCCTGACCCTTGCCGTCATAGCCCATGCGCACGGTCTTGAGGATCGCGGGGGCGCCGATCTGAGCCAGCGCGGCGTCGAGCGCGGCGCGGTCGGGCACGGCTGCGAAGGGCGCGGGGCGGCCGCCGAGGCCGGCGACGAAGGTTTTTTCGGTCAGCCGGTCCTGTGCGATCTCCAGCCCCTCGGCGCCGGGACGGACCGCGACATGCCCCGACAGGAAGCGCACCGTATCGACGGGGACATTCTCGAATTCGAAGGTGACTGCGTCGCAGGCGGCGGCAAAGGCGGCGAGGCGCGGTTCGTCGTCCCACGCCGCCTGGCTGTGGTGCGCGGTGACCTCTGCCGCGACGCTTTCGGCGTCGGGCGCATAGATATGGACCTTGTAGCCCAGCTGCGCGGCGGCGATCGCGAGCATGCGGCCGAGCTGGCCGCCGCCCAAGATACCGATCGTCGAACCGGGTGGCAGCAAGTTAGGGTCCGTATTCAATTGCAGCGGCATCGAGGCGTCCAAATGGCGAACAGATCGGGCGGAAAGACGCGCCGGAAAGGCTGGTTGCCTTTCCAAGCGGCTTTCGGGTCGAGATGGAAGCCATTTGGGCGTCCCGAAGGGATTTGATCAAAATGGCCCATTGCTTCGTCGAGAAGCCTTGAAATATTGACATATGTCTGCGCCTTCTCTCCTCGCACTGAGCCATTTTGCTTCAAACCTCGATGCCGCTGCAATTGAATACGGACCCTCTAGCCTTCGCGGACCGGGGTCGACGCGACACCCTCGCTTTGCGCCGCGCGCCAGGCGTCGAGCCGGACCGCAAGGTCGGCGTCGGCATTGGCGAGCAGCGCCGCGGCGAACAGGCCGGCGTTGGTCGCGCCCGCCTTGCCGATCGCGAAGGTCGCGACGGGCACGCCGCCGGGCATCTGGACGATCGAATAGAGACTATCGACACCGCTCAAGGCCGCCGACTGGACGGGCACGCCGAGCACGGGCACGCGCGTCATCGAGGCGACCATGCCGGGCAGATGCGCGGCGCCGCCGGCGCCGGCGATGATGGCTTTCAGGCCGCGGTTGGCGGCGGATTTGGCATAGGAAACAAGGCGATCGGGGGTGCGGTGCGCCGAGACGATCTGCACCTCATGCGCGATGCCGAACTCTTCGAGGATGGCTGCCGCATGCACCATGGTCGGCCAGTCCGACTGGCTGCCCATGATCACGCCCACCAGCGGCGCTATGTCGCCCATCCCTCTGTCTCCCTGCCCGGGCGAGTCATCGCCGCGCCCCTCCCCCTAGCGGGTCGGCAGGACGCGGGCAATGTCATCAAATCGTCCAGCGTTTACCGATTGGTATCAAGTCGCCTCTAGGGTCCTCGACCATCAGAGAGTGTCGGCGCCGGGCCGGCAGCATGGGTTCGCTTCGGGGACGTTTGGGATGGACAGTATTGGGGGGGCACGGATCGCGGTCGATCATCTGACCGCCGTACCCGTCGACTCCATCGAGGATCAGTTGCGCGCGGTGCGCCGCGAACGCGATGCGTTGCGCCGCGAAAACCGCGTGCTGAAGATCGCGGTCGCCGAGCTTGAACGCGTGTCCGAACGCGACACGCTGACCCCGCTCTTCAACCGCCGCTATTTCCTGACCGCGATCCACCAGCGCATCGCGCGCTTCGAGCGGCACGCCGAAAGCGCCGCGGTGGTGTTCGCCGACGTCAACCAGCTCAAGTTCATCAACGACAGCTTCGGCCATGCCGCGGGCGACTTCGCGCTGATCCAGATCGCCGACCGCCTGCTCGGCGCGATCCGCGCGACCGACGTCGCGGCGCGCATCGGCGGCGACGAATTCGGGCTGATCCTCGACCAGTCGACCGAGGCCGGCGCGCGCGCGCAGGTGACGCGGCTGTGCGAGATATTGACGGCGGAACCGGCGATCTATGACGGGCGCGAGATCGCCCTGTCGGCCTGTTTCGGGATCGCGATGCTCCAGCCCGACATGACCGAATCGGACATCCTCGCGGCGGCGGATCGCGACATGTATCGCTGCAAGCAGGGGCAAGATCGCCCGCTGGGACATCGATAACCGCCCATTAACCAATTGAGCGCATCGTCGGACCCCTAAAGGACCAGGGGGCGTCAGATGCTGCATCACCATGACCCGAGCCACGATATCCGGAGCCGTATCACGGGACAGATCGGCGCGCTGGCCGAGGCGCTGCCGCATTGCGCGCTGACCCAGATCGTCCAGGGTATCGACGACATCCGCTGCCTCGCGCGCGACAACGGCTTTGCCGCGGTCGAGACGCTGGCGAGCCGGCTCGAATCGGCGGTGGCGGCGGGCGGCTATCGCGCCGCGATCCTGACCTATCTCGACGCGATGAGCGACGCCGCAAGCGCGCCGCGCGGGCCGATGGCGCCCGCGGTGCAGGAAGCCTGGCTGGCGTCGGTCGCGATGCGGCTGGGCCACTGATCTTCACAGGCTGAATTTCGATGGATGCGATCATGGTTGCGCTCGTCGCGGTGGCGCTCGCCAATGCCGACGGGCGGACCGGACGTTTCCTGTCGCGCCTGCTCGGCGCGCGCGACGACCGGCGTATCGTGTTCGGCATCGCGGTCGGCAGCTTTATCGTCAATGCGGTGATCGCCGCGATCGCGGGGGCGATCGCCAACCGGATGATCGGGCAGGGCATCATCGCTTTGCTCGTCGCCTTCGCGCTGCTGTCGGCGGCGGTGGCGCTCGCGTGGCGCGGGCGGCTGACCTTGACCGACGACCGGACGCTGACGGCGCCCTTGCCCCTGCTCGCCATGCGCCTGCTGCTGATCCAGTTCGGCGACCGCAGCCATTTCCTGATCGGCGCGCTCGCCGCGACCAGCGGCGCGGGCCATTGGGCGGCCGCGGGCGGACTCGCCGGCTGGACGATCGCGATGCTGCCCTTCCTCGCCTTCGGACCCGCGCTCGCCGATCGGCTGGGGGCGAAGCTGGTACGCTGGGGCGCGGCGCTGATCCTGCTGGTGTGGGGGCTGCGCAGCGGCATGGCGGCGTTCGGGATGCTGGGGCACTAATCCCCCATTGATCGATTTAGTCGATCAAACTGCGCGAAAGGCTGCATGGGAAGCGGCTTGGCGGACCTCCTATATCGGCGGCACGAAAGGAGGGTGTCATGCCCGATCATAATCAGCCCAAGGTCGCCGACGCGCTCAACGCGCTGCTCGCCGACAGCTTCGCTTTGTATCTGAAGACGAAAAATTACCACTGGCACGTCCACGGACCGCGCTTTCGCGAGCTGCATCTGCTGTTCGACGAACAGGCGGCGCAGCTGCTCGCAACGACCGATCCGATCGCCGAGCGCGTGCGCAAGAATGGCGCCGCGACCTTGCGCTCGATCGGCGATGTCGGGCGGCGCCAGGCGATCAAGGATGACGATGCCGCCGGGGTCGATGCCGACACGATGGTGAAGGTGCTGGCGACCGACAACCGGACGCTGCTGGCGCAGATCCGGGAGGTCAAGGCGGCGGCCGAACGCGACGGCGACATCGCGACCAGCGGGCTGGCCGACGGTTGGGCCGACGAGACCGAACAGCGGGTGTGGTTTCTGGAGGCGACGGCGGGATATTGAGGGGGCGGTATCGGGCGAAACTTGCCGTCGCCCCCGCGAAGGCGGGGGCCGCCGTCGGTTTA